>JAZTZQ010000066.1:0-4454 GCA_045637565.1 Candidatus Nanosyncoccus sp. | reverse complement strand
AACGCAAAATCGTTGAAGTAGACACACCAGCCCACGATATCCCAATAATTATAACATTTTAGGCTATTGGGATTAAGCCCTCATGTTACGTTACTTATTATATGAAAGTAGACACTTATAAAACGTTTATGTTTGGCAGATCTATCGTCATTAATTATAATGGCGATAAGTTTATTGCAGGAGAATAAAATGACGAAGAAAAAGCCTAAAGCCTATCGCGGAATACAGAGTTACCTCACGGAAGAACAAATTAGTGTACTAAGTAAAAATCCAAACATAATCAAGGTCACATCTCGGCAAGTTCACTATACACAGACATTTAAGAATTACTTTTGTCGCGAATATGCCAAGGGACGTTCTTCTACCGATATTCTTCGTGAGCAAGGTATAGGTCCTAAAGTGCTTGGCGAGACGAGAATATCTACGCTTAGAACTTATTACAGCCAAGTAAAAAACTCCTTTCCTGGCCGAGAGAATCTCGCCTTAAAAGGCAAGAATCCTTATCGTGGTACTAAAGGTAGTGGCCATACTCAGCTTCAAACCAATGCCGATATTATCCATAAGATTGGTAAACTAGAACAACAAGTTCAATACTTAGAAAAAGAGACTGACTTTCTAAAAAAATCTTCGCTCACAACGAGCTCAAGGGAAACTCTCATACGATCTCAAGAAAAATCAAAAATATACAATCATCAAAGACATATTAGATTTAGCCAAGAATACTAATACAAATTGCCCAAAGCTTACATGTCTCTGTGAAACTGCAGATGTTTCCAGAAGCGGTTATTATAAATGGGTAAAGGAAGAAAACAAACGCAAGGTATTAGAAGAGAAGGAACATTGTGACTTTGAACTAATTCTTACAGCCTATAAAATGCACGGTTATTCCAAAGGGGCTAGAGGTATCCAAATGGCATTACTCCATATGGAAGAACCAACTATAATGAATTTAAAGAAAATCCGACGTTTGATGAAAAAATATGGACTCGTCTGCCCAATTAGACGAGCTAATCCATATAGGATAGCACTTAGAGAAAACTTACTGGAGAATACTGTACGACTGGTATTTATCCATTGCCAAAAAATAACAATAAAAACTGAAGAACTAACTAAAAATGTAACAGTTGAACACGAGAACGCTACCTACGAAACCGCTTAACCATAGAGATTATTTTTGTCTCTATTTTGCTAATGGCCTAACTCTACGGACTGTCTACTAAATGGGGTACAGTTCAAAGCCGATGAACACGCCGAAAACTAAGAATCCTGTTTTTTAATAAATGGTTCGTTTAGGATTATGATTCTAATTACTAAGGACGGTAGGGTTTTTGAATATCGCAAATAAAAAAGAGGGCTTGGCCTCGCGGACTTAACCACCAGGTCGCCCTCAATATTCTGATTATAGCACGAGTTGCAGAAAAGGGCAACTTTTGATGCTATAATTAAGTATATGAAAACGATTAGAGATATAGAAGTCAAAGACAAAATAGTACTCATGCGGGTGGATTATAACGTGCCGCTGAAAGATGGAAAGGTGACGGATGATTTGCGGATTCGCGCGAGCGTACCGACGATTCAGATGTTACTTGAGAAGGGCGCGAAGCGGGTGGTGTTACTATCGCACCTCGGGCGGCCGGAGGGGAAGCGAAATAAGGAGTTTAGCTTGGCGCCGGTGGTGAAGGTGCTGGAGAAACTACTAAAAGTAGGTTTGGTAGGCTTCTATGATTTGCCGAAGCAGGGTGAGAAGATTACGATTCCGGCGTCGTTTAGGGTGGCATTATTGCAGAATTTGCGGTTCGACCCGAGGGAGGAGGAGAACTCGGCGGAGTTTATCAAGAATATCATCGATGCAGTGGGAGCGGAAGTGTATGTACAAGATGGGTTTGCGGTGGTGCACCGAGCGCATGCGTCGACGGATGCGGTGAAAGAGTTTTTGCCGGTGTACGCAGGGCTACTGGTGGAGAAGGAAGTGAAGAATTTGTCGAAGGTGATTGATAAACCAGAGAAGCCGGTACTACTAATTATCGGTGGGGCGAAGGTGGAAGATAAACAGCCGTTGATCGAGAAATTCGAGAAGCTGGCCGACTCGATAGTAGTAGGTGGTAAGATTGCGGCGGATGGGTATAGAGCAAAATCCAAAAAGATTTACGTGGCGGAAGATTTTGACGAGAATAGTGAGGGGGAGAAGCTAGATATCGGGCCGGTGTCGACGGCGAAGATTGCGAGCATGGTGACAGATGCGAAGACGATTATTTGGAATGGGTTACTGGGCTATGCGGAGGATCCGGCTTATGCGACGGCGTCGACAATTACGGCGGAAATGATTGGCGAACATGTGTCGGCGGAGACGGTGATATGCGGTGGCGATACGACGGGATTTGTGGAGAACTTGATGAAAGAGCATCCGAACTTGTCGTATTCGTTAGTATCAACGGGTGGAGGAGCGGCGCTTGAATACTTGCTTGGTAATAAGCTGCCGGGGATTGAAGCCATACAGAAATAAACATTCAAAATACAAATTAATTCAATTTAGCTTCGACTCGCGCCTGATTAGAAATATGAATTTTGGGCAAGTTTTTTCGAGGGACGGGCTCGAAAAAACGTTGCAAAATCCAGGTTTCTAATCGGGAGAGTCTCAAAAACTTGAATTAATTATGTATTTCGGATGCTTTATACTGTACGGACTTTAATCGTGTCGGTGCCGTATTTGTCGCGGTTGCCGGAGACGATGACAAGGTCGAGGTCTTTTTGCCCTTCGTCGAGCTGGAGATAGCCGCCTTTTAGTTCTTTGGCAAGGTCGAGGCCGAAATCTTCGGAGAAGGGGCGGACGAAGGCGGAGTTAGCATAGTAGAGAGCGAGCTGGTTGGCGACGCGTTCATTGGTGGTGACAGAAACGATGGGGAGGTTCGGACGCTGGGCGGCCATGGTGGTAGCAGTGACGCCGGAGGCGGTTTGACAGATGATAGCGTCGGCATTGATAGTCTCGGCGATGTGGGCGGCGGCTGACGAGATGGCGTCGTAGACTTCGGATTTCTCGCCGACTGGATCGTGAGAGATGGGCGCGACACGGGAGTGGTTCTGGGTGTAGAGAATAACTTTCTTCATGGCTTTGACGGTCTCTAGTGGGTATTTGCCGTTGGCGGTTTCGTCGGAAAGCATGACGGTGTCGGCGCCTTGAACGACGGCAGTGGCAACGTCGGAAACTTCGGCGCGAGTGGGCTCTGGGCTATCTACCATTGATGAGAGCATTTGGGTGGCGACGATGCAGAGCTTGGCGTGGGCGCGACAGAGGGAGATGAGCTTGCGCTGGACGATGGGGACGACTTCGGCGCCGGCTTCGACGGCCATGTCGCCACGTGCGACCATAATGCCATCGGCGGCTTTGACGATTTCTTCGAGGGTTTTCTCGGATTCGATGGCTTTTTTGGTCTCGATTTTGGCGATGACTTTGGCTGTGGAACCGAGGGATAGCAACATTTGCTTGAGTTTGACGATGTCGCTGGCGGACTGGACGAAAGAAAGGGAAACGTAATCGTAATCCTCCCCGCTACCGACTTCGATGTCGTGGAGGTCTTTGTCAGTCAGGATGTCGCCGCCGAAATCGGTGTCGGGGAGATTGAGACCCTTACGAGACATGATGAAGCCGTCGTTTTCGATTTTGACCTTGATGGCGGTATCGCTGACGATATCAGTGATGATGGCTTTAACTTTGCCATCGAACATCGAGAGGGGTTCGCCGGGTTTGACTTTGCTGGCGAGATTGTATTGGACTGGTACGGTCATGTTGCCGTCGTGTTCGAAACGGTCGTCGGCTTCGAGAATGAGCTCGTCGCCTTTCTTAAGGTCGAGATGGTTGTCTTTCAGTATACCGAGGCGGATTTTGGGACCTTGGAGGTCTTGTAAAATGGCGACGGAGCGGCCTTTTTTCTTGGCGGCGGCGCGAATCCATTCGATTTGCTGGTGGCGTTCTTCGTCGCTACCATGGGAACAATTGAGGCGGCAGCCGTTGACGCCGGCCATGATGACTTGTTCGATTAATTCGGCCGAGTTGGTTGATGGGCCGATAGTTGCTAAGATTTTGGTGCGTTTAAATAGTTTACTCATACTATAATCTTATCATATGTCGGGATTTGTGGTAAGATTAATATGGATATGGTTAAAAAGAAACAGTCGTATAGATATGGAAGAAAAAGTGATGCTGTGGTGGCACGGAGAGTGGTTTTGGGGGTGATTGTAGCGGCGATTGTGATGGTAATGGTGGGGTTAATTTCGAGTTTTTTTTGCAATAATGAGCGGATGACGCAGCGGAAAATCGATGAGATGGCACGAGAATATTATGAGGAGTTCGTGTATCAGAATTTGATAAATGGTGCAATGTCGCAAGAGGAGATGAATGATGTGATGGGTAGATATGAAAAATGGGGATTTGCGCCAGTGGCGCTCCGACAACTTTT
>JAZTZQ010000065.1:0-13227 GCA_045637565.1 Candidatus Nanosyncoccus sp. | reverse complement strand
CTGGGCCGTGTCTCAGTCCCAGTCTGGATGATCATCTTCTCAAACCATCTAACGATCGTCGACTTGGTGGGCCATTACCCCGCCAACTATCTAATCGTACGCAGGCCAGTCCCAAACCGTCCGAAGACTTTAATCCGAAGACCATATGCGGTATTAGCTAATCTTTCGACTAGTTATCCCTCAGTTTGGGGTCCGTTCCCACGCGTTACTCAGCCGTCCGCCGCTCGTCAGCAGCTTCACTGTGCTGTCGAATCCAACAACTTGCACGATGGCCAAGTGTGTCAAGAACACGGTGAAGCCCTGTTACCGTTCGACTTGCATGTATTAGGCACGCCGCCAGCATTCATCCTGAGCCAGGATCAAACTCTCCATCTTTGAGCCAGTTTTCCGTATCTTGGCGTTTTTCGCTTCTTGCTCGTCGGATAGACGCGCTTCGAAGCGAGAAAACACCAATCTGCGAAAAACTGATCTCAAATCTACGTCTCCACATCAGAGACTAGATTTAGTGTTGTGTTTGAAAACTCAACATAAAATTAAACTGACGATGATTAATTGCACAACTAAATTGTTAAAATATTTCTAAAGACTCCTAAAATATGTACTCGCAGCTTTAGACTGATACCATCTTATCGCAATCGGTCTTTTTTGTCAATACTTTTTTCGAAGATTTTTGCGATTTTGGGTGATTTTTCCTACGAATGGGCATAAACCACCAAATAATGAAGAGTGCGCCGAGAATATTGAGGACGATGAACCACCACGGCATTTCGATACTATGATTTGAAGTTTTCATACTTTTCCCTGTTTCGGGGGCTTTTGGCACGACTGAGTTGTCCTCGGTTATGATGATTTGTGTTAATACTGGATTGGTTTCTTCGAACGGTGTTGATTCGCTTGTGCTCGTTTCAGATGGAAGAGACTGAATGAGCTCGTTAATTGCCAGATTAATGTCGTCCTCTAGTTCTACGGTGATTGTTTCGTTAGAGTTAGTGGTGGGCTGAGACTCGGGCTCTGTTAGAGGATTATCGGACTCCATAATAGGATTTTCTGGCGCAACGGGAGAGATTTCTGGTTCTGTGATGGGGTCTTCCGGTTCTATAGTGGGGTTTTCCGGTTCGTCATAGATAATTTCGGGCTCCGTGAAGGGGGCTTCTGGCTCATTATTGGTAATTTCAGGCTCATTAATCTGCTCTCTAGGTGGAAAATAAGAAATCCATTGGTCACCGGAGATCATCATTTGGCATTCCATGCCTTCTTGGTAATCCGGGGCGCCTAAACAACTTGAGTAGTCAAAGTGGCCTTGAGCATTAAACATATTATACTTAGCGTACAGGGCATAATCTAGTTTGCCGGTAGTATTGTAGATTAAACCACCACCGGCGACAGATAGCTCGCTTTCCTGCCAAGGAACAATAGCGTCAACACCCTCCGTAGTACTATCATACAGAGGATGAGAGCCTGGCGTAGTACCATTAGTAAAGCCGTCGTGATCATAATTATAGATTTGCCCTCTCCACTCATCAAACCAACCAAGATAAAGATGCTCGATTTCGAGCTTTTCTTCTATCCCCATGTGACGAAGCATCATATCGTCATCGAAAAAGAGTACTTTCACCGTTTCTGCGGCTGGATTCACTGAAGTGACCCAGAATTGCCCCTCTAGTAGGTTGTTTAGGGCACTATATTTGGGGCCACGCTCAATCATACTCCAACCAAACTCCATGCGGCAATCCTGATTGTCGCCGCATTCGGCCTCTCTCTCGGCTTCTACTTCTTGATTAAAACTTAGTAGTTCTTCGACCGACCACCAGGTAGTGCCGTTTTCCTCTAGGACCGTCATTGGTGTGACCGGATGCGCATCGGCGTAGGTCAAGGGTGCTGTGCAGGGTACACCACCTAGTGCGCCAGCGCCGAGTAATACAGTTAATATTGATTGAAAAGGTTTTCTTTTCATAGGTTTAACTCCTTATATTAGGTTATTGTAGGGAGTTAAAGCACAGATGTAAGAAATTTACAACCCCTTTGAACGCAAAATGCTATCATAAGTGTTTTACTAAAAATGATTAGGCTTATTTGGAGCTCTTATCTGCCGGATCGTTTTCGGGTTCCTCTTCTGGGAGAACGATGCCGAGGGAGGCGACGGTGTCGCCTTCGGACATCTTCATGATGCGGACACCTTGAGTGGCACGACCAAGGGTTGGGATTTCTTTCACAGCGACGCGGATGGCCTGACCTTTGGTGGACATCATGATGACTTCTTTGGCCAGAGGGTCTAGAGTATGAACGGCGACTAACGGACCGGTCTTCTCGGTCACGGCGGCGACTTTGATACCTACGCCACCACGCTTATGGGGTGGGAAGTTGGAAACTTGAGTGGCTTTACCATAACCATTGGCGGAGACGGCAAGTAATTTCTGCTTAGGGTCAGTGATGACGTCCATACCGACGATTTCATCCTTCGGGCGGAGGCGCATACCACGGACGCCCATCGCGGCGCGACCCATGGCACGGACTTCTTTCTCATTGAACCTGGTAGCCTGACCGGCGGAAGTACTAATCACGATGTCGTTTTCACCTGTAGTCTCTTTGACCCAGCGGAGTTCATCGCCGGCGTCTAGCTTGATAGCGATGAGGCCGTTACTGCGGATATTAAAGAAGTCTTTGATAGCGGATTTCTTGATAGTCCCCTTCTTAGTAGCCATAAAGAGGAAGCCGTTGGCACCGGCTTCGCCTTGCTTGATAATAGAGGTAATCTTCTCTTCGGGATGCATGTTAAGCATATTGACAGCGGCGGTACCTTTAGCGGCAAGAGAAGCCTGTGGGACTTCATAAGCCTTCATGCGGAAGAGACGGCCTTGGTTAGTAAAGAATAACAGATAATCATGAGAATTCGTGGTCATAATCTGGGCGATGACGTCTTCTTCCTTAGTAGTCATGCCACGTTTGCCTTTGCCACCCCTATTCTGACGGCGGAAATCGGCTTGCGGGACACGCTTGATGTAATTCTCAGAGGTGAGCAAGATGACGCTCTCTTCCTCTGGGATAAGTTCTTCTTCGGAGAATTTGCCGACTTCGTGGTTGATAATCTTGGAACGGCGCTCGTCACCGTATTTTTCCTTCAGGGCGATGAGCTCTTCTTTGACAACTCTTAAGATTTCAGATTCAGAAGCAAGGATGGCTTCTAATTTCTTGATTAGCTCATGGAGTTGCTTCAATTCTTCTTCGATTTTATCGCGCTCCAAGCCTTGGAGACGGCGAAGTTGCATCTGCAGGATGGCGTTCGCCTGAATTTCGGAGAGGCCGAAGCGTGACATGAGTTGCTTGTCGGCGTCGTCATAAGAGGCGCGAATAACTTTGATGACTTCGTCGATGTTATCGAGGGCGATTTTCAAACCTTCGAGGATATGGGCGCGCTCTTTGGCTTTCCTCAGGTCAAACTCAGTACGCCTTCTGATTACAACTTGGCGGTGCTTGATGAACTCAGAGAGAATTTCCTTGAGGCCAAGGACGCGGGGTTGGATGCCGTCGACGAGGGCGAGCATATTATAATGAAATGTTGTCTGTAAATCGGTAAGTTTATAAAGTTGATTCAAGATTTTCTTAGGGAAAGCGTCTTTCTTAAGTTCTACGACGACGCGGACCTTACCACGGGCAGATTCGTTACGAGCATCGGCGATATGGGTGATTTTCTTATCTTGAGCGAGCTGGACAACTTTCTCGATAAAGGCTTCTTTAGAGACACCATAAGGCATTTCTGTAATCACGATATTGTAACGGCCGTTTTTGCGCTCTTCGATATTAGTAACAGCACGAATAGTAACTGAGCCCTTCCCTGTGGCGTAGGCTTGTTTCATCGGTGCACCACCGTAAACTTCGGCGCCGGTTGGAAAATCTGGGCCTTTGACGTGCTTCATGAGACCGTCTAGAGTGATTTCGGGGTCATCAATCAATGCGACAGTGGCGTCGACTAGTTCTCCGAGGTTGTGCGGAGGGATATTAGTGGCCATACCGACGGCGATACCCATCTGACCGTTTAAGAGGATATTCGGGAGTGCGGCTGGAAGGACGACTGGTTCCTGAGTGGTGCCATCGAAGTTATCACGAAAATCTACGGTGTCTTTCTCGATGTCAGCCAATAGTTCGACGCCGATTTTGTCCATGCGAGCCTCGGTGTAACGGTAGGCGGCTGGCTCATCGCCATCGGCAGAACCGAAGTTACCCTGACCTTCAATTAGAGTGTAGCGCATTTTCCAGGGTTGGGCGAGGTTGACCATCGCCATATAGATAGAGGAGTCGCCGTGTGGGTGGTAGGCACCCATGACGTCACCGACGATTTTGGCAGACTTCACAGTTGGGTGTGGTGGTTTCCAGCCGTTTTTATTCATAGCAAAGAGGATACGGCGGTTGACTGGCTTCAGACCGTCGCGGACATCTGGAAGGGCGCGGTCGACGATGACGGACATCGAGTAACGGAGGAAGTAGTCTTCCATGGTATGTTCGACAGGCTTGACCTCAATGCCATCAAAAGAAGTCTCAGAAATGCCTTCTTCGGGCACAGGGTCGCTCGCGCCCGTCGTTACGGGGCTCGCGCCCTTTCCGTCTCGGTCGTAACCTCCGACAGATCCCTCAGAAGGCATTTCCTGAGACTTCTGATTGTCGTCTTTGTTGTCTTTGTTCTTGTCGTCTTTCATATGTTATCTCCTTCCCTTAGAAGTCCAAATCATCAAGGTTAACAGTGGCAGCGCCGGCTTGGATGAAGTTCTTGCGGAGTTCGACTTGGTCTCCCATGAGCTTCGTAAATACGGCGTCGGCTTTCTCGGCATCTTCGACGTGGACTTTGACTAAAATGCGGTTCTCTGGATCCATAGTGGTCTCCCAGAGTTGTTTGGCGTCCATTTCGCCAAGACCCTTGAAGCGTTGCTGAGCGGTGTAGCCGGCTTGTTTGAATCTCTCCTGAGATTCGTCAATCTTGGTGCCAGCCTTCTTTCTCTCGGCGATTTTCTCGGTGAGTTTGTTCTCGAGAGCGATTTCATCATAAACGTAGTCAATCTTACGGTTGGCGCCGGTGCCTTTGATTAATCCGAATAGAGGTGGCTTAGCTAGATAGACGTGGCCAGTCTCGATAACTTGCGGCATATAACGGAAGAAGAAAGTCATGAGCAATGTGGCGATGTGAAGACCATCGACATCGGCATCAGTCATGAAGATGATTTTGTCGTAACGGAGCCCGTCGATGTTGAATTGATCACCAATACCGACGCCGAGACCCTTGATAAGGGAGACGAGCTCTTGATTGGCAAGCATTTTGTCGAGTCTGGCACGCTCGGTATTGAGTACCTTACCTCTCAATGGTAGGATAGCCTGAATCTGAGGATTGCGACCTTCCTTGGCGGAACCGGCAGCAGAGTTACCCTCGACGATGAAGAGTTCACACTCTGAGCGACTACGAGAGGAACAGTCGGCCAACTTAGAAGGGAGGTTGAGGCCATCAAAAGCCCCTTTACGGATAACATTGTCGCGTGCTGCCCTGGCGGCTTTACGAGCACGGGCGGCAAGAGTGGCTTTCCCTACAATCTTCTTTGCAATCGCAGGATTCTCTTCAAGATAATACCCAAAATACTCGGTCATGACTTTATCAACGTAACCACGTACTTCTGGATTACCCAGCTTGTTCTTAGTCTGACCTTCGAATTGAGGATCTGGAAGTTTGACTAAAATAACAGCGGTGAGGCCTTCTTTGATATCATCACCGGTGAGGTTGTCTTCTTTCTCTTTGAGGAGGCCATTCTTGCGGGCATAATCATTCACAGTACGAGTAAGCCCACTACGAAAACCAACTACGTGCATACCGCCATCAGGTGTCAATACGTTATTTGCAAATGGTTTCAGAGTCTCGGCGAAGGAATCATTGTATTGGAGAGCGATTTCGATGCCGGTGTCGCCCACCTGTTTGTCAACATAGAAAATATCATCAGAAAGTAGCTCTTTGCCTTGGTTAAGGCGCTTGACGTAGCTCTTGATGCCTCCTTCGAAATAGAATGATTCCCTGGCACCAGTGCGTTTATCGTAAACAGTAATTAAAATACCTTTAGTTAAGTAGGCCTGGTGCCGCGCATAACTCGCAACCCAGTTGTAATCAAAAGTGGTAGTCTCTTTAAAAATAGCTGGATCTGGATAGAAAGTAATAGAGGTACCGTGTTCACGCGGGCTGCCCTTGGTGACCTGAAGCTCAGAGGTGGGCTTGCCGAGGTCGAATTCGATATGATGAGTCTTGCCGTCGCGGTAGACTTCGGCCGCCATATGGGTGGAAAGTGCGTTTACCACGCTCGAACCGACGCCGTGAAGACCAGATGACACCTTATAACCGCCGTCACCGAATTTACCACCGGCATGCAATACCGTAAGCACTGTCTCGAGGGTGGATTTGCCGGTCTTGGGGTGGATATCGACTGGGATACCACGACCGTTATCGTCGACTCTGATGCCGCCATCTTTCAGAATAGTAATGTCTATTCTATTAGCAAAACCAGCGATGGCTTCATCAATGGAGTTGTCGGCAATCTCTTTAATCAGATGGTGCAAACCATCATAACCGGTAGAACCGATATACATACCTGGACGTAGCCTGACGGGCTCTAACCCTTCAAGCACCCGAATTTCAGATGAATCATATTCTTCAGCTTTTGCAGCCATTTATATACCTCTTCTTAAATATACTTATCTATTGTACACCTTAAGGCGAAAAAATGCAAGCGTATTAAAGTAACGAATAGGTAGTTGGTATTGTCGTGATATAATTTAAGGTATGACATATCTGGATTATGCGGCGACGGTGCCAATGTTACCAGAGGTGAGGGAGGCGATGCGGGAGGCAGAGGAGAAGTTTTACGCCAATGCGTCAGCACTTCATACTCCTGGGCATCTAGCGATGAATGAGATTGAGAAGACGCGTGAATTGTTGGCGCGACTAATTGGGGCGGAACCTGACGAGATTATTTTTACTTCGGGAGCGTCGGAGTCGAATAATACCGTAATGCACACTTTTGATGGATGTCAAATCGAGACGTCACCTCTGGAACATCATTCGATTATACAGGCGGCTAAGGTATATCGGGGGCGAAATATACCGGAATTGTACTCTTATATGATGGCAAACAATGAAACGGGTGAGTTTCTCGAGATACCAAAGATTGGCAGAAGCAAGTATGGTGATTCACCGTTGTTTGAGATGAAGGATGATTGGGGACATAATCTGGTGACAGATAGACGAAAGGCATATTTGCACTCTGATTTAACACAAGTACTAGGTAAGATACCGATTAACGTGAAGAAATTGGGACTGGATTATGCGACTTTTTCAGCCCATAAATTAGGTGGACCGATAGGGGTGGGGGCGTTATATGTACGGAAAGGCGTACCGTTTAAGTCCCTGATTATTGGGGGTAACCAAGAGCACAAACGACGAGGTGGAACCTATAATACGGTGGGGATTGTGGGGTTTGGCGCTGCTCTAACCAAAGTGCTAGAAGATGAAGCTTGGGTGCGATATGATACAGAGGTGCGGAAGTTGCGCGATTCCCTAGCAAAGAGAATTCTAGAGGAAATCCCGGGAAGCTCATTAAATACCGATATTACTCCTGGTGCTTCCCTGCCAAATATCCTCAATGCTTCTTTCAAAGCGGCGGAGGGGGAGTCGATCCAGTTATATTTGGATGCAGAGGGTATTATCGTCTCGACTGGATCGGCGTGTGCCGCCGGAGATACAAAACCATCACATGTACTAATGGCGAAAACGGGCGATGCTGAGGTGGCGCATTCGTCGATACGGTTCTCTTTCGGGCTTGAAAGCACCACTGAAGATGTTAAGCATGTGATGAAAGTGCTACCTGGTATAGTTAAGAGGTTGCAACAGATAAGTACTATTAATTAGAATATAAAATCTTCTTCTAGTTCGCGATGACTTCACGCCATGGTTATTTTCACAACGTTTCGCTCAATCCTCGTCTCAATCAAGTTATCAGACTTGCTTCGCAAATCTGTAACTTTATTCGCCTCGGATGAGGAAAAGTTGTAAAAATAACCTGGGTTCGTCACATGCTCACTTGAATAAGATTTTATATTCTACTAATCGTCTTGTTTGTTGAGCCACTTATCTAGAAAGCCGCCAGAAGCCCCGTCAGAGCCGCTAGGAGACGTTTTGGAATCAGAAGCGGTATTTATACTGCTCGCGTCGGAAAATGCGTCCTGGAGGTCTGCTGTGGGCTCTAGCGGCATGTTTTCGTCGGGGGATGATACCGACTCGGCTTCTTTGGCTTTGTTGGCGGAATTCCAGCGGTCTTGAATCTCTTGCTCAACTTCAGCACGAGTTTTGGCGTACTTGGTAGCAGTATAAACTTTGAGGGACTTCATTAGTTCGTCATTGGGCTCGCCCATCGGAGGTGGCAGATTAATGGTGAAGGGGGCGGATGGCATATCGAACATCATGACTTTGGCTACGGCCGCGTGATTAGGGGTCTTAGTGAGATCCTCAGCGGTAAAGGTGGGCGTGAAAGCTTTAACCATGAGATCCGCATCAGTGACACCGATACGACCACAGATAATGGTACCAACGTTACCGAGGAGTGCTTCCCTGATTTTGTCTGTAAGCTGAGTCATGAACTGGTTGGCCACGATAAGATTGAGGCGGTATTTCCTAGCCTCAGAGAGGATAGACTCAAAGGAATCAGTGGCGAAGTTCTGGAACTCGTCTACATAGAGACAGAAATCTTGACGCTGGTCCTCGGGGATATCTTGACGGCTCATGGCGGCTTGTTGGAACTTCATGACGAAAATCATACCGAGGAGGTTGGCATTAATGTCGCCGAGGCGACCCTTAGAGAGGTTCACTAGGAAGATTTTCTTATTATCCATGATCTCACGAATATTGAAACCGGATTTAACCTGGCCGAGGGTGTTTCTCATGATGGTGTTGGCAATGAAGGGGCCCCATTTACTGGCGAACCAGGTAATGACCTCGCCGGAGTCGTTGGACTTACGCGAATCTGGGAACTCTTTGGTCCAGTAGTCGTATACGGCTTTATCGGTGACGTATTTGAGCTTTGATTTGACAAACTCAGGATCAGTGAAACACTGAGGGATATCAATAAAGGTGGCTCCGGCGGGGTCGGACATAAGAAGAAGGGCGGCGTTTCGGAACATGTGTTGACCACGGGGACCGAAGAAGCCCTGGTTCTGTGGGTCGAAGAGTGATTGAAGCATACTAATTCCCTCTTGGACAATGAAGTCTTTCTGGTCTTCAGTGGTGTATTCAAACATATTCATACCGACGGGGTGTTCGATGTCGGCGGGGTCGAAATAGATGACATCGTCGATGCGTTCCTCTGGGACGCGTTTTAGCAATGCCTCGGCAGCATCGCCGTGAGGGTCAATGAAGGCAAAACCGCGACCATCACACATATCTTGGAAGGCGAGGTTCTCAAGGAATACGGACTTACCCATACCAGTTTGGCCAATGACGTACATATGGCGACGGCGATCTTCTTCTTGAAGATAGATGGGTTTTTTGTTGCCTCTATACTCATTGGTGCCGAGGAAGAGCCCCTCTGTGGCAAGTTTGGCGGGGCCATCTACTTGCTTGACTAACTGGCGCTCTACAGATGAACTTGGAATGGAGGATTGTTCTGGTAAATGAAAAATAGATGCTAATTCCACACTATTTAAGATGCTGGACCTTAGTTTAATCGGAAAGAACCTAAAAGAGTAATCAATCACCAGCTTTTTGGGTTCTTTCATGGTATTAACCTTGAATCCGTTGTATTCTGCAGAGGTAAATTGCGAAAATGCCGCAACTAAACCGCTCATAATTGCCTCGGAACGACTATATGAGGACGAACTCGCTATAACCCTAATGAGTGTTTCGAATGCCGGATACTTCATTTTGTTAGCAATCGCATCGATTTCGCTTTGTTTGATATTAGTAATGACCTTCTGTTCAGTTTTTTCATGTTCGCCTGGAACCTCGAAAGGGGCCCGAATCAGGTCACTTGCAAAAGCACCAATTCCGCCGCCAACTGTTTTGGTTTTCTCTCCTTTCTGGGTAGCTTCGATGTATTGTTTGGCTTTTTCTGACCAATTTTTTTGTGCAGGACGAAAAAGAATTTGAACAGAAGCCCCTTCATTCTTTTTGACGCCAGACAAAGCGTTGAGAAGCGCCATCTGGGCATCACGTTTAGTGTCCTCGTAGGTGGCGATGGGGAGGTAATATTCCTTATTAAGAGTTAGCTCGGCCCCTGTTACGGCATGAATGCCTCCACCACCTTCAAAGATATTCTCTTCGTCAGCTTCGGTGACGCGAGCGGTAGGATACGCAGACTGAATAGCTTGCTTGACTGTTTCTACTAGTTCTAGAGGGACTATAGCGTAGTATCTAATAATGCCATTGCTAGCCATAATCTCAAACGAAAAGTGCCGTTGGCCATAGACATCGGCTTTGAATCCATTAACAGTCGTCGAGGAAAGAATTGAATACATCACCTGGGCTTTAGAGATGGCTTCTTCCGTAATATCTCTCTTATCGCGGCCACCACCTTCAATATCGTCGGTAGTTGGTGGAAGATGGATTAAAAGTGCAACCATCTTGAGACTGCGTTCGTATTTATTAGCCTTTCTAAGCTTCGAGATTTTGGAACCAAAAATGATAGCAAACAAGAGAATGGCAGCTATTACCATTACCAGAATCACCACCCAAGTTTCTGGCATTTTAGCTTGCCCTCCTTATTGTTGTAAAAAATACAGAAACAGATACGTTTGTGCTCATTTTGAGTCTCCTGGGAGTCTGTTAGTAATTGCGCGACGGGCCTTCATGACGAATTCACCTAGCTTTGCAGGGTCATTTACCAAGTCTTCTGTTTTGTTCTTGAGATAGCTGACATCGCCCTCGCCGAGCTTGCCACCTGCTATGTGTTGGGCTATGGTTGAATCTAGCGAGGTGTCTTCTTGCTGGAGATTCGGCTTGACTTCATTAGATGGATGTGTTTGGGGTGGAGTCGTCAAATCAACGACTTGACCTAGCTGAGAAGCTGACTGATTCGCGAGAGACAATGTTAGCTCGGTTTTATCTGTTGGTGGCCCCATAGCATCAAGCGTAGTGCTTCCTCTTTCAGAAAGATTGTCTTGGTTGTTTTCGTCAAAATTTATGGTATTAAGATCAACATCGGAAGATTGATTCATCATTTCGGGAAGCGTGCCAACGCCAGCAGTTATACCCTCTGCGAAAGGATCCTTGGGATTATTTGCGTGTTGACCATTATCCATAAGCACATTATAACATACTAAATACGTTTTTTGACTAAAAATTCCGCCAAAGAAATGAAGATTAGGATTAGACTAATTGTCCATAAATTGATAGCGCCGAACGAACGAGCCATTAGAAGCATGATAGGGGCAAATGCGAGAATAGCCGCATACAGACAGTCCTTACTACTTAGTTCCTTGCGCTTGAAGGCTGTACGCAAAAAAACCTGCAGAAGCAGGGTGAAAATACCTACACAGGTGATATAGACTGTTGTAAAAAATAATAAAACCCCGAAAGGACCGATTTCGGTCGGAGAAGTAAAGTTTAGCATCAAGATTAAAGCTGCGAGTCCTATAATGCTAATACTGTAGATAATACGGTTATGCTTCATGGCTATATTATAGCATAACTTAATGCCCCAAGTAAATATGGAGAGAAGGCGGGGGTTATCCGGCTCTTAAATCTTAACTATTGACCGCAACCTGATCCGCCTTTTCCCTTTGACCGCTTCACGCTAGGTGAAGCATTGTCCTTATAGTTTTTTCCTTTCGCTCTTGTTTATGTATTTTAGAAGGTGCTAACGAAAGATTTAACTATGCGCTCTACGCTATTTGGAATTTTGTTCCCTTTCGCGGAGCTCTAGGTAATTCGTATTTTGTAATTTATGGCTAGAAATTACCTTTTCGCCCGCCAAAGATTACGTTTTCCTATGTTTTTTCATTTTTAAAGTTCCTTTGTTTTTAGTTTTTGTTTAGTCATCTCGACTGTCCTAATGGTAGCACACTTTCTTGGAAAATGCAATAGATTTGTTCATTTTTATTGATGTAATTATTACAACACTTGACCTGGTTTTTCCCTGTTCTATTTTGTTGTTCGATTTGTTGTAAATATTACAACAATGTGCCCAGAAGATATAATTCCTTTTTCATTCGCGCTTCACTCGCGTCATGAATTATCGAATAGTTTTCTTAACGAAAATTTGCTTGTCTCACGCCGGATGAGGGTTCGCTCGTCAAATTTCCTAAAAACTATCCAATAATTCTTGGCTCGTTCAATGCTCATTCAGAAGGAATTATATCTTCTGGGCAATTTCTGCAACGAAGCCGCAATCCACTTTGGTGTTGTGTTTTTTAATCAGTTATGGTAAAATTAACAACAGTTGGGGCTGATCATAGCTTAGACGGATTATTAACAGATTTGATGCGTGCCGATTAAATACCGTAAGTATTAAATAAGTGCTAAAAACACTAAGACTGCGCATGTCATGTATATGCCAGCATATGCCTAGTTTGATTTCATGATAGGCTGGTTTCAGATTGAGATTCCGTAGATCTGGAATTATCATACGACGGGATTAAGGTTGTTTAAGCGGCGTTTTACAACACGACAATTAGCCATGGTATTTAGCAGTTTCGTTCTCTGCAGCTGCTAATTTACACCAAGATGAAACAGAAAACTATGCACGTAGATTCAAGTCCCAGTGATGGTTCGGACGCGGAGGCAGTATCCGCCAGCTCCACCAGATTTCGTATTAAAACCCGCCGTCTTGGCGGTTTTTTCGTCTGCTCTATCATAAATTTATCTTTAAATGGATACTCTTTCCTGTCTATAATAATTGCGCTTCGGGCATAGAAAAAGACCGGTAACTGCGAGGAAAACCGGTCTTTTGTAGAGTGTGGAGTTATTTTGGCTAAATTTTTATTTTTGACCTTTTGAATAATTTTTTTATTCAAAGGTTACCTCTATTATAGCGCTCGAAAACGCTGGTGTCAATACTTTTTTGAACAATTTTTTGTATTTTTTGGTGGAGTTTTCCACAAGCATTTTACTGAACAAAAGTGTGGGTCTGGGGAGGTCTAGAGTACGTAAAAAAACCGATACCTAAAAACGATAAAAATGAGGTGGTATTTTTATGAATAATCAGTAAATCGGGG
>JAZTZQ010000064.1:0-12023 GCA_045637565.1 Candidatus Nanosyncoccus sp. | reverse complement strand
TAAAAATGGAGCCGCGAACCGGGTTTGAACCGGTGACCTCATCCTTACCATGGATGCGCTCTACCAACTGAGCTATCGCGGCACATGATTATTTTATCACATATTCTAAGAAAAATAAACTGTTTAAACATTGATTTTTTTGACTATATTATATATAATATATGGTGAGCTGGAATCGTCTAGCGGCAATGACAAGAGACTGTAAATCTCTCGCCTTCGGGCTTCGTAGGTTCGAGTCCTACTTCCAGCACCATTTTTTGTTCAAAAATGCTCAAAAAAGCAGGGCTCGGTCGTCGCTGTCACTCCGAGCGAGTCCTACTTCCAGCACCATTTATTTGAGTTAAAAGCTGGCATCTCGGCGTTTTTTCTTGTTTTCGCTACCTAGAAAAAGCCCCAAGGTTTGACCTTGGGGCTGAGGTGACACTTGGAAAATCGGGTTTACTGCCAAACGGAACCATTGTCGCGCCAATACTCGGCGTCGCTCCTAAGGGTGTAGGCATTGTCGCGAATCCATTCCATGGCCAGTCTCCCCTCTTTGCCATCTAATGAGCCTGCCATAACCGACATTGTTTCCAGACTGACGGATGCGATTCGCGTGCGTCCCTCTACTACGTGACAGTGAAGACCATGTCCTCCATGATAGTCATCGCGATTGTGGTCGAATTCGATTTTCAAGTTAGTGCGGGGGATATCGTAATCTCCTCTCATACTTTTCACCTTCTTTCTGTAATGTTCACTTTTCAAAAACTGTAGTTTCGAATGAGACTACTAAATTATATCTCATATTTGTAAATCTGTCAACTAGGTTTTATCGCTACGGTGTTGGTGCCCAGGGTCTTTTTGGGTTTGCCCAGTGGCTTCCTCTGGACAGTTTAGTTGAATAGTCTATTATTTATTGTATTGTGTGGTGATGATTAGCGTATAAGGCTTTTGGTTTTGAAAAAGGAGTAACATGTGATATGATGGTGAAAAGCAGATCAAATGGAGTTTGTGAGATTAAAGTATGCCAATAACAAGTTGATTAATGCCGACATTAAAGAGCATCGTGAAATAATTACTGAATATGTTGAGAAAAAAGGCTATGATTATTTGGGTTATATACCGACGACATTTGGACCAAGTGGGAAAGTGTTGGAGGTGGATTTGATTTTTCGAAAACCAGTGGACAGGATATCAAAGGCAGTTAGGCCAAATCTCGAGAGACCCGTTGTTGCTTCGAAGGCTTCCCCAGCGGTAGTTACCCCCATGACGGCTCCTGTGGCAAAGTCTGCTCCTAAACCAACTAAAAAAGCAGAACCAGTTAAGCATTCGTCGAAACTTCGAAAGATTAACGATCTTTACAATGATCGTGGTCTGGATTTGATTCTAAATGGTGGTGGTGATGATTTGTGAGGTGAGGAAAAATAAACTCTAGACCGACTTTGATGATGAGGAAAGCGATTATGAGGCTGATGTAGGCTTCGATATCTAGATGTGTAGTTAGATAAAAGATTGTTGAAAACAAGACTGCAACGCTAATCCACGTGTCGTTCATGGTTTCTGCTCCGGAAGCTATTAATACGTTTGAATGATGAGTGTGGCCGGTACGTTTGAGATAATTAGCAAGTAGATATTTCATACCAATGGAGGCAAGTAAAACTATGATAGTTGGAATTGAATACTCTGGGGCTTCTGGTTCAATTAGATGTTCGATAGATTCTATTATGATATGTAAACCGGCAGCTATGATAATGAGGGCTATTATGATGGTGGTGACACGTTCGATTTTGGCGCGATGTTGGACGAATTTGCGATGTGAGGATAGTTTTTCACTAATGATAATTAAGAAGCCAGTAATTGAATCGATAAAACTATGTACGGCGTCAGATGTAATGGCGATTGAGCCAGCTAGCATACCAATTATGATATTGAACACTCCCAGAAAGAAATTGGTTGCAATAAATAGATAACCCGATTGGACGATAACCCGATTGCGTGGTTTATGTTCGCGTTTGAGAGTTTGATTGGCCATAATTATAAATATTGTAACATGATTTGGTATAATAGTTTTAGTAGAAAGGAGAAACGATGTTTAATTTAAAAAATAAAGTTGCGGTTGTATCAGGTGCTTCGTCTGGTTTAGGACAACAGATGGCACTGGCCTTTGCAAGACAAGGAGCTTCGTTGGTAATTTTGGCACGAAGGGTTGAACGCCTGGAGGAATTTAAACCGAAGCTAGAAAAAGCCGGTGCGACTAAGGTCGTGGCTTATAAGTGTGACGTAACAGATTCTAAGAATATTAATGAGGTTGCAAAAGAAGTTGAAAAAGAATTTGGAAGAGTTGATATCTTGCTCAACTGTGCCGGTTCGTCGAAAGATAAAGGCGTACTTGAAATGACTGATGAGGAATGGGATTTTACGATTGCGACGGATGAGACGAGTGTATTCAAGATGACTAGGGCATTTGCTAATATTATGAAGAAGAACCATTACGGGCGGATTATTAATATTGCTTCGATGTATGGATTGGTCGGAAATACTGAAATTCATACTATCGCATATCATACTTCGAAGGGCGCAGTGGTGAATTTTACGCGTGCGGTGGCGGCTGAGCTTGCGCAAGAGGGGATTACATGTAACGCAATTTGTCCAGGGTATTTCGAAACAGAGCTGACTAAGGAAGTGTTAGATACGCCAAGGTTTCAAGAGTTTGCGAAAACTCATGTGCCGATGGGTCGTTATGGTAAACCTGGAGAACTGGATGCTGCGGCCGTGTTTTTGGCTTCGGAAGAAGCATCGTACGTGACGGGGCTTATTATGCCGGTGGATGGCGGTTACACAGCAATTTAAGAGAAAGGAAATAATATGAAAACTAAATATGATGGAACTAAGACTTTAGAGAACTTGAAAGCGGCCTTTGCGGGTGAAAGTCAGGCGCGTAATAAATACGATTATTTTGCATCAAAAGCAAAAAAAGACGGTTATGAGCAGATTGCGGCGATTTTTATGGAGACCGCATTAAATGAAAAAGAGCATGCTAAGATGTGGTTTAAGGAACTGCATGGTGGTGCTATCGAAGATACTGAGATTAATCTTGAAGCGGCGGCGGATGGCGAAAATTATGAATGGAGGGATATGTACAAAGGATTTGCCGAAACGGCACGCGAGGAAGGATTTGAAGAACTGGCTATCAAATTTGAGGAGGTGGCTAAGATTGAAAAATCTCATGAAGAGCGATATCGGAAGCTATTGTCAAATGTGAAAGAAAAGAAGGTATTTTCGCGTGATGGTGAGATGATTTGGGTGTGTCGAAATTGTGGCCACATCGTGGTTGGCAAGGAGGCGCCTGAGGTTTGTCCGGTGTGTGCACATCCGCAGGCATACTTCGAAATTAAGCCAGAAAATTATTAATCGTATAAATAAAAAAGTAGCCCTTCGGGGCTATTTTTGATGGAGCCGTGAGCCAGGCTTGAACTGGCGACCTGCCGCTTACAAGGCGGCTGCTCTACCAACTGAGCTATCACGGCATGTGATTATTATAACATACTTTTAGTTTGTGGAAAAGGTTTTGTGTCCTTTGTTTTAGCACTTGCATAATAAAAAAATATGCACTATAATGGTTATATATAAAAATAGTGGAGTAAAAATAAAGTGTATTTAGAAGTGATAAAACTGCGAGGATACCATGCGAGAAGGTAGGAGGGTTTTATCTGTCTTGTGTATGGTGTGTTTGAGTCTTTTTTGCGCTTGTGGTTTTTGCTCTGGTGCTGTTTTTGCTACAGCGACAGAGAGCACTATTTCGATGTCGATACAATTCGGTTCACTCTCTGTTGACCTGTTGCCGTCGACGGAAGGTACTTTTGGTGAGTCTGGTAATGCTACTTTGTCGGTGACTACTGATAACTTTACTGGTTATAAATTATCTCTAAGGATGGGCAATGGTACTAGTCTGCTTAATAGTAACGATGATCAGATTACCTCGATTGCTTCAGAAATTTCGACTCAAACTTTTAGTTCGAATTCTGCATATAATAATCAGTGGGGTATTAAGCCGAGTCAATACATATCGAGTACTGGTGGAACTGATACGACTATCAGTAATACTAATTTTATGCCAGCTCCTACTGGGCAAGGTTACGTAATTGATAAGACTTCAGCTGCAAATAGCACGGCTAATACATATACTTTTTCGTTTGGTGCGAGAGTTGATACGACTTTACCGGCTGGAACTTATTCAAATACGTATGTGTTGACTGCTGTGGCTAATTCGATTGTATATAATATAACTTATGATGATAATGCTAACAATACGGCAGGCAGTATGCCTTCGCCTAACCCCCAAGCGCTAGAAATTGATGGCGGCACGCCAGTGGCGGATAGCTATGGAACGCTTAGTAGTGCAGTTCCAACTTTGGCTGATAAGACTTTTGGTGGTTGGTGCGATGTTAGACCGACTCGTGACCAAACAACTCAAAACGATGAATGTACTGGTACGACCTATGCGGCTGGGGCCGATTATCCAATTGACCAGACGGCTGATGGTACAAATATCACGCTTTATGCTATTTGGGTAACCGATCCATTCCCGACGGTCTGGAGTCAGATGGGGAAATGTATATTTGATGGAGCCGAAGACACAAATAATGGTTATATTTCTGGCTCTGAGTGTTCTGACCATTCGACAGAGAAATATATTGATACTGGCATTGCGCTTTATAGTAATGATAATTATCAGAAGGATTATGAAGTACATTTTACGATTGATAGATACGTATATAATGAACAGCCCGATAGTCAGTCTACTATGTTTAATGACAAGTTATCTTCATCGGTGACTGGTTCGCCTTATAATGGAAAATCACCTGGTATAGTGGTGCGTAAATTTAGCACAAGTAACTCTTTTGAAATAAAATCTACTTATACTTCAACTCCACTGAATGGCGATAAAGTCGTAGTAAAGACGCCCCAGGATGGTGGGTTTGGTGGTACGGACGTAAGAATCCTTAGAATTGACGAAAAGATATATACTAGCATTGATAATGGACCATTAGAATTACTCCAGGATATGACAAGTCCAAATCCTGCATTTACGCAACAATTTGGTCTTACGGCTTGGTTCGGTGCATATCCTGACAATGTAAATTGTACAGAAGGCTGTACACTGGTAAAGCGTTACTTTGAGGGTGAGCTTAGTAATATGTACATTAAACTAGGTAATTTTGATGAAGACAATTTGCATGAGGTTACTTTTAATGGGAATGGTGGGTCTTCTGCTGTTTCGCATTATTTGGTGCTAGATGGCAATTCGATTACGACATTACCAACTGCAACCAGAACGGATTGGATTTTCGGTGGTTGGTGGACTGCTGCGACTGGCGGCGAAGAAAAAACAGCACCATTTACCCCAACAGCCGATACGCCACTTTATGCACACTGGTATAAGTCGGTTTCTGAGGCTCAGATTACTAATACTTCTATTAATTTAAGCGTAAATGATACTGAGACGATTCAAATAACCAATGCTTCTGATTTGGAACCGTATTCGTTTACTTCCAGTAATACTTCAGTTGTCACGGTGGACAGTTCTGGTGTTGTTACGGCTGTTGCCCCTGGTGTTGCAACGATTACGATGACTGGCTCAAAGACTGGTGACACACGGACAATTACCGTGACGGTCGGGACTACTATCGTGGTGACATTTGATCCGGATTATGGAACAGAGGCAACATTTACAAGAAATGCAGTTGACGGTGGGTCGCTGGATAGCTTACCTGACTATTCGCGAAATGGTTATGAATTGGAGGGTTGGTATACCGAGCAGAATGGTGGTGGTACTCAACTTACTACTTCGACTGTATTCGGTGGAACTACGGCTACTTACTATTATGCTAATTGGACTGCAATTACTTATGTTTGTAGAATTGCAACTACACTTCATTCCGAAACTTGTAATCAGTCTAACAATAATGGTTGTCGTAAAGCTGGTTGGGCTAGTAATGCGAATATAGAATATGGTCACTTGGTGAGCAAGGCACAAGAGACGCATGGTGCTGCTTATGATTGCGATGTTGATTATGATGGAACATATGATTCTGAAAATGAAAGATTCTATTATTTCGGCACCGAGAATGGCAACGCTAAATTTATCCATTACAAAAATATGCCAGATAATAGTACGGGTGAGTTGAATCCAAGCGTAGCCTATAATGCAGCGATTGCACTACTTCCAAATTACGAATTAGATCAACAGAATCCTCTGGTGCCAGTGTGGGATAATCCACATCTTGTAACGCACACTACTGGCGCTTACGCTGGTAAGGCTGCCCGTTTCATGACTTTCCCTGAGATTTCAGATGGATTATGGGCTGGTAATACAACTGGCTTAACTCCTTCTACTCCTCTTGATACTGCTAGCTTGTATTTGTTCGAAAAATCCAATTTCGCAAACACTGATACGACTGATGGCATTTGGCTAGAGCAGCAAACTGCCAATACTGGAAATAGGATTCATACCAGGAGTGTTAACTGGACGCATAATGGTAGTACTTCTGCAAATGCCGCACGTGCTACGATTGATGTTCCGGTTGAGTATGTGGAGCCTTATGTTGTAGTACCTACTTCATACGAGATAACCTTTGAGCCACATAATGAGACAGCTTCTTGGACTGAGACTGTAAATGCTGGTGATGCTCTTGGTAGTGCATATCCCGCAACCGATCCAACTTACACGAATCACTTGTTCCAGGGTTGGTTCACGGCTGCAACTGGTGGGTCACAGATTTCGAGTAGTACCGAACCGAGCGGTGATACCACTTACCATGCGCAATGGCTCGGGACGGTAGCACTGGCTACGGTGGCAGATGACAATATCTCGGTAACTACTGGCAGTACTGCGACTGTTACAGTAACCAACGCAGCTAATCTCGAAGGCTTCAGTTTCTCATCTAGTGATCCAAATGTAGCAACGATTGACTCTTCAACTGGTGTAATTACACCAGTGGCAGCTGGTACGACAAATATTTCGATTACGGGTGCTACTTCTAGCACTACTAATCAGATTGCAACTGTAACGGTGACGGTGCCAGTAGTTCAATATACAGTTTATTTCAATCCACATAATGGTGATCCCAATTCAAGTGCGACTGTGACTGCTGGGCAGCAAATTGGCAGCAGCAATATCCCGGCCGATCCAACTCCAAGTGGTACCGATGAAGTATTCATGGGTTGGTTTACTGAGGCGACAGGTGGTACCGCTGTAGATGGCACAACTACGCCAAGTGCTGACGGTGAAACTTATCATGCTCAGTATAAGAAGATTGTTTGTAAAGTAGAGACTTCATCTGCAAATCTTCACTCTGCTACAAAGGTATCTCCGAATAGCGGTGTATCGACCTATGGACAGATTGCTAATAGCTCAACTCCGCAGAGTGGTGATGCCTATAATTGTGATGTGGATTATGATGATACTTATAGTTCGGCAAGTGAACGGTTCTATTATGTAGGTCAAGATGGCAATAATAACGCAGTCTTGGTGGCTTGGAATAGCTACTATGGTGGTGCTTGGGCTCCAGGTACTGGTGACGACACTCTATATAGTTATGATGATGCTCTCGGACAACTTCCGGCAAACACTAGCGGAGCATGGGACAATCCTGGTATCATAGAACAAGAGACCGGAAAAGCAGCAAGATTTACGACACGCGCCGAGCTTGCATCGGCTTGCGGTAAGACTGTCGCTCAACTTGAGGGGGCTAATGTCTTACTAGACTGTGATTACTTTATGGAACATACTGCTGGTTATGATAACACTGGTAGATCCGCACTATGGCTAATGAAGGAAAATACGACTCAGTATCGTATTCATAGTGGGAGTGGTAATCGCCGTGTGAGTACAAGCGCTTCAGGTACCAGTATGGTACGTCCAACTATCGTAGTGCCATACAAATTAATCGAGAAATATACTCCTACATTGCTAGATGTGACTAATGCAATAATTGCTAATAATGATTTAACAGTGCCAGCCGGTGGACAGATTACGATACAGGTAAGTAATTCTGCTTCATTAGAGCCATACACTTTTAGCTCTGATGATACCAGTATAGCCACGGTTGATTCCTCTACTGGCGTGGTGACTGGTGTAAGCGTAGGAACTGTTGATATTATTATGACTGGCACGAATTCTGGTTTAACTAAGACGCTAGAAGTTGATGTGCTGTCATCTGCTCGAGATTTCACAGTGACGTTTAATGCCAACGGCGGTACGCTTGACAACAGTGAGCCTAGTACTAGGACCGTGACCGATGGTGATGAGGTGGGTACACTTCCGACTGCCTCTAAGACCAATCACCGCTTCTTCGGTTGGTATACAGATGACGGTACTTTCTATGACGAAGTTTATGCTGATGAAGTAATAGAGGATGATATTACTTTCTATGCGAAGTGGGTGGAAGATACCTCGAGTCTACCAATTGTTTGGTCGGAGATTAACGCTTGCGAATTCAATGGGAACGCTGTAATTTCTGGTGATTATTGTACGCAAAATAAGACAAAGAAGATGGTGGATACTGGTGTTTCGCTCTTCAATACTACAAATTATCAAAAGGATTTCGAAATTGGGTTTACTGTCGTAGAATATGCCACAAGTTCACAATCAGAGAGCCAAGCAACTTTGGTTAATTCAAAGTATGAAAATAGCGGGCTCAACTATCCTGGATTTGTCCTACGAAGGAATGGTACCAATTTCCAACTTACGTCTAAATGGAGTAGCGGTACACCAACTGATGTTACAACCACCGCAGCAAGTCTAAAGACGGTTAAGATTGTTCGTCAAAATGGCGTATTGAAGTATTCCTTTAATGGTGGGAATCTTACGACATATTTTGATACGAGTGGTAATACACACCGCTTTGATACCAGAGTTTGGTTCGGTGCGGCAGCAACTTCGGACAATGAAACTCCGCAACGTTATCTTAAGGGTACTTTAACCGATATGTATATCAGAATGGGTATACAGAATACTTATAATGTTGAGCTTAACCCAAATGGTGGTACTCTGCCTAATGGCACTCAAGCTAACTATACTATCACGGCTGGTGACCCAGTGGGGGCTTTGCCGACACCGACTGCGCCAAGTTCGAGTTACACCTTTGGTGGCTGGTATGATGGAAACACTCTAGTTAGCGACGGTACTCAATATATTCCGACTGGCGATGTGACCTTAGTGGCGAAGTGGGTATATAATTCTTCTGATACTCCTGTGGTATTCAATATTGCAAATGATGCTCTCCAAGGATATCAAACGCTTATTAATAGCTGGGTACCAAGTCCAATCAATATCACCACGTTCAATGAGGCTTCACCTATTAATAACTCGACTTGGGGAGATACGAGTGAGCTTAGCGAGCAGGAATTCTGGGAAGGTATTAAAGACAATTTTGAAGATAATTCATGCTCGATACCTAGTTATAGTGATGCAACGAAGCCGCTTTCTGCGCTCACTAATTGGGTTAATGGCTCATATGACTGTTCGAAACCTAAAGCATATGACACGAGGATCGGTGCAGCGCTTAATGTTTATCTTGATGATGAAAATGGTTCCCAAGTTGCATACGCGAATGCTACAGATGGTGTCATCCACAATATGATTCCTGGACAAACCTATTATTGGGAGAAGGCCGATGATAGTACGGTTTATGGTTATGTGACAGCTACATCCGTAAACGGTAGAAGACCGATTGCACTTAGCGCAAATCGTAATACCCGTGATCTCGGTGGTTTGCCGGTTTCATACACTGACAGCAATAATCAGACCGTAACCGGTACGCTAGCCTATGGTAGATTGTTCCGTGGAGAGAGACTATGGTCCACACCTGCGAGCGAGCTTTATAATCTTGGCATTAATAAGCAATATGATGTGGGTGATCCTTCTGAATACGCAAATGATACGAAACTGAGCGATTATAAATGGGATCCAGTGGTCCATTATAACTTCGATTACAATTCTGGTGATGAAAACAATTCCTCATCTAATTACATGAAAGCTTGGACAGCCGTAACTGATATCATGACCGATATCACAAGCGCCAACGATCCAAAAAATATTTACTTCCATTGCCGCGTTGGAGCCGACCGTACAGGTACAACAGCGTATCTCCTCGAAGGCTTGCTCGGCGTACCGGATGAAGCTAGATATGAAGAATATGAAATTACCAATTTGTCTGGGTTGTATGATAGAACTCGGTATTACAAGGAAAAGTCAAGTTCTAATAACCTGAAGTTTGTCTTCATGATGGAATATGTCAAGACTAATGCTGATATTCTCAACTGGTACATGAGCAATCCAAATTCTGACATAAACTTAGTACAAGCCTTTAGATCCGCCATGACTGTGACGGGTGGTAACGGCGGTGGTTCTGGTCAGCAAGGCACTAATAGTACTCAGGCTAGTCCAGCCCAAATGAGCGGAAATACTAATAATGCTCTTTCGAATGATAATATAGCTTCGACCAGCTCGTCGGATAACGGCTCTGCTAGTCACGAATCACCACTTGGCGTATCGCAGACAACCAATGCTATTACTACTAATACTGAAACAGATGATACGTTTGGTGCCGGCGAGCTAGCGATGGCTGCTGCTGTAGTAGCGGGTGCGGGGGCTATTACTTATGTCACTATCAAGCGAAGCGCTGAAAGTGAATTTTAGATTTTTCGAATTAAGACTTTTATGTTAAAATAGGTTTTATGGATATATTTTTAGGTGTGATGGGGGTAATGATAGTAATACTATTAATTGCAGTAATTGTATTGTTGCTGCGTAAGGGTTCTGATAAGGCTGAGGTGGCGGATTTCAAGGCAATACAGGAGCGTTTGATTCGGGTTGAAGGTGAAGTGGGCAAGATTAACCCCGCGATTGACCGAAATTTTCGCGAGAACCGGAAAGAGATATCGGAGAATTTGGAACGCATGCAGAATAGTAATACAAAAAGCCTTGAATTGCTACGCTCAGGTAACGAAAAGAAACTTGAGCAGATGCGTCAGAGTAATGAAAAAAGCCTAGAGGAAATGCGCGAAACTGTCGACGAGAAGTTGAAAGCTTCGGTCGAGAAAAGGTTTAATGAGAGTTTCAAGTCGATATCAACACAATTGACACAAGTATATCAGGGTTTAGGTGAGATGAAGAATCTTGCAACTGGCGTAGGTGATTTGAAAAAAGTAATGGAGGGTGTGAAAACACGTGGGATTTATGGTGAAGTGCAACTAGGTGCGATTATTGAGGACATTTTGAATAAAGCACAGTATGAGGAGAATGTGATTACTAAGAAGGGCAGTTCTGATAGGGTGGAATTTGCGATTAAAATGCCCGGGAAAGATAGCGAAAGCTTGGTGTATTTACCGATTGATTCGAAGTTTCCGGTGGAGAACTATTCGCGTTTAATTGCGGCGTATGATAATGGCGAGAAGGCTGAGATTGAGAAGTTTTCAAAAGCTCTCGCGACTGACGTGAAAGAGCAGGCCAAGAAGATTTCGACAAAATACCTTGATCCGCCAATGACGACGGATTTTGGGATGATGTTCGTGCCGACTGAATCGCTTTACGCTGAGATTCTGAGAATTCCTGGTTTGTCAGATGAGGTTCGACAAAAATATCACGTATCGATTACGAGTCCATCGACTTTACCGGTGGCGCTGAATGGACTTTTAATGGGATTCAAGACAGTGGCGATTGAGAAGCGATCGGCTGAGGTGTGGCAAACGCTCGGTGCAGTGAAAACGCAGTTTGGTAAGTTCTCGGATCTTTTGGAAGGGGTGCAAAAGAAGTTACAGGAATCAGCTAATAAAATTGAATCTGCCAAAACTACTTCACGCTCGATTGAACGTAAGCTGAAGAATGTGGAAGAATTGCCAGAAGCTGAATCTGTTAAGCTGATTGGTGAAGTGTAGTATTTATTGACCATTCCTTGGAAGTTGAGTACAATAGATATTATGACTGAAGGACAAGATTGGGTATATAGTGATATTGTGAAGGATCATTTCCTGAACCCGCG
>JAZTZQ010000063.1:0-17596 GCA_045637565.1 Candidatus Nanosyncoccus sp. | reverse complement strand
GTATAGTGCCAGCGAGAATAGTGAAGCCGGCTAGGCTAAGTGGGGTTAGAATTAGTTTATTCATTTTCATTGTATGACCTTTCTTTGATTCAATAGTAGCATAATCATTATACTAATTCTACCCCCTCCCGCGCGCGGGTGTCAAGAAAAATACTGTTGTAGTTTTTACAACAATTTGGGTTGTGTTTTGTTTTAGCGCACACAGATTGAATTTTGCGAAAAATATGGTACAATATGTTTATGAAAAAATTACCAATCGTAGCACTAATCGGACAAACCAATGCAGGGAAATCTAGCATTTTGAATCGCATGGCACATCAGAATATTGCTATTGTGGCTCGTGAAGAGGGAACCACACGCGATAATGTCGTAGCAACGATTGACGACACTTTCATTCTAGTAGATACGGCTGGGCTCAAAGACCCCAATGATGATTTTGAGGCGTCCATCCAGGAACAGATACAAGACGCGATCGAATCTGCTGATATTATCCTTGTAACCCTTGATTCTTCGAAATATTTCGACCATCGCGACCGCACAATTGCCAAGGATGCCTTGCGCTCTGGCAAACCAGTGCTGCTGGTACTGAATAAATGCGATTTGGGCGAATCACTGCCGATCGAGGAATTCCGCGCGCTCGGAATTGCACCGGAGAATATATATTATACCTCCGCTACGACTGGGCAAGGTATAGAGAAGCTTAAGGAGAAGATCTTGGGTAGAATGGCTGATTTTGCTCCTCTCGGGGCGCGTAGCTCGCTCCCGGCGCCACGGGGGTCGGGCGCTACCCCTCGGCTTGGCAGCCTCCGGACCCCCTTCGGTGAGCAAAATCCAGCCATTCTACCCAAACCTCCACTTAAGATTGCTCTGATTGGACGACCAAACGTAGGGAAATCGTCGTTGTTTAATACGCTCGGTAAGAAACAGCAGGCGATTGTGAGCTCAAAACAGGGAACGACCAGAGATGTGAATCGTGTACAGGTGAAATATAAGGGTAGGGAACTAGAGATACTGGATACTGCTGGGCTACGCAAACCAGGCAAACGCGAGGTGGGAATTGAAAAATTTAGCGCTATTCGCACGCTAGCAGCGATTGAAGAGTCGGATATTTGCTGCCTATTAGTTGATTCGACTGAGCCGCATAGCAAACTTGACCAATCTCTTGCAGGGCAGATTGTCGAGGCGGGGAAGGGCATCATTATGGTAGTGACAAAATCGGATTTACTAGAGAATGCCGAGCCGACTAATTACTTCGGTGAGGAGAACGTCGGCAATCGCACGGCGGCGGATTTTTTGATTGATCAACTGGAGAAAGACTATGATTTTTTGCCTTATGCACCGGTCGTACTGACTTCGTCGGAAACGGGTGAAAATGTGACGCAGTTGTTTGAGTTGGCACTCGAGATAGATGAGGCGCGTCATACTGAGGTAAAAACGGCAGATTTAAACAAGATTCTAAATGAAGCGATTGTATCGCACCCGCCGGCTGGGCTCAAAAACACACGCCCGAAGCCAAAATACATCGTGCAGACCGATGTTTGCCCACCGTGGTTCGTGGTGCATGGGCATGATTTGGGACTGCTGCATTGGTCATGGAAAAGGTTCTTGGAGCGCAAGATTCGCGAAAAATACCCTTTCGTAGGAACGCCGATTATGTTCTCCTACCGTAGTGATAACGCCAAAAAAGATGACCAAGATTGACATTATGCCCATAGTATGACATAATATAATGCATAGATTTACTTTCTAATTTGGTGTGATATAATGAGAATGTGGGCAGGAGCCCACGTTTTGGTTTGAGGCTATTAGCAGGTGGGTGACGATTTGATGCCTAGTACGTTAATAAGGAGGTGTGATAATGTCGAAAGGGAGATACGTGTATCATCGGAGCGATGCAAAAGTAAAACGCGACCAAGAGGACAAACAGCAAAAAAGGGAAGTGCTTGACGCCAGTAAGGGAATAGTGGACGATTTGAAGACATTCGTAGAGAGAGCGACCGATAAGATTGAAAAGAGCAAAGAAGCTGTATGGTTGCCGAGTGAAAAACGCAAATGGTATGTACTGGACACGAACCTCATTCTGTCCTGCGTAGATGTCATCTATGACGCAAACGACGAAAAGTGGCGACCGCCACTGGATTTTCGTCCTAGCCTGGATAATGCGCATCTGATTATTCCGGAAACCGTATTTGAAGAGCTTAATCAAATCAAGGATGGTTTTACGATTAATCGTTCGATTGCCAGGAAGGCATTTAGAAGACTAAAACAACTGTTTCCCAACTCAGAACGACGCTTGAAGGACATTATGGAGTTGGCGCAACCGATTCGGACTGGTTGGAAACACCAAACGATTTCCATTCTGCCACTACACAAAGGATTCAAGAATTCACTGCCGTGGACACCGGCCGAAAACGACCATGATGGTTGGATTGTAGTGACCGCTCTGGCGGCGACTATGATTCGTGATGGTTTACCAGTGGACGGTTCTGTTTCGGTAAATGAGTTGCTGGAGAGAAGTAATGCCAGGAGAGATGTTGTGCTACTTACCAACGACAATGCGCTCTTATCAAAAGCCGACCAGTATGGTGTGAGATCAAGATCCTATAGTTTCGTCGAGAGACCACCATTTACGGGCTTACGCGAGTTGACGGTGCCAGCCGAGATGTTCGAAAGCTTCTACTATGAACAAAAGCTGTCGAAGGAGGATTTCGAACACTATCTGCCGAGTGAGCCCGCGCTGATTGCGAATGAGTATGTCGTAATGACACCAGAAAACGACGCCTATCCAAGGGCGTACTTCGCTACAAACGAGCCTTTCTCTAATGTCGCGCGCTACAATAAGGCCAATCAGATGCTGTATCCGCTGAGATTCATTAAACGCGAAGGTGAAACGCCACCAAACGTTGGCATAGCAACCTATTATGACGCAATGAATGATGACGGCGTCAGTGTGATTGTGGTCACCGGCAAGGCCGGAACCGGCAAAACCTACCAGATCGTACGCCATTCCATCAAAGCGTTGAGGGCTGGTAAGTATTCAATGGTAGTTTTAATTGTGAATTCCGACAATGGCGTAGGCTATTTGCCAGGCAATCAGGAACAGAAGCTTGAACCAATGGTGGCGTTCTGCAAGGATGCGATCCGATCGTATTTGGCTCAAACACCAGAGTTCAAGAAAAAACGTGAGACCCTGAAACGGTATGGGGATGTGGCAAATGATGGCTCCTTCGAGGATACTAAACAACCCATCGCCAAACGTAAGCGCCGACATAGACGGTCGGATGAGGAGTATGAGACGGAATTTGAAGCCTATGGCTTCGATGGCGCCAGTGCGTCGGAATTCTACCTCAAGAAAGAGACATCCGGAACGACGAATGGTGCTACTGGTAACGGGCGAAATGGCGGCAGCTCAAAGACTTACCATGAGTTACTCGAAGAGCAGGTAGACTACATCTATAAGCGTTACTTTATGGCAATACCATATAAGCAGGCGCAGGGCCGCTCGTTCGAAGATGCGATTATCATCGTAGATGAGGCACAGCGTATCGTGATTGACGAGATGGAAACGTTCATCACGAGACCAGCGAGGAATTCGCTGCTGGTCGCTTGCGGTGACGTGAATCAGATCAAGTTTAATTCACCAGAAAAACGCTTGAAGAACGGTTTGATTTTTACCCGCAGGATTTACTATGACTGGGATGGCTGCGCTAATATTCATTTGACCGACAACATGCGTCATGAGGCAGCGGAAATCGCCAATCGGAACTACGAAAAAGTCATCGAGGAAATTGGAAGCTTGCAGACATAATTACACACTTTGCACCCCGTTTTTGATAGCGGGGTGTTTTTTTGATATAATATATGCAGTATGAAGTTAATTGTTGGGCTAGGTAATCCTGGAAATCGGTATAATTTCACGAGGCACAATGTGGGATTTTTGACGCTTGACTATTATTTTAAGACTCGGGGGCTAAAATGGAGCGACAAGCCTAGACTTGGTGCGCTCTGGGAACGCTCAGGTGACGTAATATACATCAAACCACAAGAATACTACAACGAAACCGGACGAGTAGTGGCGGATTATGTGCATTATTACAAGATTAAGCTATCTGATATTTTGGTCATCTGCGATAATTTTGACTTGGAGTTTGGCAAAATCAGATATCGCGCTTCTGGTTCGGCTGGAGGGAATAATGGACTAAAATCCATTGATGCGGCGCTGGGGACCACTGATTACCAGAGGATTCGAGTGGGGACAGGAAATGACGAGTTGCGTCGGAAGCTAGGAGATATAGAATTTGTGTTGTCTAGGTTTACACTAGAAGAGAAGGAAGAGTTACCGGGGATTTTAGCGGAGATTTGCGAGAAGGTTGATGAGGTGATTACTTAGATAGCTAAGGCTTGTTCTACTAATAGATACACAGTTTGCCTGTACGCAACATAACTCCTCTAATTCAGCTGACTTGGGCAGTTGTATTTGGTTAGTTGCTAAGGATACATCGAGTTGGAACACCCCCATTACGCGGATTGGATTCCTCTATATATACGTTAGCCGTAGAAAACCAAAGCATCCGAAAATTGCTTATGTCTTCCCACGTGGATGCGTGTATCCAGTACATATTGTCTGGAGTAGGAATACTAAGCGCATTTCTATAGGCAGCGGCGGCTTCTCCAGTTAAACTTACGATATCATTCCCCATGGCTTCGCTCAAGATATTATACTCGCCGAGATTATTAGCAACCGCGTTCATAGTCGGTACATGCCATCCTGCTGGACAAATATCTTCAGTAATATCTCTGATTGAGTTTGGCACTGGGTCCGTAGTGGGGCTGCCAGCGTAAGAGGTCCCGTCACCATAGCAGTATGAACCAGCAGAAACTGCACAGAAATTATATCTTACTCCCACTTTATAAAAACCAGCACCAGTAGCAGAGACTTCTTTACCTATCGTCTCTTTATCTGATATATTGATTTGCGGAATAGAATAAGTGGAAGTTCCAAAATATGCAACCCCAGAGGTAGGGTATTGATCGGAGGTCGTACCAGTGTTTATACCTTTAAGGTAAGCAAGTGTGGTATCTGAGGCGTTTGTGTTAGTAGAATTCAACACATCTTTTTTCTCAACAATATCTAATGCCAGATTATCCAGCATCCAGCACCTACCATCAGCTAAACGCTGAATATGATATTCTGTGCCATCGCGTGAATCTACTGCGATAGTTGGGTCGGTGGGGCATTGATCTAAGGATAGATTCTGAAGTGACAGAGGTGGTTCGGGGTTGGCGACAGCGTAGAAATTGACAGTATTGGTATAAGTGCCGCTAGCTTGAGTGGGGGAGGCGTGAGCGGCGATTTTGAACTTGACGGAGCCAGCATTGGAATAAGAATCCGTGTTAGCCAGAATAACGCCGGTCGCACCGCTATCGTCATTGTCTAGTGGAAGGCCATTGTAGCCAAGACTGGTATTGCCTTGGCTGCCACTAATCCAGGTGGAGCCATTATCCGTAGAGTAGGAATATCCCCACTGATTGTCCGGAATGGCATTGAGGGTAGCAACATTAGAGGAAAGGCTAGTAAACATGTGGTTATTATCGAGAGGGTTAGCAAGATTAGTGTTGCCAGTACTAGTGCCAGCCGTGGCTGACATATAATAACCATTTTCGGCATTGGTGGCCACATTGACTGTAATAACATTACTGTCGCTGCTACTACTAGGTGCCAAATTGTCAATAATCAAGTCAGAAGATGAGAGGGATATACCTATGGAGGGGTTAATGGTGAATTGAACATCTGTAGAGTTTTGATAAGTTAGAGCCGAGACCTGAGCGGATAATGTAGTGCTCAAGACTGCGGTAATTGTTGTAAATAGTTGTGAAATGTTTTTTCTGTTCGTTTTCATGTTGTATAACCTTTTAGTTGTAACTATGATAGCATAAACGGAATAATAATGCAAGGGTTTTCTGAACTAATTGTTAGGCTAAACTCCAATGATTGGTGCCGAGAGAGTGAATTCTACCATTAATCTCGAGAAGAGTGATAGATTGATTGAAAGACTCTGGTGGAAGATGGGTGGCCTGCATGATTTGTTCGCCAGTGCGAAGACCCTGAGACAAGGATACCAGGATGAGCGTCTCGACGTCCGTATCGCCAATGAGGTTTCGTTGACGAAGTTTACGATGTTTCTTGACATAGTCCTCCGGGAATAGCTCACGTAAGACATCATCTGGACCGGTGTAGGGAATTGCTCCCTGTTTGATGAGCTTGTTGCAGCCCTGAGAGTAAGGATTAGTAATGTTGCCGGGGACAGCAAAGACGGTTTTGCCCTGTTCGATAGCATGAGTGGCAGTATTGAGTGAGCCCGACCGCTCGGCAGCTTCAACTATAACCACAATATCAGAAAGGCCCGAAATGAGACGGTTGCGGTAGAGGAACGAACTCTTGGGATCTTGGGTGCGTTTGCCGGATTCGTCATAATACTCGCCAGGTGCTAAGTCCGCCGTATTGTATTCCGGCGTGCGCGGAGCGTATTCCGAGACGATAGCACCGTTATGGGCTATGATTTCGCGCGCCAAATCCGTGTGAGCGGTAGGATAAATACGATTAATAGGCGTACCAAGGACGGCTACTGTGATACCTTGTGCCGCCAGACAGCCCCTATGTGCAATACTATCAATACCGTACGCGAGGCCAGATACGACCACTACGCCACGTTTGCCTAGCTCGTAGGCTAGCTTATAGGCAACTTCTTCGCCATACCTAGTATTGTGTCTTGAGCCGACAATGGCAACAGTTTGGGGTCGTTTTGTTCGGGTTTGTTCGGGTTTTTGATTGGGCGTTTTTGACACATTTTCTGGCATTTTACCACGAGAATACAATGTTTTAGGCTTAAGCGCAATGGCTTCTAACACCTCTGTAAAATCGTGTTCCAGGGGTGATATTTGGTTGATTTTTGTAAAAAAGTGTGAAAAAGGTGTTGACATAATTTTCCTCCTGTGATATAATTGACTCAGTTGGTACGAAAAAACGTGCCACACCGCACCTAAATAAGTTATAATTTCGCTATACTACTCGTAGTATAGCAGAAATTGCGAGCTTTTGAAACCCTTTCGGGCTTAAAATTTCTTAATGGTTTTAAGTTTATAAGTATTACCTCCACTTTGAAAGGAAACTTTCGAAGGCTTAGCAATCCCTCTAACCGGCGGGCCCCAATATTGTGTGAGGTGGGTTACGCTCCGGGGTCTCCCCGGTATAGAATAGAGAAGCGTTAGAGGGCCAAAAAGGACTCAGGTGATGCCCACCCTTACCTGAGTCCTTTTTTGTTAAAAAAGTATGGTATGTTATAATGTGTGATATGGCAAAAAATTTGGTAATAGTAGAGAGTCCGGCAAAAGCACACACGATTGAAAAATACCTCGGTTCAGATTATAAGGTACTCGCGTCGGTTGGGCATATTCGAAAAGACACGAAGGTTGACAAGGCTACTTTTGACGTAACATACGAAGTTGATCCGGGGCATAAAGCTATTATTGCCGAGCTTAGGAAAGAAACCAAAAAAGCCGATAAAATCTGGCTAGCGACCGATGAAGACCGCGAGGGAGAGTCAATTTCGTGGCATTTATGTGAGGTGCTACAGTTGCCTAAAGACACGGCCAGGATCACTTTTCATGAGATTACGAAACCGGCACTCGAAAATGCTATCAAGAATCCACGGACAGTAGATATGAATATGGTCTCGTCACAGCAGGCGAGACAAACGCTAGATATGCTGGTAGGATACGATTTATCCGATATAGTACGTAAAAAAGTTCCTGGAGCAATATCGGCGGGGCGTGTGCAATCACCGGCTCTAAGATTAATCGTGGAACGAGAGAAAGAAATCGAGAAGTTTGATTCCAAGTTTAACTTCAAGATTACCGGTGAGTTTACTGCCAGCAGTGTAAAATCAGGTGCTTCTCGGGACGCTTCGTCGCGCCCGTCGTTACGGGGCTCCTCGCTCACTCGCTCCCCGTTGGTCACGCAAGCCCTCGAAACACCTGATTCTTACACTGCCGAAAGCGCCACATTCACAGCCAACTACGACGGTAAAGCTCCTGAAACTGAAGACGAAGCGAACAAACTACTTGAATTATTATCACAGTCGGACTTTGAGGTGGAAGATGTTGAAGAAACAGAAGGAACGAAGGCGAATCCAGTACCGTTCACAACCGCAGCATTACAGATTGAAGCTAACAGCAAGCTAGGGTTCGCATCGCGTACTACGATGAGTGCAGCACAGGGGTTATACCAGGCTGGTCTTATCACCTATCATAGAACCGATTCACTGAATCTATCATCTCAGGCAGTTGGAGCAATCGCAAAGTATATTGAGGGGACGTTTGGAAAAGAGTACCTGAAAGTACGACATTTCAAGACTAAAGATGCATCAGCTCAGGAGGCGCACGAGGCAATTCGTCCAACTGATGTCTTCAAGACTAAAGCAGGGAAAAACGATTACGAAAAACGCCTTTATCAATTAATCTGGTCTCGTACGGTGGCTACCCAGATGGCTAATGCGAAAGTCGCTAAAACTACAATTCACCTTGCTGCGAAAGAGTTTGAGAATGGCTTATCGAAGGGGGTCCGGAGCGCGGCAGCGCGAGGGGTAGCGCCAGCCGCCCGTGGCGACGGGCCGGCTGGACGCGCCCCGAGAGAAGCCATTTTAAACTCGTTTACAGCCAAAGGCGAAGTTGTGGTTTTTGATGGTTTTCTCAAAGTATACGGGAAGTCAAAGGACTTGGAGCTACCGAAGGTAACAAAGGGCGACAAGATGGATTGTTTGGAGCTAACCGCAAGGCAGACTTACGGCAAGCCGCCAGCAAGATATACCGAAGGCTCACTAGTAAAGAAACTGGAGGAACTCGGGATTGGACGCCCATCGACTTATGCGTCGATTATGACTGCGATTCAAGCTCGAAAGTACGTCGAAAAAGGCGAGTCAGAAGGCACCGAGCGCGATATTGTAGAACTGAAGGCCATCAAGGGCAAAGTCTCACATAGTAACATCAAAGAAAAATATGGCGCCAACAAAGGACGGCTGATACCGACACCGATTGGTGAATTGGTATCTGGATTTTTAATTGATAATTTCAAGAATATCGTGGATTATAAGTTTACGGCAAATATCGAGAAAGATTTGGATCTTGTCGCGGATGCGAAATTAGAACGTGTTAAGATGCTCCGCGACTTCTATGGACCATTTCATGATACCGTATTGCAAGCCAACGGCGTAGAACGCTACAATAACGCACGTTTGCTCGGGCATCACCCAGATAACGGTAAGCCGATTTATGCCAAGGTGGGGAAAACAGGTGGGTTTATTCAGCTTGGAGACAACGAAAAAGAAGCTGGTGTAAAGCCACAGTTTGCGCCTTTGCCGAAACGAAAATCCGTGAAGACTGTGACTCTAGAACAAGCTCTTAAGCAATTAGCCCTGCCAGCCTTACCGCGTTCACTCGGTAAGGCACCGGATGGGGCGGAGTTAATTGCGGCAAATGGGCCCTTCGGACCATATCTTAAGGGTGGAAAATATAATATTCCAATGAAAGATTTGGACCCATACGTGGTCACTCTAGAAGAAGCTTTGCCTCTATATCAAAAGAAAATCGACTCAATGATTGCTGATTGGGGCGAAATACAGATTATTAATGGCGCATATGGGCCGTATGTAAAAGGTCCAGGTCGACGCAATAACGTAAAAATTCCGAAAGAAACTGATCCCAAGACAATTACCATAGAGCAGGCTAGGGAAATGCTGGAAAACAGGCCCAAAACGACGCGACGCGGGACACGCGGTGGACGCAAAAAGGTAGCTAGAAAAACTACCAAAAAGACTACTCGAACGACTACGGCGAAGAGAAAAACCTCCAAGAAGGCTTAAAATATAATGCTAAAATGTTAATGTTTTAATATTTTTTTCTATATTTGTAAAAAATGTGCTACAATAATGTGAGGAAACGGATAATACCGTAGTTGACATTTATGTAAACATATGATATTATAGTACAAATTCACAATATTAACAGATATAATAAAAGGAATAGTTGAATGGAGCAAAATGCGGAAACTCTCAAAAAAGCAATTACCGGAAGCCTCAAAATAATTGAGCAAGACCGCGAAAAGGAAATCATTACGCGTCGATTTGGCTTGAATGGCCGCAAGGAAACTCTTGAACAAATCGGTGAAATGTTGTCTATTACGCGTGAGAGAGTGCGTCAACTCGAAAAAGCCATTTTGATTCACCTTCAAATTTCCGCAGAAGAAAATCAAATCCCCGAAATAGCTGCTGCCGAGAAAATTCTGGTACGTAATTTGACCGAAATGGGGCGCGTAGCGAGATTGTCAGATATTGCCAACAAAGTGTATGGCAGAGACGCCACTGCAGCTGAACGGCAAGGCATTTATTATATTGCAACTTTTGCAAAAAATTTGACCATTGTTGAGGAAAACGAGAAATACTACGCCGCGATTGGCATAGCTGAATATGGTAATAGTAAGGTAATAAGAGAGCGCGTGGACGAAGTGGTTTCCATTATTAAGACCAATAAAAAACCAATGACTATTGATGAATTGGATGAGAAATTAAATTACGAGCACCCCGATCACATTAAAGCCATTGCCTCGGTCTCAAAGCTCCTGGCAACGCTGAATGGCGTATGGGGCCTAGCGAAATGGCCACTAGTGAATCCAAAAAACATTCGCGACAAGATTTACGTCATACTTGAGGCAAAAAAGGAGCCGATGCACTTCTCGGAGATTGCAAAAGCCATCAAAGAGTCTAGTTTTAAGCGTCGCAACGTCACAGTTCAAGCGATCCATAACGAGCTAATTAAGGATCCTAGATTTGTATTAATCGGCAGAGGAATCTATGCTCTTTCGGCCTGGGGCTACAAGAAGGGAACTATTTCAGATATCATTAAATCGATTCTAGAAAAAGCCGACGCTCCCATGACGAGAGAAGAGATTGCTAAGCAAGTTCTAAAGGTACGCAAAGTTAAGGAAACAACCATATTGCTTAATCTTCAAAACAAGAAACTATTCAAGAAAATCGGGAGGAATTCTTACGTTTTGGCCGATGTTCAAAACTAAGCTGAAGTATGATAAAATAGAGCCATGGAAGCAGTAATACATTTTATTCTGATGCCGATATTCTGGATTCCCGTGGTGGGTATATTGGCATTTTTAACTTATCGAAATTACAAAAAGTTAAATCAGTTAAAGGTTCTCAACGTCGACTCTGTTTTATTGATGCTAGAGATACCCCGCGAAAACGACAAAAAAGAATTAGCTGCCGAACAGTTATTTGCAAGTCTACATGGGATTTTACGCGATAAGCAAGAGCTACACAACTCTGGTGGCGTGCAGGAGCATCTGTCGTTCGAGATTGTTTCCACCGCTGGACAAATCAGGTTCTATGTTTGGGTGCCTAAGGTATTGCAGAATTTCGTGGAGGGTCAGATTTATTCACAGTATCCAACAGTGCAAATCTACAAAATGAACGAGGACTATGTCGATAATCGCACAAAGTATCCAGTAGCATACTCGGCAGAGCTGGGTTTGATTGAAAACGATGCCTTGCCAATTAAAACGTTTGATTCTTTTGAAGTGGACCCGTTGGCAGGTATTACGGGAACCTTAGCCAAGCTTGACGCAGAGCACTCCGAAGAACTATGGGTCCAGATATTAACACGACCAATAGCAGACGATTGGCACAAAAACACCACCGATAAATGGATACGCCAAGTAAAGTCCGGCACTAGATCATTATTTATGGGGACAGGGATTGACTGGACTTGGATTTCCGAAGTATTTATGGCACTATTTAGACCACCAGCAGGTGGCACTAACTCCGAAGTAAAAGTCGAGTTGTCCGAACGTGCCAAGACCCAGATTGCCAAGGCCGAAGAGAAAGCTACTAAGTTGGGCTACGAAGTAAAAATCCGTCTAGCCTATCTTGGACAAAATGAGACCGATGCTAAGCTAAATGTCCAATCACTAGTAGGGACCTTCAAGCAGTTTAATTCTACTAATCTTAACGGATTTAAGCAACTTGGCGGTAGCTTTAATCAAGCCGATCTCGATGCGTATAAAATGCGACAATTCACAAATCATGGTTTCATCCTTAATATTTCTGAATTGGCTTCTGTTTACCATCTGCCACATACATCGGTCGAAACCCCTAATATCGTCTGGGCCTCATCTAAGACTGCTGAACCCCCGGCCAAGTTACCGGTGCTAACTGGCGAAATCGCCAACGATGAAAACATTTCGGCATTTGGCTTGACTAATTTTCGAGGGATCAACCATCAATTTGGGTTACTACGTCGCGACCGCTCACGTCATGTGTATATTATTGGGCAGACTGGGGCAGGGAAAAGCGGCATGCTGGAGTTATTGGCTCTTTCAGATGTCTTCTATAACCAAGGATATTGTATCATCGACCCGCATGGTGACTTTGCGATTGACAACCTAAAATTCGTACCCGAATCACGCATTCGAGACGTTGTTTATTTCAACCCAGCCGACACGGCCTTCCCGGTTGCTTTTAATCCTTTGGAGGTTTCAGATCCGACGCGTAAACCCAATATTTGTTCTGAGGTGATCGGAGTACTCAAGCGCATGTTTGGCGATTCCTGGGGCCCACGACTAGAGCATATTTTACGATATACATTGCTAGCTTTACTCGACCGGCCGGAAGCGACTTTGCTAGATATTTCACGATTACTAACAGATAAAGATTTCCGCAAGGAGACATTGGAATACTGTCAGGATGTGACTGTTTTGCAATTCTGGAAACATGAATTCGGCCAATGGAATGAAAAACAGGTCAACGAATCGATTGCGCCAGTCCTAAATAAAGTCGGTGCGTTCACGGCTAATCCGATTATCCGCAATATCGTCGGGCAACCAAAGTCCTCTTTCGATATTCGCAAAATCATGGATGAGGGTAAAATCCTGGTGGTTAATCTATCGAAGGGGTTAATCGGTGAGGATAATGCCGCGATCCTAGGCTCTTTCTTAGTCACCAAGGTACAGTTAGCCGCCATGTCGCGTTCGGATATTCCGCGTGTAGAGGATAGGCGACCGTTTTATCTATACGTGGATGAGTTCCAAAACTTCGCAACGGAATCATTTGCTGTAATTCTGTCGGAAGCCCGTAAATATGGCCTGAATTTAACTGTAGCCAACCAATATGTAGCACAAATGACCGATTCAGTACGCGATGCAGTGTTTGGTAACGTCGGTACGACAATTTCTTTCCGCGTTTCGGCGGATGATGCTCCGGTACTGACGAAGCAGTTCGAGCCGACTTTCGACGAATCAGATTTACTGCAACTAAACAACCGCCACTTCGTAATATCAATGATTATTAACGGCGAGAAAGTACCAGCATTTTCAGCTACCACCCTTTCTATCCCGTCTAGCCCGGCAGATAACTTTGATGCCATCGTAGCGCATTCGCGTGAATATTTCGCGCGCCCACGCATGGAAGTCGAAGCCGAAATCCGCACTACCATTGAGCAGTCCGAAAAATACAAACGCGAGCTATCAGATTCTGGTCGACAGGAGGGAACTACTGAGCCGAAACTCGTAATAAACTCCAGGGATGAAAAACCAGTTTTTCGTTTGATTCCTCAGCCGGAATCTAAGCCTGCACGGTCTACCGAACAAAAACCGAACTATAAAGCTTCGACCCCCCAGGCCGACTTGCGACGTTCCGGCATGAGCCCGAATGCCGCCGAAGGTAAGGAGCGCTTAGGATTAAAAGATTTAGCCAGATTAGCCGCAGAGCAAAGCGGAAGCAAAGTCGAATTCAAAAAGACCGAGCCCAAGAAAGACGCTCGTAGTAAGAAAGGGAAAGGCAGTTTTAAGAAAAAAGGGAAGAAAGATCACAAGAAAAATGTCGCTGAATCAGCAGTTAAATCTTCCACACCTGCTAGTTCCCCTGTTAGTGTCGTAAATACCATCAATCAAGCACCACAAAAGCAGTCTTTCCCCACCCCTGTTACACCAGAGGTGGAATACCAGGAAAAGTCGACCGTCGTGATTAGGCCTTCTCATAACAAATTACCCCTGTCTACCCCTGTTAAGCGCACAGAAAGCTTTGCAGACAAAGATAACTCCGTAGATGGATTTTTGAGCATAAAGCATTAGCTTGGATAAAGCAGGAAAGAACCACGCACAAGAATCCGGCCGATCACAAAAATGGCCGGATTTTGGCTGGAGCCTGAATCGTGGTTTTGCCATAAGCTTAATGTCGCACAATATAGATTTTAAGACATAAGCACTTTGAAAAATAGACGGTTAAGTTATCGTCTGATATAGGTGAATAATGCTAGGTGGGCGGGAATTAGTGCCTGTGAGGGCTTTCTAATAGTCCGTTCGCGATGACTTCGCGCCATGCTAGTTTTTGCAACGTTTCACTCAATCCTCGCCTCGATCAAGTTATCAGACTCGCTTCGATCAAGTTATCAGACTCGCTTCGCGAATCTGTACTTTACTCGTCTCGGATGAGGAAAAGTTGTAAAAACCACCTGGGCTCGCCACATGCTCACGGACTCATCAGAAAGCCTTCACGGGCAACAATCCTCGTCCACTAAATTCTGTAGGATCTACAACAATCTGGGTCCTTCTATGCCTTTATATTGACTTGGTTAGCCGTCACCTCTGTTAGGCGTTTGTCTTGATTGGATTATTGGTGGATTTTGGCGGATTTGGCGTTTCCCCGTTATTTTTCCCTATTTTCGTGTTTTCCCTATTATTTTGGCTAGTTCTGCCCTGGCTGGCGCTTAATAGTGGTATTATGCCTGAACAAAAACCGAACAGAAACAGGGGAGCACCGGAATTGTTTTTACAGGGGTCCACCCCTGTTGATTTGGGGTTTGTTTCCCTGCTTTGGCTAGCGAGCTATTCCTCTGCGGGGTGGGTAGAACGCTACAAGGGCTAGCTACCTATCAAGCAACGGACACTAAACCCGTTGCTCTTATAGTTGTAGTAGTCGTAGGACGGGTTCAAGCCCATAGAGCCCAAGTGCAAGCTGTACGAGTAGACGTAGTTGCTGCCGCTCGCCGACCTACCCCAGTAGTAGCCGTACATGCCACGACCGCCCGCGGACGAACCGTTAAAGTAGCCGGAGTAGAGGAAATTGTTAGGAAAACTCCTAAAGCGTTTAGATATTACATCACCTGTTCCTGTACCACTTTGGTCGCCACCTGAACCACCGTATTGCTGAGAAAGATTACCAAAATCTTTTGTGGTAGTACCACTGGTAGGCAAAGTCCAGTTGGTTGGGCAGATAGAAGTACCGGCAGATTCAGAACCAGAAGTACCAGTAGCTGAGCTATAGTAGGTAGTGTTAGCCATAGCAGCTGCCCAGGTGTAGTAGTTGCCGTAACTATACCAGCTGTAGTAGGTACTGCTACCCTCACCATTGTAACTAGCAGTGAGGCTGGTTTTAGTATTATTGTTATTATAGCGTGGGAATCTATAGCCAGGATTGCTCCCCGTAATATTGGAGCTATTATATAGGTTATTTGGAGTAGCTGTGGTAGTATCTGTGAAGTTAGCATTTTCTGAGCTATCTAGGCCCGTGAATACTCCACCGTAGTTTTGAGAGAGGCTCTGGTTTGTGACTGACGAATCATATTGATTGTTTCCCACTGTATTCTCCGCTTCTAGTCTTAGGTTTTCAGTCATCCAGCATTTACCGTCAGCTAATCTAGCTACAGTGTAGACATTATTATCACGTTGGTCCTTTAATGCTATCACACTACCAGCCGGAGCAGTGATTTTACCAGTAGTGGAATTATAAGTGGCTTGAGTCATGCTCTGGCAATCCGTAAGACCAAATGTTTGCATGGTTTTATTGCTATCCGCTTCTAACCAGATGGCGTAGAGAGTAATAGTCTTAGTGCCGCTGATTTCTTCTCCGTATTCATCGTAGCTTGGAGCTTTAATGGATTCATTAGGGCCATAGATAGGGTCGGTACCACCTACAGTAGCTGTAGGGCTAGGTGACCAGCCGACGAAACCGTAATCAGTTTTCCAATAGTTGGGGGCATAGAGATTTACGGTGCTTCCTTCATTAATATTAGTATGCTTTAATTCTGTACCACTACTAACCATACTACCACCAGTGGGGGTATTACCATTATAGACAATAGTATATCTAGGACCCCATTTGGCGTAGAGGGTGATGGAATCGCCTGGGGTGACGGTAGTAGGTGTGGTATAAGTAGCACCATTAGTGTAGACTACTTCATTATTTACTCTACTTTCTTCGGTCATCCAGCCGATGAAGTAATTACCGGATGGAGCGGTGAAGCTGTTGTTTTTTAGGGCTTTAGAAGTATTCTCTGGGATAAGCTGGGAAGTCATGGTGCCGGTGCCACCGTTACTGTTAAAGTTAATCGTGAGAGCTGGGGACCACTGAGCGTAGAGAGTGATGGTAGAACCTGGAGTTGGGTTAAGATTCGTGATGGCGGTGTTTTCGGCAATGGCAGTGCCAGAGCCATCGGCGGCGGTATTCCAGCCATTGAAGGCCCAGCCGGTTCTAGTAAAGTCATTTGCCTTAGTATTAGTAATATTCACTTCTGCATTAGTTTGGGAAGTTACAGAACCAGTGACTGGATATTCAGTAGTGCCATTACCATCGTAATTAATGGTAACTGTGCCGTCACTGGCAATACAGCGAATGTTTTTTCGGTAATACTTGTTACCACCATAAGTAGTGTCAGTAGAAGAGCTGGTGGTCATAGTGGTACCATTGACTCTGGCGCCATAGGCAGCAGAATCATTACCTGAGGTACCAGTCCAGAAATGGCTATAGCTAGTCTGATAGAACGAAGCGCCATTAGTAAAGCCACCATTAATCAGGAATGAACTTGGAGCTGAAGTAGTGAGATTACCAGTCTTATAGTCTGCCTTAGTTTGGAGATTAGTGTATTGACTACTTACGGGTAAGTCCCAACCTTTAGGACAAATAGACGAAGTGATATTACCAGATGCATAGCTAGCAGTACTTGCGATAGCGGCTGGCCAAGAATAATAAGTACCGTTGTCGTTATTGCCACTATTATTCGTTGTACGGATGGTAGCTGTAGTATTGTCAGTATTTGAAGTAGTAGTGCTTTCCGGTAAACGGAAAGTACCAGATGAAATATCTGTGTCATATTTAGTATTAGCATTCGTGGAGCTGTAGTTTAGATTCTTAGTCATCCATAATTCCCCATCAGGTAGTTTAGCTACTGTATAGCTTTGGTTGTCACGAGCATCTATGAGAGTATAAGTGCCAGTAGTTGCATCTGCAATTGGAAGACTAGCTTTCATACTAGGTGTGACATCCTGGAGGCAGACCGCATCGGTAGTAGTATTACCAGTGCCGATAGTAGTGGCAGTAGGATTACAGCTATTATTAGTCCAAATAGCATAAAGTGTAGTATTTGGATCTTTGGTAGTAAAAGTACCGTTTGGTTGGACTTCGTTCCCTTTGTCGTCTGTCCAACCAGCAAAGGTATAGCCAGAACGAGTGGGAGTAGCATTACTAAGTGTAAAGGTAGC
>JAZTZQ010000062.1:0-4500 GCA_045637565.1 Candidatus Nanosyncoccus sp. | reverse complement strand
TAGGAGCAGATCCAGCAAACTTCGCTAATGATTACTTCTATTACACCGGTACTCCAGAAGGTACGGATGCTTCTAATAAAATGAGAGCTTATCCTAACAATTTTGTCTATTCCGGCCGCGTAGGCGGTGGCTCAGTGAGCTATCGAGGCTCGGGCGGCTACTTCTGGTCGTCTACGGCGTACTCGTCCTACTTCGCCTACGGCCTGTACCTGAGCTCGTCCAACGTCGGCCCAGGCACGGACTACGGCGTCAAGTACTACGGGTGGACAGTGCGCTGCGTCGCCCCTGGCGTATAGCGTTTCTCTGTTCGTGCCGTTCCAGTGCCCTAGGAATGTTCAAAGGTTTGTCGTAAGACAAACACTTTGAACAGGGCCACTGCTCTGCGGTGGCCCCACCTTTGTTCGCTTCTAGCGAACAAGGGAAATAGATTTGCCGGCCCTGCCGGCAAGTCCGGGATTTTCACAGATGCCTCTTACAGCATATTTGTGGTATAATGGTTATGGCTAATAAGTAGATTCGGAAAAGGAATGATAGATTAAGTTACTATCATCGTCCGAATTCGGAACTTTGCCGCATAGGGCTCAGAGTCGCACCTGGCTAGCGACTAGGTCGGTGTTTCGGGGCGAGCCTTGATAAGCTCGGGAAGAAGCGATTTTTATAGGCTACGGTCTATAACGATTGTAAGTTGACTCTTATCCTCTTGGTGTTTATTTTACGCCAGACTAGCCTTCTGGTGGTTGATAGTACCTAGTTTCTATAGGCTTCTGATTGCTGGTTATACTGTATGGCTGGCGTTTTGTCTATTCCGGGAACGTCAACGGTGGCTCAGTGAACAATCGAGGCTCGAACGGCAACTTCTGGTCGTCTACGGCGAACTCGTCCAACAACGCCTACAACCTGAACCTGAACTCGTCCAACGTCAACCCAGGCACGAACAACAACAACAAGTACAACGGGAGGACAGTGCGCTGCGTCGCCCCTGGCGTTTAGCGTTTCTCTGTTCGTGCCGTTCCAGCTCCCTAAAGTGGTGAAGCCCCTTAATTAAAATAAGGGAATAGAAAATCGTCTGACTTGGGCGATTTTCTAGTTTTTTGGAAGTTGGTACGAAATAGGTCGTCTGGTATATAATCCCAGCCAGTTTCGTCGAAGATTTCTTTTAGGATATTGTAGCTATTGAAGTATTTAAAATGCCCCATATAGGATGGAACACTATCTATTGTTCGCGTGCCAGAGACAACTTCCTTCATGGCACGTTTGGCATTCTTAATTAAACGACTGCCTGGCATAATATGGTTGTGATAGACGGTGGCGCCGAGAAAGGGAATGCCGTATTTGGATTCTTTGAGCATACGTTTCTTGGGATGGAGTGTAAGACCGATGAAACTGAGATATTCTTCTATAGCATGGATGTCCTTCTTTAATTGCCCTAGTTGGTCTTCTCTTACTACGATGAAGAAGTCATCGACGTAGCGACCATAATGTTTGTAGCCGAGGTCTAGGGTGATAAAATGGTCTAGTAAATCTAGATAAATATTAGATAAGAGCTGCGACGTGAGATTTCCAATTACAATACCTTGTCCAGCTGGCTGGTTGAAGAGGCTTTTACTGGTTGGAAGGTAAGCCCAGGCGTCCAGATCACCCTTTTTCTTGGCGCCTTTGACTGGGTCATCCATGATGGTGCGTTGCCAGAGGAATTTCAGAATATCATACTCGCGTGTGCGTTCTCTTCCTTTGAACTGCTGGTTTAATCCCCAAATGGCACGGTCGTATAATTCCTTGCGAGGGAGCGACATGAAATAACCCTGGATGTCTAGTTTGCAGACATAAACTTTATGTTTGTAGTTTTCTGAGGCGGAGCGGATGTGATGGTCTAGGCGCTGAATACCAAAGAGAACGCCCTTGTTTAACCGGCAAGAGTATGAATCGTAGATAAAGTGATTGTCCCACCAATGATAAACAGAACCAAAGAGTAGATGGTGGACAACACGGTCGCGAAAGGGTGCGGCAAAAATTTCGCGGATAACTGGTTTTGTGATGATATGTGCCGTGCTACGCAAGGGGTTGTAGGTTTTGTTGATAATATCATTTGAGAGATATTGAAGGTTGGAGAAGAGGTTAATCTCGAAATCATGCTCGTCGTGAGTACGGCGCTTGCCACCCTTTCTGGCTTCTAGGTAAGATAGATAGAGTGCGAGAGCTAATTGGCTTTTGAAGGTGCGGCGTTCCGCGTGGTTGTAATCTGGGTAATTAGATAAAAATGTTTGCATTTTTGCTCCTTATTTTAGATTTCTTACGATGCTGTTTCTAATATCCACCATTAAGGTGCCGAGGCGTTCGACGGTAGAATTGTCCAGCGCGTGATTTTCATTTAAGATGATGAGGATGGCGTTGAGATGATTGATGTAGAAAATGAGATGCTGCCTGACTTTGTCTTTGTCGCCGCCTTCGGATAATTCGATGTAGTTCTCAAATAGTTTGATGAGGATATTGTTCATCTGTGCGCCATAGAATTGACGGTAAAATATATCTAATTTGCGGATTTTGTTGGGTAGGGTTTGGGCGAGAATCAGAAACTGGTTGTAGAGTTCGGGGATGGTAATTTTGGGTTTTAGGAGTTGATTGATTTTTTCACTGGCTGCGTTTTCTTTAGCGTGGAGTTTTTTGATCTCGGCTTTGGTGTACTTGTGACTAAGCTGGAAAATTAATAAACCGGATTCTTCGATTGGCTCCAGCTTCAAGGATTTCATGTTTTTGATAAACGCGTCTTTCCAGTGTACGGCGATAATGCCGGACTTAAAACGATGGTTCAGGTCGGTGTCTTGGTGGATTGTGGGTGGCTTTTTGTTAAGACGTGGAGCCACGAAGTATTTATAAAAGTAGGCGGAGTTGCCGCCAAGTTTTAGCCATTCGTCTTTGGCATTTTTGTTTAGTGACGGTATGGCGATGATTTTGGAGTTGTTGTTTTCCTCCATGACCATGGCAATACGCTTTCTCTCATAGTATTCTTGGTATGCCTGGTCGTTGTTTTGGTTAGTTGTAATATTTTGTTTATTCATAATATCGTATATTATATAGAATAAACAATCCTTTAGATTGAACTGGGTGCGTTGTGGGGGTTTTGGTTTTGTCTGCGACGGGTGGGGCGAGACGTGATATAATAGACGTATATGGTTAGTCAGAAACGTGAGTGGTTTTCGGTGCGGTCGGTATTGATGGTGCTGACGGTGATACTGGTGGCGTGGGTGGTGTATCAGAACTGGGCAGATATTTTGGAAACATTGAAACATATTCGTGAAGCGAATGGGTTTGTGTTGTTACTTTTGATACCGGAACAGTTGTTTATGTATTATGCGTGCGGACAGATTTTTTTCTCGTATCTTCGACATAAGAAAAACGTGAAGAAATTCCAGAACGGGGAGATTCTGAAGATTTCGACAGAGCTAAACTTCGTGAATCATGCAATACCAGCGGGGGGAGTGGGGGGACTAGCGTTTCTGACATATCGCTTGAAGCCGTATGGCGTGACGGCGGGACAGGCTTCGTTTTTGTATTTATTCCGCTATGCGGTGACGACGGTAGTGAACTATGCGCAAGCATTAGTGGCGATTGGGGTGATGTTGGTTTTGAAAATGATACCCCAAGAGGCGATGTGGATTATTCCGGTGTCACTTCTCATGAATATGGGGGTGTTTTTCTTCCTGTGGTTTGTGGTGTTTGTAGCGAGTAGTGGTAAACGGATTGATTTTTTCTCGAAAACAGTCACAAAACTAGCAAATGGGACGGTGCGGATATTGACGTTTGGACATAAGAATAAACTGATGGATAACGAGAAGATTAGCGACTATTTTCAGGATATTCATAAGAGTGTAGTGGTAGCGAAGGAGAACAAGAGGTATCTTAAAGAACCGATAATGTGGGGTTTCATTTATAGTCTGTGCGAGGTGGGGACGTATTATATAGTGGCACTGTCGCTAGGGCGGTGGGAGCTGCTGCCGTTTATTATGGTGGGGGAGGCGATTGGGTCGGTGTTTGATGGGATTGTGCCGTATGGACTATATGAGCTCGGAATGGCAGGGGTGATGATCGCGCTCGGGGTGGATTTCCCGACGGCAACGATTGTAACGGTGATGACGCGCGTGATTACACTGCTATTTACCATCGCTTCGGGTTCATACCCGTACTATGAAGCTATTAGAGGTAAAGATGCAGAATAGCTTTACTCCGACTGAATTCGTGGCAGTGGTAAATCAGACGCTGGAATATGCGTACTCGCCGGTGTTGGTGACGGGAGAGGTGGCGAGTTTCAAGGTGAATCAGGGGAAGTGGGTGTTTTTTGACTTGAAGGATGAGGAATCGAGCGTATCGTGTTTTATGACTTTGTGGAATATGCGGGTGCCATTAGAAGACGGAATGAAAGTGACGGTGCGGGCGGTGCCGAAGCTGACGAAGTGGGGGAAGTTTTCATTGACGGTGGATGCGGTGAAGCCAGTGGGGGAAGGG
>JAZTZQ010000061.1:0-22301 GCA_045637565.1 Candidatus Nanosyncoccus sp. | reverse complement strand
AGGTGCTTGAATTTTCAAGTCCCGCATCCGAAAAAATACGTTCAGAGGTAGCCGCCGAAGCACGCAAGATCTTAACACTTTGCCCCTTTTTGGGCTTCCCTCGGAAAATGTTGCCGATGCAATACTTACCAAGATAATTATCACCAGCCAGTGCCGCTACTAGTAATTGTGCTGAATCACTATCTGAATCTACTGATGGTGCTGGAATGTCGTTAATAATCGACTCAAAAATCACATGCAAATCATCATCAAGGTCGGTCGTCTTGCCAGCTTTCCCCTCACGTGCAATCGCGTAATACACTGGATAAAACAGTTGTGATTCGTCAGTCGCAAGCTCCAGAAACAGCGACTCGATTTCGGACAAAACTTCATCAATCCGTGCCGCTGGCTTGTCGATTTTGTTAATCACTACCACCGGCTTTAATCCCAAGCCAAGTGCCTTCGATAGTACAAACTTCGTTTGCGGCATCGGTCCTTCCTGCGCGTCTACAATCAACAACACTCCGTCGGCCATATTTAGTGTTCGCTCTACTTCACCCGAGAAATCTGCGTGCCCAGGGGTATCGATAATATTAATCTTATAACCATCGTAGTATACACAAGTTTGTTTCGCAGTAATAGTAATGCCACGCTCGTGCTCCTGGTCCATCGAATCCATAATCAAAGTTTGCGTCATTTCGGCCTGGTTATCACGAAAAGTGTGCGACTGTTTAAGTAGGCCATCTACCAGTGTGGTCTTACCGTGATCGACGTGTGCAATAATTGCTACGTTTCGTATCTTAGATTTATCCAAAGTCATAAGGGTAATTCTACCACATCTTGCGAAAATTATCAATATGTGATATAATATAAATATGGCTAATCGAAACAAACATCTAAACCCAAATCAAATCTACGAACCGAAACGCTGCTGGGTAGGTGACACCAATAAGATTGTTTATGATACTCTAGAAGAAGCCGAGCTCGCAGCCGAAGTTGCTGCTTACGACCACGACCTTGATACTCCACTCAAGGCATATAAGTGCCCTTACGCCGACCATTACCATCTTGCCTCAGAATAGTGATTTCCTACCAGTATTCGGTGCTTTTGGTATAATCACCATCCCTTTATCCAATGTCAATCCACTATCTTCCGGCATATTCTTTTTATCAACTATTTCGTTTAATACAAACTCTACCGGCTCGCCACGTACGCCATCTCTTAGCGGAATCAATGTTAGGCGGTTTTTAACATCACTTCTCAGTCCACTAATTGTGAACTCACTCTCGCTAGTTACGCCCAAAATGGCATCATTTAACGCCACGACCGTTTGCGTGCCGTCGCTATGAAATCTCACCCTAGCTTCACCCGCATTAAGGCTAGTCTCATCGATTGTCAACAAAGGCAAATCTACGGCCAATTCTTCCTCAACCCTCGGCAAAGAATCAAATCGCTCCATAATAAAATCAGTTAGCAGACTTAATTCGTCGAAATTCGTTACCACCCGCCCATCGGTCGCAGACGCCAGCTCTGTATACGAATCGCCATTAGTTGCATCAGTTATAATGTAAAAATTCACCGGATCGATTTTCTTACTAAGCGCAACCACCTCATCGAAACTCATCCCGTCTCTATCGGGCGACAAGAAATCTGCGTCTGTCAGCACTACTAAAGATTTAGTCGACCCCAGCTTCCATTTCAAATCCTTCATTACATGAAACGACGCTGACAGTAGTGATTCTGGTGTATCGCCCCCACCATTGGCTTGAATCCCACCTAACTCGGATTCAAAGAGTTCCAAAGTACAAGTCGTAAAGTCACAATGCTTCACCGGCTCATACGGATCATCGAGATCCCGATAATCATATAGCGCCACGCGCCCTCCCGAAGCCAAGGTTTCCTTAGCTAGCCTTAACGCTTCAGCCTTATACTTCTCAATCATGTCAGCCATCGACCCACTCGAATCAATCAGGATAGCCGTATCGTGTGGCGACGAAATCGTATTCTTGATATCAAATGCCTTGCATATTTTATCAAAAATCACCCGTGAAGCATCTTCGTATAAATCATCGCTCACATATGCCGTATGGTCACTAACACCTGCTATAAAATCCCAATGCTTTGAGCTGCACATGACATCGCGTTTGTTGCACCAAGTCCCCACCTTGCCACTAAAAGTTACCGGCTCATATGGGACATATGCCCCTAGCATCCCCTTAAATGCTTGACAGTCTGGCACATACATCCGATAATCCGACAGGTTTTCGCCTTTGCAAGCGGCTGGCGTCAGTCCTTTGCCTTCAGGTAGATATATTTTGGGATCGCCAAACGTTGCCGCATAAATCAACTTGTCGGCATTTAGGCTTCCTAGTGCTCCTGATACTACCATCGCGCCTTGCGAATAGCCACCTAGTACATATTTTGTCTCTGGGCAAGCATCGCTATTTATCATCGTGTCAAGTTTTTTCACACCAGATTTCACGCTGTCGCCAAATTCATATGCGTCTCCCGCCCCAAAATACGCTCCCAACAGTACCTCAATGTTACCTATGCTGACCGCCGGATAATCCAAATCAATAAACTCGTATTTTATTGCAGTTGTTCGTAGTTTCTCTTCAATCGAATCTTTGTATGCCAAATAATTCTGGTCAGTCCATTGTTCCCCACCCGACCCCCTCGCAAATACAACTCTTACATCTGGACATTCCACCGCTTGTACAGTTTGTCTTATCGTCAAGCCCGATAATAACATCCCCACCACCATCACCAAGTCCCGCACTTTGATTTTGTTTTTGTGCCCACCCTGATTTTTGATCAGGTTTTTACCTCGCATATTACTCCTATTTAAGTTGATAATGGCACCATTATGCATACATCTACCAAAAACACAACCCCCAAATGGTTACTTATGCTTAAAAATATACCCGAATAAAGAATTGCGCAACATTTTGAAACTGCCCGATAAAAATCACAACAGTCACGGACGAGAATCTGATACTGAAATATCAGGGCGAGTCCGCCTGATCTGTTGTGATTTTTATGCGGCGCATGTTTCAACGTTGCGCAATTCTTTGTTCAGGTATAATATATAAGTATGAGTACACAGCAAGACTGGGACGAATACTTTATGCAAATCGCCGAAGCGGCGGCAGCCAAGTCCAAGGATCCTTCATCCAAAATGGGCTGCGCAATCGTAGATACTAATAAACGGGTGGTTTCTCTCGGTTACAATGGTCTCCCGCAGGGTGCCGATGAGTCCAAAATGACCATGAGCGAGCGCCCCATGAAGTATTACTTCATTATTCATTCCGAAATGAACGCACTCATCTACGCCCGTCGCGATCTCACCGGATGTACTGTATATAATAGGGTTGCCACTTGCGAAAACTGTCTCAAACACTGTCTCCAGGCCGGCGTCAAACGCTTTGTTTATCGTGAACTTCGTGTCCACTCTCATTCTACCGACCCTAAGCATTCCATGACCAACATCGATACCGACGAAGCCATTGTTCGCATGCTCGCCGCCATGCCCGACGTAGAAACCCTCAATCTCACTAATGGCAAAACCTACATCGAAGACATCATAGATTCTTACGATCAGGATTCAGAGGAATATGCCCGCCTTGCTAAATGGATAAACCAATAACCTAAACACTAGCTTTGCATAACTGCTTAAAAAACTTTTATTCATACACTAAACTATGATACAATATAAACATGAGCAGTAAATTTACGTACGACAATAATTCTTTTAAGCAAAAAATTAAGAAATGCCTACCCTTTATTGGAATTGGTCTTCTCGCGCTAGCTATTTTGTCGATTTTGATTTTGCCTAGTCATATCGAGACAATGGTTAAGTGCAACGACTTAGGGCTAGGCGGTGATGTGTCAACGCTACTCACTGGCAGCTGTTCCAAGAACTTCAAGGAAATCATCTTCGTAGTTGGCGACACCCAGAATAGCCCGGCCCCGGAGATTAATTATCCAGATTATTTCAATGCTTCTTTGGACCTTGATCATGCTAGCATTTATGCTATGTCGGTTTCCAATCCACACCGTAATCCGGCCTTGGTGACCGACTACGCAGAACAGAAAAATGCTAAAGAATTCCTAGAAGCTACCAAAAATCATATCCAAGGAATGAAAGCCAAGAACAACGGCGCCGACTATCTCGCCGCTATTCAGACAGCCGCAGATTCCGCTGAGGACAAAAGCAAAGCTTTAATCTATGTTATCGGCTCGGGGCTTTCTGATCAGGGTGCATTAAACTTCGCCGAAGATGATTTCTTGTACTGTGGCTCCAATATCGAAGAGACATCTAGCAGCATCGCTGAGCGATTAGGCGACAAAAGCGCATTAAGGGGCGTTACAATTGTTTGGGATGGTCTGGGTCAGACCGTGAAGCCACAAAAACCAGTCGACAGCCAATCTGTTGCTAAGCTAAAGGAAATCTATACGACGGTCATGGCGGAACTCGGGGCACACCGTTCCGACATTCGTTTCAAAAACAAGCTTAACAGTGAGAATTCCGTAGAGACTGTAGCCACAGTTCGTCCTACCGGGGTATTCTCTTTTGAACTATCACATGATGACCTAGCCTTCAATGAAAACACTTCTGAGTTCCGGGATAGCCAAGCATCAGCTGCCAAACTTAGCGAAATATCTAAAATGGCCAAGCAATGCCCCAATATGTCAATTACAGTAACGGGCTATATGGCGTCAGGAAACTGTGATTCTGCACATCCGAACAATCCATCCCTTGCCTTTGACCGCGCCAACGCCGTGAAGCAACTGTTAGTCATGAATGGTGTCCAGAACCGCATCGATGTAGTCGACGGTGGTGTCTTTGACGCAGGAACGTCTGAATGTGATGCAACCGGCTGGAACCCAGCATTAGCACAATATCGCCGCAAAGTAATAATTAGTTCAAAACAAGGAGAATAAATGGAAGAATATACATTTACAGCGAAAGATTTTGACGTCAGTCTGTACGTACGTCTTCACAATTTCTTTGCTGGATTTTTTAGTCGCAAAGACTTATTGAAAGAGTTTTGCGCAAAAAACGCCATAGACTACAAACCCAAGAAAGACAAAAAATACAAACTCCCAGACAGCTACCTCATTGAACACGGAGAACTTAAATATCTTGCAGGCGTTCGCGACAAAATTATTCTCGCCTTCTATGAACACTACAAGAAAACACAAGACGCAAATTTCCAAGCATCCAAACGTCTAAGTGGCGAAATAGATAATCTCAAAGATATCATCGACGATTACAAGATCAAGCTAACTACACGTAAAAAACAACTTGCTTCAACCAAGGACCCACTTGAACGAATCCATTTACAGGATGCAATTGGCGGCCTAGAAACTAGCATTACTAACGACAAAAACAACCTCGCCACTCTTGAAACGGAGTACGAAGCCCATCGTAACTTGCAAAAATCCAATCTCAAAAGTTGGGAGAAGCAAATTGATATCGTTAATAATATTTTTAGTATTCGCAAAGAAATATTCAATCGCAATATTGGTCGCAAAGTGGTTAAGCGCCTCAACTTCACTAAGTTTTATTCGAAATACCAGGATTATAGTGATAGTGTAAAACAAATTCTAAAAGGAGAGTTTAATGAGAAACAAGACATCAAATAGCGAAATTCGTTCGAACTTTGATCGCAACGAAAACTTTGATCTTAGCAACATTCCTAAACATTTCGACTCGGTGACCAATGAAAGCTTAGCGCGCCTCAAGCGCTCCGCTATAGAAAAAGTCGAAAATGATACCGCTCTCAAACCCAGTGCCTTGCAAGCGGCATTAAAAAGTGTCGACGGCCAATTCGAGGAGGCATACAGCACCCTAGAAGGCGACTATAGCGCCCGTAAGACCAAACTCCAAGCAGCCTATACTCAAGGAATCTCTGACGTGCGTCGTGCTTTCAAGAACTTCGAGCTTCAGGTCGAAGAACACAACGTCACCTTTCATAATTATTCTGAGGCCAACAAGGCCATTAATGGTGAGCCTCTTTCCGACGGCCTTCTTATTACTCAAGAAGAAATCAAGAAACTAAAAACAGCAATCGCTAATCTTTAGAAAGGACACAATAATATGCAAAAAAAGAATATAGCCAATCGAGCATTCCTCTGGAGCGCAGTGGTAGTCAGCTTCAGCTTAGCTATCCTAGACATGATGTATCTACGGGATGTTTTTGTTAAATATGCTGATTTTAGTGTCACAGAGGCTTCCATTATTGCGTTTGCGTTAGCTACGGTTGCAAATATTTCTGCCCTGCTTTGGGGCCGCCAAAAAGGTCTCCGTAAATCCGGCGCGTCATTTATGTGGAGCTGGATTGTCCTTGGTTTAGTCTATTTCTTAATTCGTCTCGTAGCTATTTATAACGAAATAATCCTACCAAAGGATTATGATTTTAGCGCCATCATTAGTCAACTTTTGCCAGTTATTATCCTAACTATCTCATACATCGGCACCGGTACCACGATAGAATGGGCCAGCAAACAGCTCTTTGATATTAACGTTACGAATTATATCAAAACTAAGAAAGCCTTTCATGAAGAACATGCCAAAATCGCCAACAACCACGCCGCACTCTGGGAGATGATTGAGAATCTTCAAAAATACAAAGACAATTATGTGTCGCTCGACAAGCAGTACGAGAAGCATAAAGACAATATTCGTAAAAACGAAAAATCAACCATGGCTCGTATTGTTAGTAAAGTTATCGCCTCTAACCCATCCATTAATCCAGGAGATGCCAACCGTGTAATGGAAAACGTTTTGGCGGAGCGCGACCATGAGAACGAAAAAATACATCAAGCTTAAACATTCATCCTATATAGAAAACAGCAACAAAAAACAAAAACGTTTGTTTAGTATCTTTTTGCTTGGAGTAGCAATTATCACTCTGGCTATAGTATTTGTCTATCGACTTGGTCAAAAACTAAATAACGCAAAAGAGGAGCCTGTCAATGTCCCAGAGAAACCGGCACAGGTCGAAGCTCCCATGGAAGAAACTATAGACACCTCGCCAACACCGGAACCCTCGGGTACCTCACAACCTCAAAGCCCCACCAGACCTAGCAGTGCTGAGGGACCCTTCCCAGTCACATATATTGCAGACGGTGATACTATCCATATCAATTATTACGGACTCGAACTATCGCTGCGTCTCATTGGCGTCGATACGCCAGAGACTGTCGACGAACGTAAGCCAGTACAATGTTTCGGTGTTGAGGCATCCAATTACTTAAAATCTAGATTATCAAATCAGCAAGTTTATATTGATTCTGATCCCACGCAGTCTAGCTCGGACATCTACGGTCGTCTCTTGCGCTACGTGTATTTAGACAATGAAGATATAGGTCTGTCAATCATTGCCAATGGCTACGGTCACGAATACACTTATTATGTGCCATATCAAAAACAGTCCGAATATCAAGCTGCAGAAAACTATGCCGCCAAAAACAGTCTCGGCCTCTGGTCGCCATCCACTTGCGCAGGTATCACTGAATAGTCTACCAAACGATCGACTCTAGCCCGTGCTTTTCAAGCCAGTCATTGCACTTCGAAAACGGTCGGCTCCCGAAGAACCCACTATACGCCGATAATGGTGAAGGATGCGCCGACTCAAGTACCAAATGTTTCGATGTGTCAATCAAGGCTTTTTTGTTTCTCGCATCGCGCCCCCACAGAATAAATACTAAATGTGGTCGTTTCCTATTCAGATATTCAATCGTCGCCGTAGTAAAAGTCTCCCAGCCATGTCCACGGTGCGACCCCGCCCGGTGAGCCTCCACGGTCAACACGGTATTGAGCAGTAGTACGCCTTGCTTTTGCCACGCCGCCAAACTCCCACGCGCATTAGCATGATGACCAATATCGTTATCAATCTCCTTGTAAATATTCACTAAAGATGGTGGTACCGGCTGCGAATTCGGTACCGAAAACGCCAATCCCTCCGCCGCACCAGGCGTATGATAGGGATCCTGCCCTAGTATTACCACCTTCACTTCGTTTAGATCCGTCGCAAACACTCGAAATACCAACTCCTTTCGCGGAAAAATGGTCTTTGTCTCATATTCAGAATGCAAAAACTCCGACAACTCCTTAAAATACGGCTTCTCAAACTCGCTCTTCAAGAACGGCTTCCAACTCTCGTGCATATGTTATAATTATAGCATATGTCCAAGTTATACTTTCGCTACGGCGCAATGGGGTGCGGCAAAACCATGCAACTGCTCCAAGTCGCCTTTAACTACGAAGAACGCGGCCACAAAGTCTGCGTCATTAAACCCGCCACCGATACCAAGCACGGCACCAAACTCTACACTCGTATCGGCCCCGAGCGCGAAACCGATTTCTGTTTCGACCGCCAGACCAACCTCTACGATAAACTTAGCCAAAAATACAAAAACGTTCAGTGTATCTTGGTCGACGAATCCCAATTCTTAACCAAAGAGCAGGTCGACCAGCTCATGCAAGTCACCATCGATCTCGATATCCCCGTCATGTGTTATGGTCTTCGCCTCAACTTCCGTCGCGAAGACGGCGGCTTCGAAGGCGCCACGCGCCTCCTTCAGATCGCCCACGACATCGAAGAAATCAAAACCATCTGCGAATGTGGCCGCAAAGCCACCTATAACGCCCGCTTCCTAGACGGCAAGCTCGTCGCCGATGGTCCCGACGTCCTGATTGACGACGGCAAAAGCACAATCGAATACCGGGCCATCTGTCCAGCGTGCTACGAAAGGTATCTAAAATGTACATCGTAATCGAAGGCCAAGACGGCACCGGCAAATCCACTCAAGCCGAATTACTCAAGAAACACTTCGAAACACAAGGTAAGCGCGTTATTATGCTTGAAGAACCCGATGGTGATCTTCCGCAAGCTCATGACCTCCACGACATGATACTAACACGCGGTTACGACTTAGAACCACTCACGAACGTAGCCCTATTCACCGCCGCCCGTATCGAACTCTGGCACAAAATCGCCGAACCGGTCCTGCGCGCAGGCGGCGTCGTCATCTCTGCTCGCAACTACTGGTCCACTCTCGCCTACCAAGGCTACGGCGAAGGCGTCTCGCGTAGCAAAATCATCCGCCTGACTAAAGAAATGCTGCCCGACAAATACATTCACCCCGACTTTGGCTTTATTCTGACCGTTTCGGACGAGGTCCGCCTGGCTCGCCAGTCCCACCGTGGCAAAGCCACCGAAACCTTCGAAGCCAAGCCCAACGAATTCCAACAAAAAGTCAACGCCGCCTATCCCAAAATCGCCAAAGATTTCAACCTTACCATCATCGACGCCTCCGGCACTATCGACGAAATCTTCGCAACAATCTTCCAAAAACTCCACGATTCTACGTCATAATTATAAAAATGTGATACAATAAGCTTATGCATAGACTTATATGCGGTGCACTAACTAAAGATCGAAAGGTTTTCTTATGAGAAAAAACACCATCATGATTACTACCCTAACAATTTTTGTTGTCAGCTTTCTGCTACTGCCAACAAAAACTTTCGCTGATGGCGATGAAGTTATCGATCATGTCGAACTCTCTGTCCCAGTTGCCTGCACTATGGGCGGCACAGGTACCACTTCGCATAACGCCACCATAGATCCCGGCACCTATTCCGGCGCCTCTGGCAACCAATACGAAAACGGCATTGGCAAGACCACGCTTACTTCTTTCTGTAACGACGCCAACGGCTTTGCTGTTTATGCCATCGGCTACACTGGTGACTCATACGACTCCGAAAACCACACCAAGCTTGTCGGTGCCAGCACCAACCGAACCATCGCCACTAAAGTCTACGCCTCCGGCGATACCGATTCCAACTGGTCCATGAAGCTTACCAAAGTCACCGACTCCACCGAGTCCTACCGGCCAGAAAACATGTCAATCCTAAGCTCTTTCGATGATTGGCACGTAGTTCCTGCCTCCTACACGAAGGTTGCCGAATACCACTCCTCCACTACTAACCCCTCCACAACCGACACTACTCTCGGCGCCAAACTCGAGACCACCTACGCCACCTATATCTCTACCACCCAACCCGCCGATACCTACACCGGCCAAGTCAAATACACCATGGTGCATCCATATACAGAAGAACCATTACAACCGCAACCAGCTACATCAGGCTGCATTAACTACTTCGCAAATGCTAGCGATGCAGTAGGTACCATGGGATGCCAATCGGCTTCAGACGGCAATTCGATAGACCTTCTGGCTTCCAACTTCTCTCGCACCGGCTATGGCTTCGCTGGCTGGTCTGATTCATTTGATTACGCTACTAATCCAAACGCCAAATTCTACGGCCCAATGGAAACCATCACTGTCCCTACTGGTACCACTGCTAACGGTCTCTCCCTCTACGCAGTCTGGATCAAATCACAAGGTAGCATTCAAGACCAATCCAAAGTCGCCAGTGTCTGCAACTCTCTCACCACTGCTCCGACTGATGGTACCGCTAACCTTACTTCTGTCTCCGCCTTAACTGACCAACGTGATAACAACACTTATGCCATTGCGAAACTCGCAGATGGTAACTGCTGGATGATTGAAAACCTCAGGCTAGATAATACTGCTGAGCATAACAGTGACGGTACTCTCGCCCAAGGTTACGGCACTTCCGCCACCTATGGTAACTTCGGAGGACTCGCTGATGCAGAAAGTGCGAACTTCACAGACTCCACCACCGCAAATAGTCTCTACTACAGTGGCACCCAGTCAGGCACTGCTAGTATCAATATAGGTGCTACAAATTACCCAGGTTACCGTATGCCACGATACAATAACCTCAACACCTCTACTCGTGCATCTAACCCAACTGCGAACTCTGGCTCCATGTACTCCTATGGTAATTACTACACTTGGCATGCGGCCATAGCTAATACTACTCATTATAGTGGTCCTACTGCTACTGATGCAGACGGTAAAACATCTGAAACTGTCAATACTTCACTTTGTCCTACTGGATGGAGATTACCATATGGTAGTGATGCTGGTAATGGAACCACAATAGGAGGATTCTATAATCTCAACTACAAGATCAATAATGACTACAATGTAACTGATTCTACAGCTAGTCGGAAGCTGAGAGCTTTCCCAAACAACCTCCTCTACTCCGCCTACTTCGGTACGTCGTCGGCGTACGGTAGAGGTAGTTACGGCTACTATTGGTCGTCTACTGCGTACAATAACACCTATAGCTACTACCTGGGTCTGAATAGTTCCTACGTGGCCCCAGGTACCAATTGCAACACTAAGTACAGCGGCAGCAGTATTAGGTGTACAATATCGGCCGGTACTTAGGGTATACCTTCTTATTCCCGAGTACACCCTGGTTAAAGTGGTTCGAAGACTCCCTTTAAGAGTTTTCAGATCTTTTCACTATTATTATGTTCCTAATTATGTTATGAACGGTAAGAATATGCCTTGCAACCCACCAGACCCTAATTTCATAGCATTAAATAGATTCGTTATGTTGTGGTTTTGACAAAATCCCAGTCATGCGAGCGCTCATCCTGAGTACAATATAGAAACACAAAACATCAGGGTGGCAAGAATCACATTACTCTATAGAAATCACCGCAATCTGCATAAAGCGCGAGCATCTGACGGATTTTGTGAAAACCACTAACAGAACGAGTCCCGCTATGAAATTAGGGTCTGGTGGATAGTAAGACATAAATTATTGCACAAATAAACAGCTACACGAGTTTTGGATGACTCTCCTTACCCTTCGGCAAACTGCGAATTATACAACTCCGCATAGAACCCCCCGGCTTTCAAAAGCGACGCATGATTCCCTGACTCCACAATCCGCCCATCTCGCATCACCAGTATAAGATCTGCGTTCCGAATTGTCGATAACCGGTGTGCAATCACGAACGACGTCCTACCCGAAGTCAATTTTTCGAACGAATCTTGAATCAATTGTTCCGTACGCGTATCTACATTTGACGTTGCTTCATCCAGTATCATCATCGGTGGATTGGCTACCATCGCCCGTGCAATCGTGAGCAGCTGTTTCTCGCCGGCCGAGATATTGTCCGAATCCTCCGATATCTCAGACCTATACGCCTTTGGTAAAGCTTCGATAATATGGTCAACGTTGGATGCTTTCGCGGCTTGTCGGATATCAGAAAGCGATGCTGATAGTTTACCATACCGTAGATTCTCTGCTACTGTACCAGAGAATAGCCAAGTATCCTGCAAAACCATACCAAACAACCGTCGTACATCGGCTCGTCGCATTTCTCGTATCGGCACTCCATCGATGGTAATGTATCCAGACGTTGGCTCGTAAAATCGCATTAATAGATTAATAATGGTGGTCTTACCGGCTCCGGTAGGTCCTACGATTGCTACATTCATGCCAGGCTCCACTTTGACAGAAAAATCGCGAATCACCGGCCGACCAGGTAGGTATTCAAAACATACATCATGAAACTCCACTGCGCCCTGAATCTCATCAATCGTCCGTGCCGGCGAAGCGTCTGGTTCTTCTTCGCTTTCGTTCAGGAATTCGAACACACGTTCCGATGCTGCAAGCAAAGCCTGAATGGTCGAAGTGGTGGAGGCAATTTCGGTGATTGGACGGTTAAAACGAGAAACGTATTGAATAAAAGCCTGTATGTCGCCAATATTGATTTGTCCTTCGACCACAAAGATACCACCAAGCACGCACACAGCCACGTATCCGAGATTCGTGAAAACATGCGTTACTGGGAAAGACAGTGACGAAAAAACTTGCGCACGTCGTGTAGCCACGGTTAACTTTTCATTAGTTTTGCGAAAGTTCTCTAATGCCGCCTCTTCGTACGAATTGGCTTTGATGATAACTTCACCAGAATAGTCCTCTTCTATCGTGCTATTAAGGGCGCCTAGGGTGTTTTGTTGCTCACGGAAATACTTTTGCGCAAAACGCATGATTTGTCCCACGGCGAAGACCGAAAGTGGCACTACGATAAATGAAATGAGTGATAGTGGCACCGATATTGTTAACATCACGATAATTACCCCGATTAGCGTAGTTATTGACATCGAAACGTCGGCGATTTCTTGCGACATTGATGTCGTAATTACATCGACATCGTTCGACATCCGCGATAGCGTATCGCCATATTGGTGTTTATCGAAATAGGAAATTGGCATTCGAAATATCTTTTCAATGATTCTCTCGCGCAAATCTCGAGTATATTTCGCCGAAACCACCGCTAGTATATAAGCTTGCCCATATCCTAGCGCTGCTGATGCCACAAAGAGCGCGATAGCCAGAATCGCTTTACTGCCCAAAGCCGACCAATCCAGCTCCGGATAAGAGTTCACCGCAATCGTCGTCATGTCGCCAAGTATTTTTGGAATAAATAAACCAAGTACGGCGGAAGCTATGGTTAGCAACACTGAAAGGAAAATCGGCCATCGATATCCTCGGATAGACTTTATAAAGACTTTGAATGAATCGCGCATATTTTTGGGTTTACCTACCGCACCCTGAGGGTTAGACATTGACCCTCCTTTCCGCTGTGGCTAGAGCAGACTTAGGTTGATGCTGCTTGAGTCCTTTATCATCTTCAGCTAACTGTAATTCGCGTTTGTATTCCGTATCAGATAATTGTGATTTTACGATTTCTTGATACACCTTACACTTATTTAACAGTTCAAAATGAGTCCCCTTCCCTACCACTTTACCATTGTTTAGGACCACAATTTGGTTAGCATGTTTAATCGTTGATACTCTCTGCGCCACGATTAACACTACCGCCGACCCAGTTATCTCAGCTAATGCCTCGCGCAACTTCGCATCCGTTTTCATGTCGAGCGCCGAGAAAGCGTCATCGAAAACATAAATATCTGGTTCCTTACAAATCGCCCGCGCTATTGATAGTCGTTGTTTTTGTCCACCAGACACGTTGGTGCCACCTTGCGCAATGCGTGAATCGTATTTCTTTGGCATTTTTTCGATGAAGCTCTCCGCTTGCGCGATGCGTGCTGCTTTATGTACTTGCTCATCCGAGGCGGATGGCGCTCCGAATTTGATGTTTGATTTTACAGTCCCAGAAAACAAGATGCCCCTTTGTGGTACTAGCCCAATTCTACGAATCAAATCTTTTTTACTATACTCTTTAATGGGCACACCATCAATCAATACGTCCCCAGTTGTTGCTTCGTAAAACCTAGGTACCAGATTTACTAAAGTTGATTTTCCCGAACCAGTCGAACCAATGAAAGCCGTCGTCTCCCCGGCAATCGCCTTAAACGAAACGTTATCTAGTACTTTCTCTCCTGCTCCAGGGTAACAGAAATCTACATTGCGAAACTCCACCGAAGGTGTTTTCTCGGGCTGACCATTTGTAACATTTTGCCATTTGATTCGTGATTCTTTTTTTAATACTTCGTTAATACGATGCGCTGATACATTTGCACGTGGTAGCATCACGAACAGCATCGACATCATCAAAAACGACATCATTACAAAAGTAACGTATTGTGCGAAGGCCGCCATATTGCCAAGATATGCAAAATCCTTTGTTAGTAACGAAATACCAATCCATGAACAAAGCAAAGTGGTGCCGTTGAAAATAATATTTATTAATGGGTTCTGGAGCTCTAGAGTTTTATCAATATATATTAATAGTTTAGTCAGCGAATCGTTCGTCTTCGTAAACTTTTCCTTTTCGACCTTTTCGTTATTAAAGGCTCTTACCACACGTAGCCCAGTCAGATTCTCTCGCGTAATCAACGTTAATCTATCAATTAATCCTTGGAATATCTTAAACTTTGGAACTACTAGCGCCATTATCAATACGACAGAACCCAGGATTGCCGCTGCGCCTACCAAGATAATCCAACTCATGTCTGGAGCTGTCTGGATAGCCATTATGACGGAAATAATACAAAACAACGGCGCTCGCACCATCATCGACAGCATCATGATAACCACGTTTTGCACTTGGTTTACATCATTGGTGGTCCTAGTGAGAAGAGAAGCGGTGCTAAAATCTTTCATATCTAGCACATTCATATTGAGTACTTTGGTATAGAGCTCCGTCCTGATATCGCGTGCAAAATTTGAACCGACTCTTGCCGAAAAATAACTCGAGATGAAAGAAGCTACCGCCGAGATTGCGGCGACACCCAGCATGAGCAGGCCAATTTGCCAAATACGATCAGTGTCACCAAGCACTATACCCTCATTGATTATTTCAGCCATCAAGGCCGGCAGACGTAGAGTTGTATAAACCTGCAGAATCGTTGCAAGCAGTAGTAGGACCACCTGCCACCAATATGGTTTCAAATATTTTAAGAGTTTAAGCATATTCATCCATTATACATCTTTCTGTTCGCATTTTCCAGTCTCCAAATCCACCACTAAACCTCGAGCCTTCAAATAGTGTTCTAATGAATCGTATTCACCATTGTTGTATTTCCCCGTTGCGATATCGGTGGCGTATTCTACCCCTACGTAGCGGTAATGCCATGTTTCGAACAAACCAGTAGAGCCAACACCGTCAACAACCATCGGTTCGCTCATTGGTCCGCCAGCCCAGTTTTCCGGAAAGCGATCGATAAAGCCGTATTTGTATGAGTTTGTGCGCAGCCATTGCCAGTCGGGGTGTGACTCATATGTATCGGTATCGAGTGTGGCTCCGTACGAAGCATCAACCAAATCGCAAGCCAATCCCGTATGGTGATCTGACGACCCAGTTGGCATGCATAAACGTCCACAGCTTGTCCCTTCACTTCTAAAACACGATACAGTCTGCATTTCATGGTCTGGATACTCTTCCTTGTAAGCCAAAAGCATTTCATTAAGATGTGAGCCCGCTTCAGCATCAATTAGATTGTCTCCGTTCCATGCATTTATTTCTTGAATACCATATGTCGTATTGAGGCTTATTAACTCATTACGTCGCGCGGCGATAAAGCTATCCTCTACTACAAAATTCGGATTAACCAGCATTAAATAGCCATAAGCCGCCGTGCAATTATCGGTTGTTGCTTTCGTGATTGGGGTTAGTTTCAACTCTGTATTGCTAGGAGGTGTTTCGTTTTTGGCTTTTTCGTCAGCACTAACTGGCATTTCGGCTGATGGTTCTGTTGTATCATCACTTACTCCCCAACCGAATATAATGGCAAGTTTTTCATCTAAGCTGTGATCGCCCTCTACAGATGCGATTTTGCCACAAAACCATCCTACTATTAAGCATAGAACAATCATAATCAGACACAATGCTGAAATCCTCAAGATGTTTTTAAGCTTCAGTGACATTCTTTTTTGCCTCTTGTTTCCTTTCGAGATACATTTTGAAATATACAATTGGACCCATTAAAACATATATATAATATGAGAAGAATCGCCAAACCAACATCGCCCAGAATACGTACCCTGATGATAATGCCGAAAATACGATATAAAAGGTCCCTTCGGCCGCGCCCGCATTACCAGGAGTTGGCACAAAGTATATCGCACTAGTCACAGCGACCGTCGTTACAAAACAAGGCAGGAAATCAACTTGTCCCCCAAAAGCCGACAACACAAAGAACGGAATCATTGATACTAAAACATGAAAAGCAATCGAAAGTATGATTGTCTTGGCGAACAAACCTTTCGTTTTAAGGATTTTTCGCACACACTTGGCATATTCGTTTACCTCATATTCGGTTTTCTTAATTGTCTCTTCCTTGTCCTTAACGATATGGAGCTTTGCCAAGAATTTTACAATAATACCAATGAGCTCAGTGGTGGCTTTTGGCAAAAATGTGGCAATCATTACCATTACTGGCCAAAAAGCATAAAACAGCAAACCAAAACAAGCCGTGCCAATCAAAACGGCATTATTAATCGAAAGACTTCCTAACAAAAAGCAGAGAACCGCAATGATAATAAAACCAATCTGCCCAGAAATCATACCAAAAATCGGTACAGAAGTTGACGCCCCATGCGACAGGCCGCTATTTTTGCGCATATAGTATATTTGAAACGGCTGTCCGCCAATAGCGGCAGGCGTAATATTGTCATAATACCTGCCGAGTAGTACTGTGCGACGTGCTACTTTGTTTGCCTTCTTAAGGTTGAAAGAAGATTTGTCTTTCGTCATTTCGTGCATCATCATGACATATTTTCCGATTTCACAGTTCAGTGCCACCATGAAGCATACTGTAGCAGGTATTAATAGCCACCAATTAATCCTAACCTCTGACAGTGCGGCAGCGTTTTCCGAATTACCAAACTCCGAGAATGCCGTAATCATTATCACTGCTATATTTAACAACACGAAAAACACAATCAACAGTGGCTTCTTTAGAAGTTTCTTGGGCATCAAAGCTTTATTGTCAGTGTCTGGTGAAGCTCCCGACATACTATTCCCCACTTGATTTTAGCTTGGGATACTCTTCAATTAGCACGCGAATACAACCAGCAATTGGAATTGCCACAATTGCACCTACAAGCCCTAACATATACATACCAATTGTCACTGCGCTCAGAATTACAACGGGCTGTAGTTTTAGCGCATCGCCTTGAATCTTGGGGGCAATTACGTTGTTTTCTACTTGTGAGTAAACTATGTAAACCACACCAAAAATCCCAGCTGCCAGCGGATTTGAAAAAAACAGCAACACAGTTACTAGTGCTCCACCAATAAACTGCCCGAACATTGGAATTAAATAGAAAAGCATCGTGATCATTCCCATTGGCACCGCCAGACTTGGAGAAATGTTTAGGAACAGAGACAACAATAGTACAATTAGACCTGATGCCAAACCATCGATCATAGCCACTAATACTTGCCGTGACACATAAATCGACACCACATTCGCCATTTTTGTTACGATATCGCGTGCTGCGGTGGCTCTATGGTTGTCTTTGCCGGCTCCGACCAATTTCCAAAACTGCGACAATAAACCCGGGCCCTCGAGGAGAAATAATAGGGTCAATACTAATATGAGCACGATCTTCATGACGATATCGGCAACTCCACTGACGCTCGACATGAGATTGTTACCGAGAAATCCCATTAGATTGTTTGAAATGTCAGACATAGCGTGTGTAATGCCTTCGTGTAAATCGTTAATACCTATACTTCTACCAAAACTATTCACGCCATCCCATCCCCCGAAGGTTTTTTCAAAAGTATCAGGGAAATTCTGCACGAAACGTGCAGTCTCATTCACTACCACCGGACCCACAATCGCAATTATTCCACCGATTACTAGGACGACTATCAGGTAAGCCATCACCGCAGACAACGTCTGGTGCTTTTTATCTTTGCCGAAACATCTAATAAAGAAACTATTCACTTTACGCACCAATGGCTTTAGCGCAAGCGTCAAGAAAATCGACGCACCAACCACCACTAATCCTGTTACTGCTTGTTGTAGGAACAAGTATATTAAATAAACCACCAAAGGTATAGACCAAAACCTAATAAAGGTCCAAGTATCAGTTTCAATTTTTTTTGCCATAAGCCTCCTTCATAGACTTATTGTAGCACAAATGTTATAATTGTGTAAATGAAATTATTGATGCACACCTGTTGCGCTCCATGTAGCGTATATTGTATTGACGAGCTAAGAAGTGAGAATATAGAACCTGTACTTTTTTGGTACAATCCAAACATCCATCCATATATCGAATACAAAACCCGTCGTGATTGTCTCAGAGACTATGCGTCCACAATAAATGCCAAGCTAATCATTGATGAAGAATACGGACTCGACGAATTTTGTCGTAATGTTGTGTCCGATCTTGGCAATCGTTGCGCTAATTATTGCTATAAAAAACGTCTCACTGAGACCGTCCGCTATGCTGCGAAGCACGGCTACGATACGTTTACCACTACATTACTCGTTTCGCCATATCAGAAACACGAAGAAATAGTCACAGTTTGCGAAGAGCTTGCCGCATTGAGCGGAGTTGAATTTTTGTATCGAGATTTTCGAACAGGTTTTCGCCAAGGTCAAACCAAAGCCCGCGAGTTAGGATTATATATGCAAAAATACTGCGGCTGCGTTTTTTCCGAAGAAGAGCGCTACTCCAAGCAAATTAAACGCGATAAAGAAAACCTCGCATAGACGAGGTTTAAGTTTGTAGACGGACTGGAGTTTTGCAGTCCACAGCCCAGACCAAATAATTCATTGACATCATATCGCGACAAACGCCGGAATAGTTAATCACTACAACATCGGTAAGGCTACGATTGAGCTTTCTGATGGTCTCAAGGTCTTTCTTCTCACAGACGAAATACCAATCTGGTCGTCTGACCCCGTGCATCAAGAAGGCGTATGCCACTTCTTTGCCGTGTGTAGGAAGAACGACGATGTCGCCGGTAGTGTCATCATGAACTATGATTTCATTTGGCGTAAGGTTTAATAAAGAGCTTGCTATTCTTTTTCTGTATTTACGCATAACCTGTACCTCCATGGTAATATGTAAAAAGCATCTATTCTAATTATACCATATTTTACGTAAAAGTAAAGAATATGGGCGCAATATGATATAATATATAATATGTTAGTTTCGGACTATAACTATGATTTACCAGAAGAGCGTATTGCGAAATACCCACCCATAGAACGTGGCTCCACGCGCCTCCTAGTTTTGAATCGCCAAACCGGCGCTATTCAGGACTCCTACTATCGTAATTTAGATGAATTCCTCAACCCTGGTGACGTCCTTATCCTAAACGACACTCGTGTCATGCAATCTCGCCTCTTCTGCACCCTCCCCGACGGTCGCCAGCGCGAACTTGTCGTCCTCGAACGCCACGGCGACGAGCCCCAGCGCGTCATGTATCGCGGCAAACTCCATGAGGGTGATGTCGTTTTTGTCGAACGTAATCCGAAGATCGAGAAAAATCTGACCGCGAAGAAGATGCTCGGCGATAATATCTCCGAGACGGTAGCGTTTCAATCCCCATCTATCTCAGTAAAGCGTATTCTTGGCAACGGTATTGCTGAAGTTGAATCTGACGTGCCTTTGGCCGAGCTCGCAGAACAATTCGGTACCGTTCCCTTGCCACCCTACCTTCATCGCGACGCCACGGACGACGACAAGAAGCGCTATCAAACCGTCTGGGCCAAGCACATGGGCTCCGCCGCCGCCCCGACCGCCAGTCTTAATATGACCGAAGACTTACTTAACCGTCTGAAGCAAAAAGGCGTCATCGTGAAATACTTGACCCTCCACGTCGGCCTTGGCACTTTCCTGCCCATCCGCAGCGACAAAGTTGAAGACCACCAAATGCACTCCGAGTGGTACCACATTCCCGACGACACGTTGGCGGCGATTGAGGCGGCAAAAAATACTCTTTCGAGGAGCATGTTTGCCGACGTGGCAAACGCGGAGCGACCGAGCCACGTAACGACGGGAGCGAGGGAGCGTTCCGAGAAAGATGTTTTTTTGCCGCCAAAACCACGGGTTGTCGCCCTCGGCACCACCGTCGCTCGTACTCTGGAATACTACGCTAAGACCGGCAAGACCGAAGGCGAGGACGACATCTTTATTTATCCGGGCTTTAAGTTCCAACTCGTTGACGTACTAATTACAAATTATCACGCACCCAAGTCGACAGTTCTCATGCTCGCTTCGGCCTTTGCTGGCTGGGACCATTTAAAAGCCGCCTACGACCACGCTATTGCCGAAAAATACAATTTCTTAAGCTACGGAGATTCGATGCTAATATGCTAAAATTCGACATTCATCAGAAACAAGGCCTTGCTCGCATCGGTACTATTCATACACCACATGGTGACATCGAAACGCCCGCTTTCGTGGGCGCTGCTACTCGCGCAGTGGTGAAAGCCCTCACTATGAAAGAGATGAATGAGCTTGGTTCCCAAGCTATCCTGGCAAATACCTACCATTTAATTCTCCGCCCGGGCACTGACCTCATCAAAGAAGCCGGTGGTCTTGCTACCTTTAATAGCTGGCATAAACCTACCTTTACCGACTCCGGCGGCTTTCAAATCTTCAGCCTTCCCAATGTTAAAATCACTGAACACGGTGTCAAATTCAAATCCCACATCGACGGCCGCAACTTCGAAATTACTCCCGAATCCAGCATGCAAGCCCAATGGGCCATCGGCGCCGATATCCACATGGCATTCGATCACCTCGCAAAATCTGAAAGCCGCGCCGACATGGAAGAAGCCATGCATCGCACCCACCGCTGGCTCGACCGCTGCGTCGAAGAGCATGAAAAACTATTTGAATCGCACAGGAATGCGACGAATGGGCAGATCGAGGTCGTTCGCGACAACGGGAGCGAGATAGCGAGCGAGCCCCGTAACGACGGGCGCGAGCGAAGCGGACCGAGAGCTGCCCATTCGAGCATTCTTGGGCAAGTTGAGCAGTATTTATATGCCGTCGTCCAGGGCGGTATCTTCAACGACCTTCGTGCCGAATCAGCCAAGTACTGTGCGAAACAACCCGTCGATGGCTTCGGCATCGGCGGTGTCTTTACGGCCGAGGGTATGGCTGAAATGCTTCAGACGGTGAATAGTATTTTGCCCGAAAACAAACCTCGCCACCTCCTCGGCATGGGCCAAGAACCCATCGATTTATTCGTTGGCGCTGAATTCGGCTGCGATACTTTCGACTGCGTCGGCCCTACTCGCATGGCTCGCAATGGCTCCCTTTATACCAAAGACGGTCGCATTAATATTAAGAATGCCAAATACACTCACGACTTCACTCCACTCGAACCAGATTGCGACTGTGAATGTTGTAAAAATTACACGCGTGCCTATCTACATCATCTATTCAAGACCGACGAAATCACTGCTAAGGTCTTAGCAAGCATTCACAACGAATATTTTATTGTCCATACCGTCGACAACATCCGCGAATCCTTAAAAGATGGTACCTTTCAGCAATACAAAAATCAATTCCTAGCTAGATACTACCATAAATAAAAAAGCTTTACATGTGATATAATATGCTATAATTAAGTTAGTGCTTACTATTTTGATAAGTATGCGTCAATATTAAGTGAGGTAACCAATGCAATCATTCAAGACAAAATCAATCGTAACAACTATCATAACAATCGTATTTTCAACGGTTGTCACTCCCACCATCCATAGCACTTCCGCCCTCACCTACCAATCTTCTAACGACGTAGAATTCACTTTCAATCCCACCATCAGCGTCTCCCTGTCCGATGCTAATCTAATCATTGATAATCTCACTCCAGGCAGCAGCAGTGATAGTAATGTCATCACAGTAGAAGTCGCACCCAATGCTGGTTACGGCTACTACATGACTGCTACCGCCGGTACTAAGACTACC
>JAZTZQ010000060.1:0-6407 GCA_045637565.1 Candidatus Nanosyncoccus sp. | reverse complement strand
GGGGGAATGATTGCGTTTCAGTTTGGGACGATTTGGATGTTGATACCTACGGCGCTGGGGGCAATTGTGTCAGTGGTGATTGGGCTTGTGACGATTGCCTTGCGCCAGGCGGTGGTAATGCTGCTCGTGATGATTTCGCCGTTGGCGTTTGTGGCGGGGATTTTGCCCAATACGGAAGATTTGTATAAGAAATGGAAGAAACTATTGACGAGGATGCTGGTGTTTTATCCGGCGTTTTCGTTGCTTTTTGGGGCGTCGTCCTTGGCGGGATTTGCGATTATCATGAGTGCAAAGAGCGGATTTGGTTTGTTGCTTGGTATCGCTGTGCAGATATTCCCGTTGTTCTTTTCGTGGAAGCTAATGCAAATGAGCGGAACATTCCTTGGAGATATTAATTCGAGGTTGCATGCGCTTACGGCGAAACCGCTTGCGGCGAATCGGGCTTGGGCGGATTCGCGCAGACAATTGGCGCGGCAAAAGAGGTTGGCGACTGGAAGAACGCCTTCGGCTAGATTGATGCAGTTTTTGTCTAATAGAAAGGTCGCAAGAGAAGAAGAACTGAGTGAACTGGCAGAAACGGCAAAGCTGAGGGGACAGGCATATGCGGCGAGGCGAAATTATCGTAAGAATGGTTTGCCTTCGCGTGAAGGTGAGGAGGCATATGAGAGACAGGCGCTGAACATGAGCTATTCGCATGAGGTAGATCGACACAAGAACAATATGAATATGGGGCTTGGTCAGTTGGATGTAGTAAAAAACAATGCAAGTAGTGCGCAAAAGGCGCGATTAGATAAGCTTGATTTGGCTAATGTAAAAGCTGCGGATATATTGAAGATTGAAAAGGCAAGAGGCGAGAAGATTGAATATGAAAATGCCAAGAGTTTCCATAAACGTATGGAGGACGCTATGAACGCACATTTTGATGATGAAAATCGCGGCGATAATAAGTATAAGATGCACGATATTAAAAATCGTGAATTTGCAAGGGCTAACTATGCGACGACGCATAAATTGATGGAGGGTGATACGCAAGGAATTCATTATGCTGCAGCAACGGCTGCTCATGGCTATGATACGCAAAAGAAGATTGTAGAGACAAAGATGCAGAAGTATTTTGATTTGACTCCGCCAACAAAAGATGTAGAAAAGAGGTTGGGCGAATTAACTAAGGGTAGTGATGCAATTGATAATGTGGATTCAATTATATCTGGTTTGAGGGTATTAAACCAGCGTGGAGATACTGATTTGGCAAAGAAGTATATGGAAGAATTATTGGGTCATGGTGTTCAACTTGGTACACATGCTTCGCAGGCACTAGCTAGTTTCTTGATGTTTGAGGTGAAGGATAATGACCCGTGGTTGAGACGGTTTGGTAAATATATTAATCTGGAGACGGCACGTGTATACAATAACAATGACAGGCAGGTGATGGATGTGACATACGATGAGTATATCAAGGGGTATCATGACGGAGAACCTGATACTGATAAATATCCTGGTGGTAGAATGTACGCAAAGAAGGGGGTAAAGCAGTTACTTGAAGGTACGTCGCTTGATAGTATTGAGCGAACAGCATTATCGAGCTTTGATGAGAGTTTAAAGAAAGCTTACGGGTATAAGAAGGGTGCAACAGCGGCTGACTGGAGAGTTGATGACTATTTGAAGAAACGTGAGGAAATTCAAACAGCATTTGAACCGGCGTTTTTGTCGGCGAGTTTGAAATGGTTATCAGGAAGTGAACAGATTAATTCTGGTGTAAAATTCTGGACAGGATATGAATTGAAACAAAAAACGAGAAAAGTAAGGATAGGGGATAAAGATGTGAATCAGGTTGTGGTTGATGATAACCAAAACCCGGTTTATGAATGGAAACCGGTGTGGGATGACGAAGAGAATGGTTTTGCTGGACGTGAGGAAGATGTGAAAAAATACTTCCGTCGTAAAACAAAGGATTACTTTAATGATCAAACAACCGGGCAGATTCTGGGGATGCGGACGGACTATCGTGAGCCGGCGGTAGAGCATTTATTGGATATGTATCTTAATGATGATGAAGCCAATGAAGAAGAATTGGATGCAAGACAGACGGAGTATGAGGCGGCAAGGGCGGAGATTCAGACTCGTTATGGAGATGAAGATGCAAGTACGGCTGAGAAGAAACGAAAGGCCGACATGGTTGCATTGAAGAGAGAATATGCTGGTCGACAGTTAAGAAAAATACTTGATAAGACTGGTAAGCTTGAGCAAATATATGTGACGCGACGTTCGGGTACGGCTAACAATGCAAAAGACTGGTTACGGAAGATGCTTAATTTGGATAATAAGAAAGAGATATACCGATATTTGGATGAGAAGGATAGACTGCATAAGAAGGCTAAACGTGAGCACGATACTGGAGCAACAAGTGGTAATGAAACTAGTGGGTCAGTATCTTACAGTGATCCAGTGTTTAGGACTGGTGTAATGGCGGGGCTATGGAAGGTGTTTGACGAAACGGGTGATGCACCGGATCCGGAGGGTGATTTCTTTAGTCGATCGGTGGATATGATTACTAAGAATTTTGGAGCCGATAGCGCCATTGAGAGTAGCTATCGAGAATTCAGGAATAATAATCCTCATGCGAGTAGAGGTGAGCTTTTTGAAAAAATAGAAGAATTACTGGGTGATTTCTTTGCGGATTATGAGGAATAGAAGTAGGTGGATGAGTTAGCCTAGCGGTTATGCTTGAACGAATTTATGTGATATAATAGTATCATGGCGCAATATAAGGTGCCTCAGGATGTTGAGGCGGACGATAAGTTACTCGGGCCGTTTAGTTTTCGGCAGTTTGTGTATTTGTTGGTGGCTGGTGGGTTGATTGCGCTTGCGGTGGGGTTGTTTCAATTGTTTCCATTACTGGCGATTATACCGGTTCCGTTTGTGTTGCTGCTTTTGGCGTTGGCTTTGCCTTTGAAAAAGGACCAGCCGATGGAAACGTATCTGGCGGCGATTGTGTCGTATTATTTGAAGCCGAGGACGAGATTGTGGACGCCTGGTCAAAGAGAGTCAACGATTAAGATTACGGCGCCGAAAATAGCTAGTGATGAGTCGAGGTCGCGTGATATTACTGGTGAAGAGGCGACGCATAGATTGTCTTTTTTGGCCGACATTGTGGATACGGAGGGATATGCGATTAAAGGAGCTGGTGCGGGAAGAGTAAAGGATGATTTGGTCGAGGAAGCAAATATGATGAACGATATGTTCGAAACGAATCATTTTGATAACCTGGGAGACACGATTATGAAAGATGAGAATGACCGCCATGAGGAAGTTATAAAGGAGATGCGTGAGGCAATAGAGGAGACGGAGAGAAAAGAGGCTAAAGAGCCGGTGCGTAATTCGGTAGATGGTATGGCGTATGATTCGATTGACGATTTGGTTTATAATTCGGATGTAGTAGTGAAGCCTGAGGTTAATAGCGTACAAAGCCAAAATGAGCGTGTAGAATCGTTTGACGGAGCTATGCCGCAAAAAAGTAATGGACAAATAGCGGCTAAACCTAGTATAATAGAGTTAGCTAATAATACTGATTATTCGGTTGCGACTATATCGAAGGAAGCGAAGAGAATAAAGGAAAGGGACGAAGGTGAAGTTTTCATCTCTCTACATTAGGATGTAAAAATGGATTCACAACAAAATAGTTATAATACAATGATGCCTAATCAAAATATGGGCAATGATAATATGATGCAGAATCAGATGACTGGAGATGTAAACATGGTGATGCCGAATCAAGCTACTAATAACGCGAATCTAGGAGCTTCGGCAATAGCGGCAACTCAAAAAACTCCGGTTTCACCAAATAAAGAGGCCCCTACTTCGACGCAGTCGACACTACTAATCTCGGAATTGCGTGACAACGTGGTGATTATGAAAGACGGCTCTTTCCGTGCAGTGGTGGCTTGTAAATCGATTAATTTCGACCTAATGAGCGATATGGAACGAGAGGGTGTGGAATATTCTTATCAGAATTTCTTAAACTCTTTGAAGTTTACTACTCAGATTTTGATTCGTTCACAGAAGGTGGATATTGGTCCATATATTGAAAAACTATCTGAGATACGTAGGAATAATGATAATATGTTGCTGGGGGTATTGATGGATGATTACATTAATTTTATTGATATTTTGTCGCAGGAGGCAAATATTATGGATAAGTCGTTCTTTATTGTGATACCCTACTATACGTCAGTGGATGCCGAGAAGGCTTTGGAACAAACGAAAAACTTCTTTAAGACTTTTTCGAAGAATAAGGCGCCGGTGGTGACTAAGATTGATCGGGCGACTTATGATAAGGCGTTGACGGAATTGTCCAATAGAGTAGATTCGGTGATGTCGGGTTTGTTCCAGATTGGCATCCATTCGGTGAGGTTGAACACGCGGGAATTGGCTGAGCTTTATTATAATTTCAATAATCCGGATACTGCAGTAAGAGAGCCGTTGGTGGATTTTTCGAAATTGGCTACGATGTATGTGAAGAAAGGGGAGAAAAAGGAGACGTTGAATGGGTAGAAAGAAGAAACAACAGCTGACGGCGGCGGAGATAGCGGCGCAGCAGGAAGCGATGGAAGCAGCTGAGATACAGCGGGCTTTTGAACAGGGAACGAACACATTAAGGGATTTGATTTCGCCAAGCGCGATTGAGATTCATTCGGATTATTTTCGGTTAGGAAACAAATATGGGCGAACGATGTATATATATGGTTATCCACGGACGCTTTATACGGGATGGTTGTCGTCGATTATTAATATCGATGAAGTAATAGATGTATCGATGTATATTTATCCGGTGGAGTCGGCGGTGGTGATGAAAAATCTGCGGACGAAAGTGACGCAACTTGAGGCGTCGATGAGCCTAAATATGGAGAAGGGGAAGGTGAGGGACCCGGAGCTTGAGGCAGCGATATCGGATGCAGAGGAACTACGTGACCAGCTGCAATTAGGGGCGGAGAGATTTTTCCGGTTCGGGTTGTATATTACGATTTGGGCGGATTCTTTGGATGAGATGAAGTTTGTACAACAGAAGATTGAAACGATTTTGGGGCAACAAATGGTGTTCTCTAAGGTGGCGAATTCGCAACAGGAGCAGGGGCTAAATTCAGTGATGCCGCAATGTACGGATCAACTGCAGATTCGTCGTAATATGAATACTGGGGCAATATCAACATCGTTTCCGTTCACATCGGCAGATTTGACGCAAGATAAGGGGATTTTATATGGCGTAAATATGCACAATAATGGGCTGGTGATTTTTGATAGGTTTTCGCTTGAAAATGCGAACATGGTGGTGTTTGCAAAGTCTGGTGCTGGTAAATCGTTTACTGTGAAGTTGGAAGCGTTGCGGTCGATGATGCTCGGCGCGGAGATATTGATTATCGACCCGGAAAATGAGTACCAGAGATTGAGTGATGCGGTGGGCGGGTCTTACATTAGATTGTCACTGAATTCGGATGTGCGGATTAACCCGTTTGATTTGCCTCGGGTGGTGGATGCAGAAGATGCAAATGATGCACTGAGGGCGAACCTGGTGACTTTGCATGGACTGTTTCGATTGATGCTGGGCGGAAATGTGGCTTCTGCTGGTGGTGCGGTGGTGCCTGCGTTGTCGGCTTCGGAGGAGGCGGATCTTGATCAGGCTTTGATTGATACATATGCTAGAGTTGGAATTACGTCTGATCCTTTGACGCATCAGTCGACGCCGCCAACGATTGCGAACTTATATGATACTTTGCTACATATGGGCGGATCGGGGCCATCGTTGGCGCAAAGATTACGAAAGTATACGACGGGGACTTTTGCCGGGATTTTTTCACAGCAATCGAATATCGATATTAATAACCAAATGGTGGTGTTTAATATTCGCGACCTTGAAGATGAACTGCGGCCGGTGGCAATGTATATTGTGCTTTCGCATATTTGGAACATTGTACGAGCCGAACAGAAGAAACGTCTACTGATTGTGGATGAGGCGTGGCAGTTGATGCAACATGAGGATTCGGCGAATTTCTTGTTCTCGCTGGCGAAGCGAGCACGTAAGTATTACCTGGGACTTACGACGATTACGCAGGACGTGGAAGATTTTATGGGTTCGAAAATGGGTCGGGCGATTGTGGGAAATTCGTCGATGCAGCTATTGCTAAAACAGTCGGTGTCGGCGGTGGATGTGCTTTCTGATGTGTTCAAGCTGACTGAAGAGGAGAAGAGGCGGTTGTCGAACTTCCCGGTGGGGCAGGGGTTGTTCTTCGCGGGGCAGAATCACGTGCATATTCAGATTATTGCATCGGAGACGGAGGAGAGTTTGATTACGACGAATCCTGGGGGGAAGAAATAGAGAATAGTGGTGCGTTAGGTGGTAGCGTTATTGTGTG
>JAZTZQ010000059.1:0-11798 GCA_045637565.1 Candidatus Nanosyncoccus sp. | reverse complement strand
CTAACGAAAGCTAATTTATTGTTGGGAATTGGCGTATACGTCTTGTTGTATGTATTTATTAATAACATTATCGTAGACAGAAAAAAGAAGAGTAACTATTTATTATTGATAGCAATTATTGCATATTTAGTATCTTCGATTTTTACGACACAGAGAACCACCATACTATTGGCATTCATCTATACTATATTTGTAGCTTATTCATTGCTAAACAGAAAATATCAATTCATTCAAAAACTAAACATAAAGTATTTATTCAGAGCGATAGTAGCACTAGTATTGTTCTTAGTATTATTTAGTGCATCTCGTGGGTTATTTGGAAGAAAAGGGGAGGTTTCGATTATTGATAACGTGACATACTACATGGGAAACTCTATTGAATCGTTGGATCTGTTTATAAAAGAACCTTTGGAGAGTAGACAATTCGGTGAAGAAACCCTTCGTCAATTTAGAATATACCTATCGAAATTTGGGTTGGCGGAAGAAACAACTATGCAAACTTCCAATCTAGAATTTCGAATAGATGCAAATGGCAACAGGGCCGGAAATGTTTACACTGGATATCGATATTATCTTCACGATTTTGGTCTTTTTGGTGTACTGATTTTTCAAATAATAACTGCCATTTTCTATAGTATATGGTATGAGAGAACAAGAGGTCGTAGGCTTAAAAATGGAATTGATTTAAGTTTTATACTATTTGCTTGGTTCATATTGGAGCTGTTTAGGTTCTCTATGATGGCTAGGCTTTTTGATAGTTTAGCGGCTTTTTTGTTTACTTATTGGTACATTTTCCTTTTTTGGAAAATATTCCTTGAGTTTAAAATATCATTAAGATCAAAAACAAATGAAATTTCAAGATGATTCATTTTTTTCGTCTTTCTTGGAGTATAATAGCTATATGAATAAAACCCAGAGAGTGGTCATAATAAGAAGTAATAGCCTGGCTTTCCTACCAAACGCTAAGGAGGTGTACTTATGTTATCATTCATATTGCTTATTCGCACGTATTCTAAGAAAGCTATTAAAGAAACTGCGGCTGCGTTGCGCTGTTCCATTTTTTTATGGTAAGTGGAAGAGGGAAATAAAAGGTTGTAGTGTAGTGATTATTTTTGATGGTGGCATAGACGATGTGAACTTAATTACTAAATACATTAAAAAAGTCAATCCAGGTCTAAGGTTGGTCTTTTGGTATTGGAATCCAGTAAAAGAAAAAGATGTTGCATTAAACAATAAATTCATTGACGAAATATGGACTTACAGTCGATTCGATGCAAAAAAGTATAATTTAAAATACAACCCGCAGTTTTACAATAAAATGACCGGCATTAAGAGTTCTGGTAAAAAAACAGATTTAGTTTTCATGGGTACAGACAAGGGACGCAGGAAATCCCTTGAGTGCCTAAAGAGAAGTGCTGAAAGCCAGAGTCTAAAATGCAATTTTCGGATAGTAGATTCAAAAAGGAAGCGCGTAAGTTATATAGATTATCTTTCAACAATTATGGGCGCAAAATGTATCGTTGATATAGCACCAAATCAAACTTGCGGTTTGACTCTAAGACCAATGGAGGCATTATTCTACGGCAGGAAACTGGTAACGAATTATCAAGATATCGTCAACTATGATTTCTATAACAGCGAAAATGTCTTTGTGATTGGTAGGGACAATATAGACAAACTAGCTGTTTTTATCAATAGCGCATATAAGCCAATCGACGAGAAAACAATAGATTATTACCGTTACGAGAATTGGCTAAAGAGAATAGTGAATAACAAGGATGTAGTGATATGAGTGACGAAGCAAAAAACAAAGTAGTGAAATCTGTCTCCAGTATGAAAAATGGAACGCCTGCCAGCACAAGTATCAAAAAAGGCATTATACATGTTTTTATCGCTAACGCCATCAATATCTCAATTGGTTTATTCACGGCATTCTTTCTGCCTAAGTTCCTATCGGTGGACTCATACGCAAATATAAAGCTATTTAATCTTTATATTACATATCTTGGTATTTTACATCTAGGCTATGCAGATGGGATGTATCTTAGAAATGGTGGTAAATCGATTTATTTGCTTGACGGCAAAGAGGCGAAAACCGAGTTTGATACTTTTAAGCTTTTCCAAGTTGTAATGTGCCTACTGATGGTTGGGGTTTCCTTAGCTATTGGCAATCAAATTCTTCTGCTTTGCTCCTTGGTTATTCTACCGGTCAACGTATCCAGTTATGTGCGGAATCTATATAATGCAGTAGGCGAATTCAAAAAGTATTCTAGATATACGAATATTAATACTTTGATGATATTTGCCATTAATCTAATATTGCTCTTTATTATAAAAACTGATTATTATTTATTCTATATCATTGCGTATGTGGTAATGTATTTCATATACTGGGTTTTTATTGAATATGAATTACGCAAGGTTTTAGGTAAGCCAAAGCGTTCTTTCCGATTCGAAAAACGATATATGAAAGAAAACGTGGGGGCTGGTATTTTCTTAATGACTGGAAATTTTTGTAATGTGATTTTTACTTCCATAGATAGACTATTCGTGAAAAATTTAGTAGGCATGGTCGAATTTGCTTATTATTCTTTTGCGGTTAGTATTGAAAATCTATTAAATGTGTTTATTAACCCAATTTCAATTACTATGTATAATTATTTCTGTAGAGGCAAGAGCCACGCGAGAGTGATTAGAATAAAGAGGTATTCTTTATTGCTTGCAGCCGTCATCGTTGCATTTGCATTCCCTGCAAGATTCGTAATCGAAACGTGGTTGCCCAAGTATATTGATTCGATTAGTGTTTTATTCTTTTTGATTGCCGCACAATATGCGGCGATGCTAGTAAAAATAGTGCATGTTAATTTATATAAATCAAAAAAACAACAAAAGAAGTATTTCAAGATAATGATATGCATCATCATTACTTCTGTAGTTTTGAATATAATGGGTTATTTATTATTTAGGAGTGCGACGTCTATCGCAGTGGCTACGCTCGCCACAAACATAATCTGGTTCATCATAGGTGAAATCGATTTGAGAGAATATGCGCTTCATTTTAAAGACTACCTTTTCTTTATTCTCAATATGGTGGCTTTCCTTGCCTGTGGACTGAACTTGGGCGCAATCTTAGGATTTGTCGTCTATTGTCTTTTCGTTATGATTTGCGCAGCACTATTTGAGTTTGATACCTGCAAGACATTGTTTGTGGATGTCAAACGGGTTATTAGAAGAAGAAATAGAAAAAATTAGAGATTATAGCGCCAAATAAAGTAAGCTAAGTTCTCTTTTTTAATCGCGGAAAATATGGTATAATATGTTTTATGGAAACAACTATTGATTTTGATAAAAAAACTATTCTAATTACTGGTGCAGCAGGATTTATTGGATGGGCGTTAGCAAAAAGGATTTATGGAGAGAATCCAGAAGCAAAAGTTATTGGCTTCGATAGTGTCAATGATTATTACGATGTGAAACTCAAGGAATACCGTTTGAAAGAGTTGGAGCAATTCAATAATTTCACTTTTGTGAAAGGGAACTTAGCCGACAAAGAGGCGGTCAATAAGATATTTGAAGAGTACCGCCCGGAGATTGTAGTAAACCTAGCGGCACAAGCAGGTGTACGATACTCTATCGAGCATCCAGATGTCTATATTGAATCAAATCTGATTGGGTTCTATAATATCCTGTAAGCTTGCCGTCATTATCAGCCGGAGCATCTCGTGTACGCGTCATCGTCATCTGTATATGGTAGCAACAAGAAGGTGCCGTTTGCGACGGAAGATAAAGTCGATAATCCAGTGAGTTTGTATGCCGCAACCAAGAAGTCCAACGAGCTCTTGGCGCACGCTTATTCTAAGCTTTATAATATTCCGTCAACGGGCTTAAGATTCTTTACTGTGTACGGTCCAGCAGGGCGACCTGATATGGCGTACTTCGGGTTTACCAACAAACTGATTAAGGGTGAGACGATTCAGATTTTTAACTACGGCAATTGCAAACGCGACTTCACCTACGTTGACGATATCGTCGAGGGTGTGATGTGTGTGATGGCGAAAGCACCAGAGAAGAAGCAGGGTGAAGATGGTTTGCCGTTAGCGCCTTATGCTGTATACAATATCGGTAATTCTAATCCGGAAAATCTTCTGGACTTCGTGCAGATTCTGCAGGAAGAGTTGATTAGAGCTAAGGTATTACCGGAGGATTATGACTTTGAGGCGCATAAGGAATTGATACCAATGCAGCCGGGTGATGTGCCGGTGACTTATGCCGACACGAGCGCACTGGAGCGGGATTTCGGATTCAAGCCGCACACGAGCCTACGCGAAGGGCTCAGGAAATTCGCGGAGTGGTATAAGGAATTCTACGGCTAGACATCGACAAATAGCACAGGAGGTCTCACAGCTAGAACCACAGCTACGTGGCTTTTGTGGGTTATGTTTAGTTGACCCAACTGGGGTTGTAGCGTATAATATATTTAATATATAGTTTAATTGGAGTTGCTAATGAAGATTGCAGTTGCCGGAACTGGGTATGTGGGTCTGTCGCTTGCGACGCTATTGTCGCAGCAACATGAAGTAGTGGCGCTTGATATTGTGCCAGAAAAAGTAAAAATGGTGAACGATTTTGTTTCACCAATTCAAGATGAATATATCGAAAAGTATTTCGAAGAGGCGGCTCGGGGTGAGCGGATGTTAAACCTCAGAGCGACACTAGATTGGGAAGATGCGTTTCGAGACGCTGATTATGTAATAATCGCCACGCCAACGGATTATGATGTAACCAAAAATTTCTTCAATACGAGTTCGGTTGAAGATATTATTGAGAAAGTGATTTCCTTGGACGATCCCAAAACAACTATGGTGATAAAATCTACTATTCCAGTAGGTTATGTAAACTCTATACGTCGTAAATATAATATTGATAATATTTTCTTCTCGCCGGAATTCTTGCGCGAAGGCAGGGCATTATACGATAATTTGTACCCTTCGAGAATAATTGTGGGTTCATATTCGGAAGAAGCAATGGGTTTTGCCAATATTTTGCGCCAGGCAGCGTTAGCGGACGATATTCAGGTTTTGACGATGGACAGCAAAGAGGCCGAAGCAGTCAAGCTATTTGCCAATACTTACCTTGCGCTCCGTGTGGCATATTTCAACGAATTAGACACTTACGCCGAAGTAAAGGGCATAGACCCTAAGAGTATCATTAACGGTATTTCGCTAGACCCACGGATTGGCACACATTATAATAATCCTTCGTTTGGGTACGGTGGTTACTGCTTGCCAAAAGATACCAAGCAATTACTGGCCAATTACAAGGGCGTGCCGCAGGATTTAATCCGGGCTATTGTGGAGGCAAACAATACACGTAAGACATTTATTGCAAACGAAGTGATGGCGCAGAAGCCTAAGCTAATTGGCGTTTATCGCTTGACGATGAAGTCCGATTCGGATAATTTCCGTGACGCGGCTATTCATGACATCATTAAAATCCTTACAGAGCATAGAAAGAAAGTTTTGATTTATGAGCCAACTCTGAAAGACGATAAGTTTAATGGCGTAGAAGTAACAAGGAGCTTGAAGAGGTTTAAAGAAGAATCATCAATTATTCTAGCCAATCGCATGGAGCCAGAACTCGAGGATGTGAGCGAAAAAGTTTACACGAGAGATTTGTTCTCACGCGATTAAACCAGTTAATATGGAGGTGTATGGAAGAGCAAAAGGATAAGTCAAATAAAACATCTAACCGGATAATAATGCTGGCCAAGATTGCACTAATAGTGGTGTTAGCGGCAACTTCGGTAATGTTCGTGTTGTCTTTATTTAAAACTGGTATTGTAAGTGGTCTGATAATGGCCATTGTAATAATCGTTCTAACGACTGTTTTGACGGCATGTATTATCCAATTAATAATCCGTAAACGTGCGTCAGTAGTAGCACAAATTACATGCACCATATTATCCATAATCTGCATAGTAGGTATTTGTTTTGCAATGTCATACACTGGTGCATTTAATGGCTTCATTAATAAAGTAACAGAATTGAAAGCAGAGAAGAAGAACTATAGCTTAATTGTAATGGAGACAAGTGGTTACGATGATTTGGCCGATTTAGAGCAAAAAAATATTGGCTTTTTGAAAACCGATAAAAATGCGGGTACTACCGAAAACTATTTACAAACGCAAATAAAGTTTGGCACAAGTCTCTATGATGATATAGACGTCCTACTAGATGTACTAAAGAATCGCTTAAGCGATGCGATTGTGCTAGAAACCGACCGAGTCGAAAGCATAAAGGAAGCTACTGATGAAACATTTCGGGGTACAAAAATAATCTATAGCTTTGAAATTGAGATTGAAGAAGAGGGCCACAAGATAGTGTCTAAAAACGTGACAGAGGAGCCATTTATAGTCTATCTTTCCGGCAGCGATTCAAGGAATGGAGTAAAAGCCACCGCGAGATCCGATGTTAATATTGTTATAGTGGTGAATCCCAAAGAAGCCAAAATGTTGCTCATATCCATCCCTCGTGATACCTACGTTCAGCTACATGATACGGTTGGTATCAAAGATAAGCTTACCCATGCTGGCGTATATGGTATCAATATGAGCAAGACGACAATTGAAGATTTTCTGGGAATTACAATTAATTACACTGTGAAAGTTAGCTTTGATACGGTAATCAAAGTAGTGGATCAATTGGACGGAATCGAAATAGATTCGGATACCGCCATGACCCTTAAGACGCTTGATGGTAAAATTTGTGAATTCAAAGTCGGAGTTCAACATGTGGATGGAGACTGCGCTCTGCGTTTTGCTAGAGAGCGAAAAACCTATCAAACTGGCGACAGGCATCGTGGCGAAAACCAACAACAGGTTATTGCCAGCATTGTCAATAAGTTATCCAGTTCACGCGATTATGTTTTAAAAGTACCCGCAATCCTAGATATTGCTGCTGATTCCTTTGAAACTTCTTTATCGCGTGAAGAAATTATAGATTTTGTGCGCCTACAATTGCAAGAGCAACCAAAGTGGAAGACCGAATCGATTGCCATAAACGGTACCGGTACGATGTTGCCTACTTATAGCATGGGGTATAATTTGCCTCTTTATGTGATGATTCCAGACGAATCGACTATTGCAAATGCCAAATCAAAGATTGCCGAATACTTGGGAGAAACGAAAGAGCAACCTGCAGAAAATGAATAATAAGTCTTTATTAATTATGCTTAATGTGATATTATGAGATAGAAGGAGAGTATGGAAGAAATAAATATAAAAGAATATTTTAGTTATTTGAAGCATTATATTATTGCGTTTGTCGCCGTGACAGTTCTTGCAATTAGTGGCATTGTAGCTTATGACACGATGGTTAAGAAGCCTTTGTTCCAAGCAAAAACGACTGTCGTGATTGCGAAATCAGATGGAAACGAAGGTGCCGCAGCAGCTCTAAGTGACATTAATGCTAGTCAAAAGTTAGCAAACACTTATAGTGAGATTGCCAAAAGCGAATTAGTGCTTAATCGCGTAATTGAAGAATTGGATTTATCGATGTCCAGCAAAGAACTAAGTAAGGCTGTCTCAATAAAGCCCATAGAAGACACTTCTATTATTAGCATTGCCGTAAACGATCAGAACGCAACTCGTGCCGCAACGATTGCGAACGGTATTGCGAAAGTTTTTTCGGAAGAAATTGCCAAAATATACAAGCTAGATAACGTCAGTCAGCTAAGTTTTGCTACGACTCCAAATGCACCATCTAATAATACTCTCTCACGCGATATTATCCTTGCCACAATGATTGCAATAATTGCCGTAGCTGGATTTGCATTCTTGAAGTTTTATCTAGATGATACCGTAAAACATACGGATGATGTTGAAAAGATTATAGGATTGCCGATGATAGGAAGTATCTCCAGAAGTGAATATAAGGTTAAGAACGGAAATGAACTCGTGTTGGCACGTGCACCAAAATCTATTGTGAGTGAGAATATTAAAAGCCTAAGAACCAACTTGCAGTTTGCTGCAGTAGATAAGAATCTTAAAACTATTCTCGTAACAAGCACAAATGCTAGTGAGGGGAAGAGTTTCGTATCGTCGAACTTGGCTATTTCTTTTGCTCAGGCAGGAAAAAAGGTGCTGATTATTGACTGCGATATGAGAAAAGGAAGATTGCATCGAATATTTAAGATGTTTAACAACGCTGGTTTGTCGAATCTACTGACCGATAGCCCTAAAAACATGGGGAATTATATTCATAATACCACCATTGAAAATCTTGATTTGATTACCTGTGGAACTTACCCGCCTAACCCAAGTGAGCTCTTGGCATCACAGCGCAATAGAAAAGTCTTATCTGCCCTTCGTAACCATTATGATATTATCATTCTAGATGGTGCACCGGTCGGAGGATTGGCTGATTCCGTAATTCTATCAAGTTTTGCTGATGAGGTCTTGATTGTGGTAAAAGACGGCGCAACTTCGAGAGCCAACTTAAAGGAAGTCAGAGATGCCTTGAAAAAAGTGAATGCGAATGTTGCTGGGATTGTGTTTAACACCGTCATCCATAGATCCGCTAAATATTATAGTTACTACGGAGATGAAGACAAAAAATGATAGATATTCACTCGCACATATTACCTGGGATTGATGATGGTGCGAGGACATTGGACGAAAGCATTGAAATCGTTCAAGAATTAGCGAGTCAGGGTGTCACTGACATAATTGCTACACCGCATTATGTTGTTGATACGATTTTCACGTCCACTCGAAAAAATAATCTATTGTTATTCTCTAGGTTAAAGCAAGCTTTGATGGATGCGGGAGTGACGACTCAGATTTGGCTTGGCAATGAACTATTCATTGATTACACTATGGCGGATTTGCTACAAAAAGATATTGTCTCGACGTTGGCTGATAGTAAGTATGTCCTGGTGGAGTTTTCATTAAACGAAGAATATCCTAACTATTTTGATATTTTGGGTGATTTGATAGAGAAAGGCTACAAAATCATTTTGGCGCATCCAGAAAGATATACATTAACACAACGTAATTATGATGTTTTGGATGAGCTATGCGATGTGGGTGTATTGTTGCAGTGTAATATAGGAAGTTTTATTGGACAATATGGTAAAAGTACCGAAAAACTGGCAGTACGGCTAGCAAAAGAGAAGCGGATTTTTGCGATGGGAAGCGACATTCATCATGCGCGAGGCGATAAGCGGATTGTGCGTGCAATGAAGAAATTGCGAAAATACTACGATACAGATGGGCTGGAGCGCATCCTAGTGAAGAATCCGAGCAAAATCGTCGGTGTGATATAATACTAGATATGGCTAAATTCAAATTGGTGTCCAAATATCAGCCGACTGGTGACCAGCCGGCGGCGATTCGTCAACTTGTGGAGGGGGTTAATTCTGGTATTCACGAACAGACTTTGCTCGGCGTAACTGGATCTGGCAAGACCTTCACTATGGCAAATATTATCGAGCAAACGCAGCGACCGACGTTGATACTGGCACACAATAAGACTTTGGCGGCACAGCTATATTCGGAATTTCGAGAGTTTTTCCCGGAAAACGAAGTGCATTATTTTGTATCGTATTTTGACTACTATCAACCGGAGGCTTATATTGCTTCGACCGATACGTATATCGAAAAAGATTCGGCGATTAATGACGAGATTGATAGATTGCGGCATGGGGCGACCGAGGCGCTGCTGACGCGGCGCGACGTGATTGTAGTGTCGTCCGTGTCGTGTATATACGGCATTGGTTCGCCGGAGCATTATGAGGAGATGTCGCTGCCGATGTGGCGAACGAATGACGGATGGGCGATTAGCGATGGGGCCCCTCGGGGACGGGGTTCCTCGCGCCCGTCGTCACGGGGCTCGGACCCCTCATCCCTCGGTCGTAACCTGCGGAAGCCCCTCGAGACCCCATCGCCCAATCGCCCTGCGCCAGATTCGGCCGCGATTGGTCCTTCAGAAGAGCCTTCTGATATGCGCCACGAGACCTCATTATCTAATCGCTCGTCACTCGATTCGGCGGCGACGCGCCCCGAAGAAGAATTTTCATACGCCCCAATCACACAGCTTGATTTTATTCGTCGCCTCGTCGGAATGCAATATCATCGCAATGATTTGGCGTTCGAGCGCGGCAATTTCCGCGTGATGGGTGATACGATTGATTTGTATCCGGCGAATGGGGAATATGCGTATCGATTCGAATTTGGGTTCGATACTTTGGAAGAAGTTAAGATTGTCGATCCGTTGACTTTCGAGGTGCGAGAGAAACCTGACCACGTGCATATTTTTCCGAATACGCATTATGCGACGCCGATGGATCAACTCGAGAAGGCCCTAGTGACGATTCGGGCGGAGTATGAGGATAGGATGAAGTATTTCGAGAAACATCAGAAATACCTGGAGGCGCAGAGGCTATCACAGCGTACGAAATACGACCTCGAGATGCTGAAAGAGACTGGGTTCGTGAAGGGGATTGAGAATTATTCGCGGCATCTAGACGGGCGACGAGCCGGGGAGCCGCCTTCGACGTTGCTGGATTTCTTCCCGGATGATTTCTTACTGATTGTGGACGAATCACATATGACGTTGCCACAGGTGCGCGGGATGTATAATGGCGACCATGCACGCAAGGTGGCCTTGGTGGATTATGGGTTCCGGTTGCCGTCGGCGCTTGATAACCGGCCGTTGACTTATGGGGAGTTTCAAAAACGTGTGAACCAGGCGATATATGTATCAGCAACGCCTGGCGAATATGAGCTTGAGGTCTCACCCGCACCGGCGGAGCAGGTAATTCGCCCGACCGGGTTGCTCGACCCGGAGATTGAGGTAAGGTCGTCCGATGGGCAGATTGATGATTTAATGGAAGAGATTGACCGGCGGATTGCGAAGGGACAGAGGACTTTGATTACAACGCTGACCAAGCGGATGGCGGAAGATTTGACCGACCATTTGAAAGAGCGGGGTGTAAAGACGGCGTATATTCATTCGGATATTGACACTTTGGAACGGGGGGATATTCTACGTGACTTACGCGAAGGAGTATACGATGTGCTAGTGGGGATTAATCTACTGCGTGAGGGGTTGGATTTGCCCGAGGTGTCACTGGTGGCGATACTAGACGCGGACAAGGAAGGGTTCCTACGCTCGGAGTCGGCTTTGATTCAGACGATTGGCCGGGCGGCGCGACATGAGGAAGGGAAAGTAATCATGTATGCGAATTTCATTACCGAGAGCATGGAGAAGGCTATCTCGGAGACCAATCGGCGGCGCGAGATTCAGAAAGAATATAATGCCAAGCATGGTATTACACCACATTCGGTGGTGAAGGAAATATCTAAAGGACTTCGCGCGATTATACCGGAGAAGGAAAAGGAGAATAAACTAGATGTTCGTCGCGTACCGAAGGATGAATTGCCTGGGCTGATTAAACAACTGTCGTCTGAGATGCAACTCGCGGCAGCGAATTTGGAATTCGAACGCGCAGCGGCTCTACGGGACGAGGTGGCTAGGATTAAGGAGTTCATGGAGGGGAAGAAGGTCTAGGTGATTGGGTGGGAAACGTGGCTAATGTTCGGTGTCTGTTCGGTAGTACGCTAGATGTGGTGGTTGTCGGTGCGTGTGATACGCTATATCTAGCGTAGATGACGCACTATATATTATATATAGTTGCGTAGGCACCCACGATGAAAGAATGGCACTTTTCTAGTCTGTTCTTACCAGGGATGATGGGAAGAGATAGATAGCTAACCGGGCTATGAGCCCGGAGTAAGG
>JAZTZQ010000058.1:0-14263 GCA_045637565.1 Candidatus Nanosyncoccus sp. | reverse complement strand
GTTGCAAAGCTTACAATTTAGAAATCTGGTCTAAATCTCATTATGCTGAGTAAAGCACGGCCCACCCCCTTGCTCTTTTTTGGTTATTTCTTGGATTTTTCTTCTTTTTCGAGTTCACGGAAGGCGACTTTGCCGATTTTGGTGGTGGGGAGTTTGTCGCGGAATTCATAGGCGGCTGGGAGAGCATAGATAGGGACGTTGCGCTCTAAGAGTTCCCTGATTTCGCGCTCTAAACGCTTCCCTGGTTTGTAACCTGGCTTTAAGACAATGAAAGCTTTCGGAACTTGACCCTTGTAATGATGGTCGATGCCGATAACCGTAGAAGTAAGTACCGCTTCGTGAGAATTAATGATAGATTCGAGGTGGGTTGGGTAAATATTGTAGCCAGAGGAAATAATGATACGTTTGAGACGTTGAGCGAAGTAAACTAGGCCGTCCTCACCGAAATAGCCAATATCACCGGTATGGAGCCAGAGTTTGCCGTCATCGTGAAGACGAATAGTCTGAGCCGTCTCCGCATCGTCACCGAGGTACCCCATCATGACCAATGGGCCAGAGATGCAGATTTCACCCTCTTCGCCAGCAGGAAGCTCGCTAAAGGTGTCGTTTTTGATGATTTTGAAGTCCATGTTAGGCATAGGTACACCAATAATGCCATCGGCGAAAGTATGTTCTGGAGAGAGACAAACCGCGCCAGAGCCTTCGGTCAGACCATAGCCGACACGGATCTTGGCTTCTGAACCATGATGGGCGAGAAAATCGTTGACTTTATCTCTTAGGGTCTGATTAAGGGCGTCACCACCACAGATGACTGCGGTAACCGACGAGAGGTCGTTTGATTTTAGTTTAGTATTAATTAAAGCTTCAAACAGAGTAGGAACACCGACAATGAAGTTGGGTTCGTTTTTGCGGATAATATCGGCAAATTGTTTATGAGAGAAGGCTGGAATCAGAATACAACCCATTCCGCGGCAGAGGGGCGTATGGATACAAACACCTAACCCGAAACAGTGGAACAGAGGTAGAATAGAGAGGACGGTGGCGCCGGGAACAACTTGGCGAATCATAGCGCCATCGCAGATGGATTCAGCGTTAATGTTGAGATTCGACAGCATCACCGCCTTCGGTGCACCAGTGGTACCACCAGAATACATAATGACCGCAAGGTCATCACCGCCGCGATCTTCGTGATAATTCCCCTGATAGAAGTACGAGTTGGCAATGAAATCCTCCCAAAGCACTACGCGACTATCGTTAGCTGGGAGGCGTACCTTCTTAACATGTAGGGTGTTATAAAGCTTCTTCTTGAGGAAGCCGAGACCATCTGAAGGGCGTACCACGATGATGCGCTCTAATTGTGCGGTGTCACGTAACTTATAGATTTTGTCGAAAACCGCGTCAATAACTAGGACATATTTGGATTCGGTGACCTTAATATAGTATTCTAGCTCCTTCTCTGACGAGAGAGGGTGGACCATATTGCAGATAGCGCCAACCATATTGACGGCGTAAACCATAGTGATTCCCTCTGGAGTGTTGGGCATACAGATGGTAACCCGATCACCTTCTTTGACGCCGTAATTCTTGAGAGCACGAGCGGTTTTTTCGATTTTGCGAACAAAGTTTTTGTAGGTGACTTTGTGTCCGTAGTAAATGTAAGCGGTGTTGTCGGGCCATTTTTCAGCCGACTGCATCACCATATCCACCATGGAACAATCCGGGAAGTCAATATGTGGTGAGATTCCGTCCTCGTCGTAATATTTGAGCCAAGGTTTCCCCTTGTAAGATTTCTTATGATTTTTCACGAATATAACTCCATTAGAATAATACTCTTATTATATCATAAGCGAGAAAATATTGGAATGTAAGTTTTTATAGGATTACTCGTTTTGCTATACCGTGACAGGCTCCGCCTCACCTAAACCAGTTCTAGAAGTAAACACCGGTGGAATGATTCCATTAAAAGAGGCGGATTGTGCGACAAGCTTGCTGCCGTCAGCTATCGTCTTAGTGAACTCATACACAGCTGGCTCTTCAACTATAGTTTCGACAACCTGCTGAATCTTTCCTGCAAACGAGTCAGCCCCTGCATCGGACGCCAGAGAGACAACTTGGCGAACGCCTTCGGAATCGACACCATTGTCCACGACGACTCTAAACGATTTAAAGAGCTTCTCTCCATTTGCTCCAAATGCTTTAATTGTTTCACCAGTTGTTGTGGTAATACTACCAGTAGCATCTATAGGCCAACTGACCTGACCAGATGCGTTAATTTCTGAGGCAACTTCAAACGTTCCACCACCGATGGTAATATGACCTCTAATTTTACCAGCATTGACTAATTGTTGATAGTCAAATACATCGTTACCCATAGTTGAACTGCCATTCATATTGGCTATATAGCGACCATTTTCAAGATGTAGGCCTAGCTCGTTACCATCGGCGAATTTTGTACCATTATCTGCAAAAGAGGTATTGACTCTGAGAGCATGAGTTGAATCTGCTGGCGAAACCTCGGCGATATCAGATTTAGTACTCTGGTATGCCGGAGTAATCTCAGTTCTGGTATACCCAGCCTCTTCAAGTTCCTTAATTTTAGCTTCCTGATCAGATTTAACTCGAATGGGCTCGGTAGTGTGAAATGCACTGTCTTGGTTTTGCGGTCTAGCGAGTTGAGCCAAAAGTGTTTCGGTCGTGTTTTCTTCACTATTTGTGGTTTTAAGAATCCCAGTTTTTTCTAAAATGCCGATTTTGTGTGGATCAAATGCGGCAATTAACTCCTGGGAGCCAATAAAGAAGGCTGCACCGATAGCGATAGTTTTGCCTGCTTGTTTCACAGCTTGTGCCGTGCGAAGCTTACGATAGTCACGATCTCGTGCGCTATTATCCCTTTCGATGTCTCTTTGAAGAGTAACCTTTAGGAAATCAAGATCGTCTCGATACTCTTCTGGTAGGCTACGTTCTGCCCGAATTAGGGCAATATCTAATCTAGTGCGCTCGTCGCCGAGGCTATCGGCAGAGGTATAAGTGATCAGGTCTTTGCTTTCAGAATCTGAGTAATTGACCCTAACCCTCGCCTCTGCAATGGCCCGCATGATAGCTAAGGCATTTTGACTATCTATGGCTTTTTCAATATTAGCAGTTAATTCAGTAGCTGGACGCGTATCATATAGAGTACCGTAAAGGTTTTTTTCGTATTTAGCCCGTTTTTTTCCTGCTCGATTGGTTTGACTAGAATCGTATTCTAGACCAATAGCAGCATCTCTCATCATGCGGACACGATCTTCGGTAACACGATTGCGCTCTCTTAGGCCTGCCATTATACCAGATATTCCTATGCCGCCCGCAGCTCCTGCGGCAGCACGAATACCAGTTTGCGTAAGGGCAGCTGCCGTGCCGACTACCCCTGCAATCATCTCAGGCGGGATAATGGAGCCAATTTTGCTACTTTCAAGCTTATTGATAATTTTGTCAAGATTGTCGCGGTGAGCTTTAGAACGGATATTATTGCGTACTTCCGCATTATAGACTTTAAAACCTTCCATCACACGATCAATGGCGATTTCATGAGTCATTTTCTGACTGGCTTGAATGGCCACTTCCGCACGGCCCAATGCGGCTACCGCAACGTCGTAATAATTGTCAATTTCAGTACCATTTGATGATGCATCTTTCAGTTTAGCGAGTTCTTCTCTGATGCTATTATTGAACTCCCGTTTAATATCTTCGTTATTCTTCAATGAGTCTGGATTGGTATTATTCTTTGCCCAATCGTTAGCATATTGTTTGATTATATTACTGATAGCTTTAGTGGTATCACGATCGGCTTTATTCATTTCTTCGCCAGCCCCACGGTGAACATAGAGGCTATTAGCATAGCCATCTGCAGCCGCAATGGTAAAACGCGAAATAGCGCTATGGCTACGTTCCCGTATGACCATCTCAAGGTTCTTTTTGCTACCATCCTCCAGCACAACTTCACGCTTTCCTGCAAGAATTTCCTTCTCATATTTCTTTTCATAGTACTTCTTGAAAAGGTTTCCTTTCCAGATTCTCTGAATAAGATTAGCTTTAGCAGTTTCAGCATTTAGCTCCCGTTCAGCGTAGTCGTGAGCCAATTCTTTCTTGTCATGAGCAAAATCGGCATTAATAGCGGCAAGTGGAGAAAGAGTTTCTTCAATATCTTTAATGCGAGCATCGTCTTTGTCCATCATTATAGTTGCGGCTTCTCTGGCTACTTGAGCTGTGGATTCGGTAGTCTGTTTGGCTTTTTCCATAGCCTCAAGTTTGGCTTTTTCTTCTGCCTCAAGTTTGGCTTTTTCGATGCCTTCGATTTGGCTTTTATCTTCAAGCTCAAGAACACCATTCTGCGATTCGCCACTAATTGCTGCTTGGGTCCCTTCGAGAGCCCTTGACTCATTTTTTTGAGCTTGAGCTGTTCTATCGCTTTGTTTTACTATATCAGCGGCTTTCGCGTATATCTTTTGCAGGTCAGGGTCATCGCGTAGCGCATTATAGTCGCTGGCGACTTTATTAATTCTATCCGCTACAAAGGCATTTAAGACTGACATTTTAGCATCAAACTCTTTTTTATCTATTTCGTTTTTTTGATAAGCTTCTTCTAAGGTATGCAATTCCTGCCTCCTTAGTTCGTCGATTCCATCAAGAGCCGCCATAGCTAATTCGCGTTGTTTTCTTATCGATTCATCACCTGTCTGTTGCCACTTTTCGGACGGTGCTACGACATCATTCTTTTCTACAGAAGCAACAACAGCCGGCGGTTGAAAACTTTTACCTGATTGCTCTGGAAGTTCTGGCAGCGCGGGAGGATAAAAGTCTTCTGCTGATTGTGTTTGATTCTGGTCTATAACAGTCGGAGCAAGAAATTCATTGGAGTCCTGCTGGTGCTTTTCAAACTCCTGGCGGATACCTGAAACGTTTTTGTAGGTCCTTTCAAGCATCTGCTCTTGAAGTTTATCGGCTTGCTCTCTGGTATATTTACCGTCCGCAACGCCTTGCTCTATTTGGTCTGTTATTTTATCAAAATCTTGTTCGGCAGCTAGTTCTTGTTGACCTTGTTTGCTCTTGAGATACTCTTCAGTGCGTATTTTCTTGTCATCAGTAATTGGCATAGAACCAAATTCGGCTTCCATCTGATGCCGTTTTTTGGTTCGTTCACCGAAATCCTTGGGTTTTTCTCCTTTGACTATAGGGTATCTATCCCATTCAGAAAAAGTGCGTGTTTTATTAGTCTTGCTATTAATGACTTGTTCTGCATTGTTGCGACTTTCATTATAGAGACTCTCCCATGCATCCGCATGGGGGTTGGGCTGGCTTTGGCCACTCGTATTTGGTTTTCCGCCTTCGTTCATTTTATTCTCCCTTACCTAGATAGAAACTGCGGAGTTTTAGCATAGTATCAAGAGTAACTTCAGCCAGATTCACTCCGGAATTCTGCATAAACTCTGTTAGTTTTTCATTAGTAAACTCTGGGTCATCCATTAGTGTGGCCAATTCGGAAGCTTTGTCTTCGGGAAGCTGCATGACGGCAGCCTTATTGATTTGATCCTCAAGGCGTGTTTTCATTTCCTGTTTCAAATCTGCTTCTATTTCTGGTTCGAGATTTGTAATACCTTTATCGATAAGAAGTTGTGCGATAAACTCGTCGAGACTTTGTATTTCCATTTGTATGACCTTTCTTTTTAATTAAAGAGTGCTTTTTTACATCATAATACTTATGTATAAAAAAGTCAACAGAATAAATAGCCCTGTTTGTGGGCTATTTATTCTGTTTTAACTAGTTCTACTTAGTAATGGAAAGTGAAATCTTGCGACCTTCTTTATCAATATCAAGTACTTTAAAGCTCTTACGCTCATTCAGGGTGAAGATTTTCTCTGGATCGACATCGGACCCCTCGCCAAGCTCCGAGACATGAACTAGGGCCTCGATGGCTGGGCTAATCTGCACGAATGCGCCAAATGGGGTGATTCTGGTGATAGTACCTTCGACTTTAGAACCCTTCTTCAAGTTCTCAACTTCGGAAAGCCATGGATCTTCAGTGAGCTGCTTCATGGATAGTGAGAGACGCTCTTTATCGATAGCGATAATTTTCGCCTCGACGATATCTCCAACTTTAACATAATCAGATGGGTTGCTGACACGTTCCCAAGAAATCTCGGAGATATGAACTAAGCCTTCGATGCCGTCGACATTGACGAAGACGCCAAAGTCTACTACGCCAGTTACCACACCTTTAACCTTATCGCCTAATTTGAGCTCGGCGAAACGTTCAGCTAGACCATCCTTGATAGCTTCCTTCTCGGAGAAAATAAGCTTGTTTTCTTTCTTGTTGGCATCAAGGATGCGAGCCTTGATTGACTTGCCGACTAGTGAATTGAGACGTTGCAATATCTCATCCTTATCAGATGAACCGACGCGCGGATAGTGTTCGGCCGAAAGCTGTGATACAGGCATAAAACCTCTAATACCTTCATATTCGACCAATAGACCGCCACGATTAGCATCAAATGGCGTGACCTCGACAATCTCACTATTATCGAGCTTAAATTGAATTTCGTCCCAACCCTTATCTTTGACAGCTTTGCGAAGTGAGAGCAATACATAGCCGTCATCCATCTCCGGTTCAATCACTGAGGTAGTGACTTCGTCACCGACATTTAGATTGCGTGCAAAAGATGCCTCGCGGCGTGGTACCAGACCAACCCCTTGCTGACCTAAATCGATTAGGATTTCGTGTTTTTTGACAGAAAGAACTGTACCCTTGACAGTGTCCCCTGTGTTGACTTTTTTGAATGACTCTTCGTTACTCTGAAGAAGATCATCCATTGTGATTTTTTTGGCATTTGCCATAGTTAAATTTATTCCTTCCCTTTTAGCGTCCTTAAGGTCGCTAAAAACTGCCTTCTATTATAGCAAAAATGTGTGTTATAATCAAGACACTATGTATTTAGCAATAGATATTGGAGGTACTAAAACACTAATTGCGCTTTTTTCGCGACGTGGGCGAGTAATCCGGCGACGTAAATTCAAAACTGCGCAAGGGTATAAAAGTTTTATGCGCGATCTGGAGACCAATTTGGAGGGTTTCCGTCTACGTCGAATCAAAGCCGTAACAGTGGCGATTCCGGGTCTTGTACAAAAAAATTATTCAGTCAAATTTGGTAACCGAAATTGGCGGGATATTGACCTGATTGGTTTGTTAAGAAAGTTGTTCAATTGTCCGATTTGGTTTGAGAACGATGCGAATTTGGCAAGTCTATATGAAGGGTATAGATTGCCTGGAAAGACAGTGTTTCTGACATTTTCGACTGGGATTGGGGGTGGAGTAGTTGAAAAAAACCGAATCTTGCCGGAGTCTAATGATTTGGAACCTGGGCACGTGGTTTACGAATATGATGGTGCGAAGCGCGAATGGGAAGACATTGCGGCGGCTAGCGCAATCGAGAACCACTACCATGTTGATCGGGCAACGGATTTACGCAAGAAGGATACGATACAAGATATTGCTAAGCGGATGAGTCTAGGATTGCCTGATATCATTAAACAATACCAGCCGGACACTATCGTGCTGGGTGGGCCCATGGGGCGGATTTTTAGACTTTACGAGCCTTATTTGCCGAAAGATTTGGGCGTCAAGCTAAGGCGGCCACGACGGCCAAACGAGTCGGTAATTTACGGGTGCTTTCTATATTCTAAGCAGAAGGAGCTGGAGTGATTCCCTACCGGTGTGGGGAGTTTAACAAAGAATTAGCAGTCCAAAATGGTTATAGTTCGGAACAGACAGTGTTTTTTGAGCGATTGGTATTAGATTATCCAGGTTTTCGGTTCAAGTTCGGGCGAAAGTTTGCTTTTCGGCCACCTAGGATTGTAGTTATAGGTCCTCCAGAGCCATTTTCAGAGCTTCTGACATTACATGAGGTCTCACATGCTATATGTAAGCATAAAGACTTCAAAATGGACGTAGAGAGGCTGAAAATGGAGGTTCAGGCGTGGGAGAAGGCACGAGAGTTGGCTAATCGGTATGGCATAGAGTATAATGAAGAACTTATACAACAAGAATTGGACACCTACAGAGAATGGCTGCATCAAAAATCGCGTTGCCCGATTTGTGGACTAACGCGTTTTCAGACACCTGATTCTCAATACCATTGCCCATCTTGTGAAACATTCATAACAACCCAAAAAGCACGATAACACACTCTCGACTCGCTTGCGCCGGCCCGTCACACTAATATCTGCCTCTTAAGCAGCAAAAAACACACTTTTTCGACTCGCTCCTTCGCGCCCGAAACTTATCTAACAATAAAAAAACACGATAACACCTTTCTCGACTCGCTTGCGCCGGCCCGTCACACTAATATCTGCCTCTTAAGCAGCAAAAAACACACTTTTTCGACTCGCTCCTTCGCGCCCGTCGTTACGGGGCTCAGTCGCTCATCTTGCTCCCCGTTGGTCGCAAACGGTCTCAAAAGTGTGTTTTTTTGCTGCTTGTTAGGCAGCTTTTTTTGCTGGGCCACGGCGAGAGATACGACCGCCTTTAGCGCCAGCGATGCGAGCTAACGCAGGGTTAGCAGCGAAACCGCCAGTGTGACCATTTTGGCCACCTTTTTTACCGATACGAGCATAAAACTCTTTACCGTATTTAGCCTTGTTGGTTGCAGCAGCTTTCATGCCGCCAGCTTTAGTTCCAGCCATTCTAGAACTCCTTATCTGCCCACCAAACTCTTAAATTAATAAAGTATGAGCTTATTATACCATAGTGCTTATTATTTGTCAATATGCTAATTCTAAAAAATATGGTGTAATATTTTTATATTCCCCGAACATGTCTTTGGCAGATTTTTGCACATTTTGTGGAAAAAAGGTATTGACAATATGCGCCGCGTGATATACAATAGAGGTAGTTTTAAGTAGGATTCGAACTGCGAGGCTACTTAAAATACATGTATGACCTTGGAACCGCCCACAAACACCGGGCGGTTCCCCTTTTTTATGTAAAATGCCTGTGTAGTGTTATAATTGAATTATGATAAAGATAAAAGGTGTGAGCAAATATTACGGGGACAAGAAGGCCCTGGACAATGTGTCTTTTGAGGTAAAGCAGGGGGAGATTTTTGCGTTTATCGGTCATAATGGGGCAGGCAAAACTACTCTAATCAAATCGATTTGTGGAATTTTGGATTTTGAAGAGGGAGACATACTGATTGATGGGAGGTCGATTAAAACTGATCCCCTTGAATGCAAGAAAAAGATGGCGTACGTTTCCGATAATCCGGAGCTATACGAGGACATGAAGGCGATTTCGTATATTAATTTTGTTTGTGATATGTACGAGGTGTCGACAGAGATAAGAAAACGCAATGTGGAGCGATATGCCGAGATGTTTGGTATGGAAAAGGAGCTTAATAATACGATCAGCGCATTTTCGCATGGAATGAAGCAGAAAATTGCCTTAATTGCGGCGTTGTCGCACGAACCAAAGGTGCTGATTATGGATGAGCCGTTTGTAGGGCTGGACCCGAAGGCAATTTACGATATGAAAGAGGTGATGAGGGGGATAGTGAAAGATGGTGGAACGATATTTTTCTCTACCCATATTCTAGACATGGCAGAAAAACTATGCGACAGAGTGGCAATTGTAAAGAGAGGCCAGTTAGTAAAAGTGGGTGACATGAAGAGGATTCGCGGCGATAAGTCGCTTGAGAAAGTATTCCTAGAACTTGAGGCGAAATAATGAGTAAGCTTGCTTCCCTTCTTAGGGCTTCAATGTCTGGAGGTATACGCTTATTCAATTATAGCGGCAAAACCGAAAGATCCAAGCGTATAATGCCAATCTTCTTAGGGTCGCTTATTGGGATTCTGATGCTGTTTAGTTGTAGTGCTATGATAATGGAACTAGGAGATGATGGTGGTAAAACTGCAGTTCTTTCAATGTATACGCTAATCACAGCGATTATTATCGTGATGGAAGGTGGTTACAAAGCCGTAGATTTACTATTTAAGCCTCGCGACAACGATACCTTACTGGCTATGCCGATTCAAAAATCCACCATCGTGTTCGTGCGGATGATTAAATTCTATTTATTTGAAATGGTTTACTGTCTAATCTTCCTTTTGCCGGCTATTATTGCATACGCGATGAATGCAGATGTTGGAACGTGCTACTGGCTAGTTTCAATCACAATGTTAATTCTAGTGCCGGCTGTACCGATTGCGGTGGCCTGTTTGATTGGTCTAATTATCGCATCGTTTTCGGGAAGATTCAAACATAAATCATTCTGGCAAATATTGCTGTCTTTTATTGTAATGTTTGCTTCGGTAGGAATAGTGTTTCTCCTTAACTCTTCGCCGGATTTTGATAGTGGTGGCATGATTGCTATTAGCGACAAACTTACTAGTTTTTATTATCCAGCATCAACGTTTGTGAACTTGGTGAATCATTTTGATATTTTGGAATACCTGATTTTTATCGTAATCAATCTAGCGATAATTGGCTTGACGGTGCTAATAATTAGTCATTTTTGCTTCCGAATCATTACGCGCCTTAGCGCTACGAGTCAAATTACAACAAGCGAGGCAAATTACAGTTACGCCAGACATAATCAAACTGTGGCGATGGTCAAAAAAGAAATCACGAGATATTTCAATACTCCAGTTCTACTCATGAATACGGCAATAGGATTGGTATTCTTTGTTATCGCGGTCGGCGCGCTGTGTATTAAATTTGATGATATCGCAAACTCGCTAATTAGCTCCGTCGAAGAGTTTCCGCTCACAATTGATGAAATGCGCTCGTTCTTACCTGGTGTAACTTTTGCAATGGTGGCATTTGCCAGCCTGCTGACATGCATTACAGCTACGATGATCTCACTTGAAGGTAAAGCGTTTAATAACTTGAAAGCTCTACCGATTAGTGGAATCAAGGTATTGATGGCAAAAGCTCTCACCGCAATGCTTTTGATTGTCCCTATTACCGCGATTGGAAGTATAGTAATGGCAATTCGTTTCCAATTTGGGGTGGTTGAGACGATTCTAGTGTTAATTGGCGTCATTGCAATGCCTCTCGTCACCGAGTTGATTGGCATTATTATTAATCTCAAATATCCGCGTTTCGATGCGGAAAATGATACGGTAGTGGTAAGACAGAGCGCGAGCGTAATGGTGGCGACTTTCCTGGGGCTCGGGATGGTGCTTTTCACTATTTCCCTGACCTTCGCTACGGTGTTTTTGACTGGGCAAATTACGGGGCTTCTGATTATGGATGCGGTCTACGTAATCGTTTCTCTGTTCTTATATTTTGCAATCGCAACGAAGGGCGAAGAGCGATATTTGAGGCTAACCGCTTAAGATATGGATGCGCGGCGCGACTAGACTGAATGATGTCTACCGGTTCGTGGACCTGAATAAATGACGCCGTCTGGCTCGTGAGCCACAAAAAAACGGCTTTTACTGCCGTATTGTTGCGTTCTGGTGGGGATATGTGGACTTGAACCACAGACCTCGTCATTATCAGTGACGCGCTCTAACCAGCTGAGCTATATCCCCATTGTGATAATGTAGAATGTGGTCGACTTTTGTTAACACAAAAGTCGTCCACTGGGCGTCCCCTCGCAAAAGAAAGTAAACTTTCTTTTCGTAGCCTCCTCATTACCTAAAATATGTGCAAGCACTTATTTTAGGTAATTCGTCACCTACTTGAAAAGTGAACAAGTTCACTTTTCACTCGGCTTCTACCGTGGTGGAGTAACAGGGACTCAAACCCTGGACCTCTGCCTTGCAAAGGCAGCGCTCTAATCAACTGAGCTATTACCCCGTGACTATATTTTACCAAATTCTCCCAAAAAGTAAAGACTTTATGGTATAATGGGGTAATGGATTTTACTTTTAGTATCGGGTGGATGTTTGGTGGGCTCGCAATTGCGGCCGCCGGTGGGGCGATCGTGGTTTTTTACCGCCCAATTTCGGATAACTTAGCAAATGGCGTCTCGTCGTATGAACACGTCAAATTATTCGGAGTCGTGACGATAATCGTGGGGCTATTGATTGCTTCCAACCTAATGTCGTTTGTTTTGGGGCTATTAGTCAACCTATTGTTCGGCAAATAGGATTTGCCTGGTATATTCATACATAGCGATAGCGGCGGCGGCGCCGACGTTAACAGAGCGGGTGGAGCCAAAAGATTCGATATAGCGAACGTCGTGGGTTTTGTTTAGGAGTGCTTCTGTGATGCCGTTGTTCTCAGAACCAAAGATTAGAGTAGTGTTTGGCTGGAATTGTTTGGAGTGTAATTCTCTGGCGCGTGGAGTATTGTTTTCGATGGCGACTAGTTCCCTGTTTGTCTGAGTTTTGATGAAAGATTCTATAGTGGGGTGGTGAAGGATTTCGAGATATTTGTCGGTACACATGGCGCCACGGCGATTGTATTTTTTCCTGCCGATAATGTGGACTTTGCTAACGTTAAAAGAATTGGCAGTACGGACGATGGAACCAATATTAAAATCGTGTTCGACGTTTTCGATGGCGATTTCGAGCGGCGTACGTTTATTATTCAGAGCTGCAAAAACTTGCTCGTTGGCGAGGCCTTTGTATTCATCGATGAGATTCCGAGTATCTTCCATTGTGCTATAATTATACCATAAGAGGAGGAACAGATGGATTTTGATAAATATCAAGAAAAAGCGGCTAAATACGACCTGGCTACGGCAACGATGGATTTGAAGGACCCTGGGTTTATCGAGAAAGTGCTGGGGTTGGTCGGCGAGGCGGGCGAGACGGCAGATAAGATTAAGAAATTGATACGCGATAAGGACGGAGTGGCGTCGGAGGAAGACCGTGGGTTGATTGTAAAAGAACTAGGCGATACTTTGTGGTATATCGCTGCCGTTTCGCGGTATCTGGGTGTTCCCTTGTCGGAAGTGGCTTCGGGTAATATTGATAAGCTGGAAAGTCGGTGGCAGAGGGATAAGTTACATGGTGAGGGGGATGAGCGGTAGAGGGGTTACTTTGTTTTCTTTAATAGCCTTAGGAATTCTACCGGAGTATAAACCGTAATGCCGGAGTTTTTGAAGTCCTTGGTGTTGCGAGTAACGATATAGTCTATGCTGTTTCTTCTGGCGGATTCTGCGATGATGGCATCTTCGTAGTCGCTCATGCCGTTACGTAAGGCGTTACGGCAATCTGTTTCTGTCACATCAATAATATTGTAGAGCCTGAATACTTTTTTGAGGTTTTTGATGGCCTTTTCTCTATCGTGGTAGTATTTGTGTTGAATATAGTAGATATCTGTCACACTAGTTGCCGTAATGTAGCCATCGTATTCGTTTCAGCGTCGTCGGCAAAACCTTCCCGATGCTGAAGAGCATCAATGATGATATTGGTATCTATTAAGGCTTTCATTTCTTGAGACCTAATCTTTCTGCGCGGATATCGTCTAGTGACATATAATCTCCTTTGATTGAGCCGACTAGTTCTTTAGCGATTATTTTCTTTTCCATTTTTTCCTTTCTCTCAGTAAAGGGTTCGGTGAGGCGTGAGATAATCTTGCCGTTCTTAGTGATTAAAATGTCTTCATCCTGAGACATCTCGACGTATTTCCCTAAGTTCCCTTTGAGTTCTGTTAAAGTGATTTGCATTTGATACTCCTTTGGGATTAGTTTAGCGGAAATCGTACGATTTGTCAATGGAATGGTACGATTCTAGATATGGGCGGTTCGCAAAAAAAAAGACAAAAATCCGCCCTTTCGGGCGGACTCAGTTTAACAACTTAGCCAAAGCAATTTTCATCTTTCAGTGTAAAGCTTAATGTTACGCCTCTTTAAAGAGGGCTGTTATGATGCAAGCTTGCTCATCATAACCGTAACCGACCTTGCTACCTGCGACTTTACAGTTTCAGGCGCATAATTCCTTCTCAAGAAAGGAGGTAATCCATCCACACGTTCTCGTACGGATGCCTTGTTACGACTTAACCCCAATCATCTCCCACACCTTAGGCCGAGTGACACGGACTTCGGGTGTTGGTGACTCTCATGGTTTGACGGGCGGTGTGTACAAGACCCGGGAACGTATTCACCGCAACATGCTGATCTGCGATTACTAGCGATCCCGACTTCAAGAAGGCGAGTTTCAGCCTTCTATCCGAACTGGGACCGGCTTTGGTGCGGTTTGCTTCACATCACTGCTTCGCTTCGCATTGTACCGGCCATTGTAGCGCGATTCTAGCCCAAGGCGTAAGGGAAATACTGA
>JAZTZQ010000057.1:0-7347 GCA_045637565.1 Candidatus Nanosyncoccus sp. | reverse complement strand
TATACCAAAGTAGCAGAATACCATGCTAATACTGGTTCATCTACTACTGATACTACATTAGGCGTTAAACTAGAAACTACCTATGCAGCTTATATTGCATCAAATCAACCAGCTGATACTTATATAGGACAAGTGAAATATACTATGGTGCATCCATATACAGAAGAACCATTACAACCACAACCAGCAACGCAAGGTTGTATCAACTACTTCGCAAACGCTAGTGATGCGGTAGGTACTATGGGATGCCAGTCAGCTACTGACGGCAATTCAATAGAACTCCTCGCTTCCAACTTCTCCCGTACTGGTTATGGCTTTGCTGGATGGAGTGATAAGTTTGATTACGCTACTAACCCAAATGCTAAATTCTACGGCCCAATGGAAACCATTACCGTTCCTACTGGTACTACGGCAAACGGTCTCTCCCTTTATGCCGTCTGGATTAAATCACAAGGTAGTATCCAAGACCAATCCAAGGTCGCCAGTGTCTGCAACTCTCTCACTACCGCTCCGACTAATGGTACTGCTAACCTCACTTCCGTCTCCGCATTAACTGACCAACGCGATAACAGCACTTATGCCATTGCGAAACTCGCAGATGGTAAATGCTGGATGATAGAAAACTTAAGGCTAGAAAGCACTGCCGAACATAATAGTGATGGTACTCTCGCCCAAGGCTATGGCACCTCTGCTACCTATGGTAACTTTGGAGGACTAGCCAGTGCAGAAAGTTCAGGATTCACAGACACCTATACCGCAAATAGTCTCTATTACAGTGGCACTCAGGAAGGTACTGCTAGTATAAATATAGGTACTTCAAATTACCCAGCCTACCGTATGCCACGATATAACAACCTCAATACTTCGACTCGTGCAACTAACCCAACTAACAATAGTGGAAATATGCACTCTTACGGCAACTATTATACTTGGCATGCTGCGATTGCTAATCTTACTTATAATGGCACTAGCAATCAATCTACTACGGGAACTTCGCTCTGTCCAGCGGGATGGCATCTACCTAAGGGTGGCGATAAGTCCAATGAAGCTAATAATGAACTATGGTCACTAATAGTTGATGGCATTAATGGGGGAACTAAACCAGCTAATTATGATATTCAAACTCTACCATATTACAACGGTACACCAGAAGGCAGTGACATGTCTAATAAGCTAAGAGCTTATCCTAACAATTTCCTCTACTCTGGCGACTTCGCTACCTCGTTGGCGAGCGATAGAGGGTCCTACGGCTACTATTGGTCGTCTACTGCAGGAAATATCGGCAGTAGCTTCAATCTGCGCCTGAATAGTTCCCGCGTGTATCCGGGTACGTATGATAACCTTAAGCTCCACGGCTACAGTATTAGGTGTACGGTAGGGACCTAGTCTGAACGGTGCCCATAAATGAAACGGACACTTATAACTCTATAGTGAATTCAATTTACTAAATATAGCTGTATTTTAAATATAGGTGTTAATACGTGGTGCGCTATCTACACTTTCAGAAATACCAGGTTGGAGCAATGCAGAAGTATAGACAGATATTCTATTCGTATAGGTTTTAAGAATCTTTTAAATATGATGTATTATAATGTATTTATGAGAATATTATACGTAGAAGATGAGAGGTTTCTCGCGGAAGCGGTGATACATTTGCTCAAGAAAAACAAGATTAATGTTGACTGGGCGGAGGACGGCGAAAAGGGATTAGAATTAGCACTTAGGCCGAATTATGACGTCATTGTGCTTGATATTATGTTGCCCAAGATGTCGGGTCTGGAAATATTAACGACGATGCGGAATCGTGGCATCAAAACACCTGTGATTATGTTATCAGCACTCAATGAAGTGGAAGATAAAATTAAAGGACTTGAATACGGGGCGGATGATTATCTCGCGAAACCATTTAAGACGGCCGAGTTAATCGCAAGGCTAAAGGCCCTCGCGAGAAGGCCGGCTTTGGTTGATGCTAAGAAGCTACAGTATGAAGATTTGGAGCTTGATTTGACGAATCGGATGCTTAGCGGTGTTGAATTAACTGATAAAGAGGCGGGGATTCTGGAAATGCTGATGCGAACGCCTGAGTCTGCAATTACGAAAGAACAGATTTTAGCTCACGTTTGGGGATTAGAATCGGAATTTGAAGAAAACTATGTTGAGGTGTATATTTCGTATTTGAGGAAGAAGCTGAAGGCCTTAAAATCGAAAGTGCAGATTAAAACAATACGAAGTCTGGGTTATAAACTATGTTTAGAAAACTAAGAAATAAATTGATTTGGATTAATTTGGGCGTAACAACAGTTGTAATTGTGACGGCTTTTGCGGCAATTTATTCTTTTGCGACGGGTGCAGCGGAAAAACGTCCGTTGATGCCTGAGCAGCAGATGATGGTTTTTTCGGAGGGGTTTGAGGATACGATTAGTGTGACGATTCGAAAAGAACGACAGGCGGCAGCAAACGACTTATTGCTGACGCTCGTGATATCCGGAATTGCGATTGAACTAATTGTGGCGGGTGTGTCGTTTTATCTTGCTGAGGAATCGATTAAACCAGTGCGCGAGGCTTATGAAGCGCAGAAAGTCTTTATCGCAAATGCATCGCACGAGATTAAGACGCCACTCGCGGCAATTACGGCAAACCTCGAGGCAGCAGACATTCATGGCAATAAGTGGCTAAAAAATGTTGAACACGAGACGGAGAAGCTGACGGCTCTTAATAACGAATTGTTAACTTTAGCACGGACGGATTTGATAGAAAAAAGCACTTTGGATGAAGTTGAGGTGAATAAACTAGTGAGCGAAGTAATTCAGAGTTTCGAATCCCGGCTTTCCAAGATAAAGATCGTCAGTAAACTCGGTGCGCGAGGCAAGATGAAACTTTCGGCGGCTGATTACAGACAAGTTTTAAGCATTTTGCTTGATAACGCAATTAAGTATTCAGATAAGATAATACAGCTTAGACTTACAAATAACGAGCTAATTGTCACAAATGATGGGACGGTGATAGCGGAGAAAGATTTGCCACATGTGTTTGAAAGATTTTATCAGGCCGATAAGTCGTCGGATGGGGTGGGATTGGGATTATCGATTGCAAAATCAATCGCGATGCGAAATGGCTGGGATTTATCGGTGAGCTCTGATGATAAAATGACATATTTTACGCTGAAATACTAGTACTTATGCTATAATATACACATATGCTAGAGTTGAAGGGTGTAACGAAAGGTTACAAGACCGGCGGTATTTCTCGTGTGGTGTTAAAACACGTGACGGTGAATTTTCGTGAAAACGAATTTGCTGCAATATTGGGACCTTCTGGCTCGGGTAAGACTACTTTGCTAAATATTATAGGTGGGCTAGATAAATATGATGCGGGTGATTTGAAGATTAATGAAAAATCGACAAAAAAATTTCGCGACAAAGATTGGGATGCATATCGGAACCATCGAATTGGTTTTGTATTCCAGTCATATAATTTGATTCCGCACCAAACTGTGTTGCAAAATGTAAGACTGGCGCTGACTTTATCGGGGATTTCTAAACGCGAATCGATGAAGCGGGCGAAGAATGCGTTGAAGGATGTTGGGCTCTCGGAACACATTTACAAACGGCCAGCTCAGCTTTCGGGCGGGCAAATGCAGCGCGTGGCGATTGCTAGAGCACTCGTGAATGATCCGGATATTTTGCTAGCGGATGAGCCAACGGGTGCACTTGATTCTGAGACGAGTCTTCAGATAATGCATTTACTTAAGCAAATTGCAGCCAAAAAGTTAGTGATTATGGTGACGCATAATCCGGAACTGGCTGATAAGTATGCGACAAGAATAATTAATTTGAAAGACGGCAAAATTATCTCCGATTCTAATCCATATGATGGGAAAATTAAGACTGACATTGATTTAGAAAAAGCTAAGAAAAAGAGCAAGAAAACTCGAATGTCGTTCATAACTGCGGCAGGACTTTCTATGCGCAATCTATTAACTAAGAAAGCGCGGACGATTCTCGTCGCGATTGCGGGATCGATTGGTATTATCGGAATCGCGCTCATTAGTGCGGTATCGACTGGCTTTCAAAACTATATTGACAAGATAGAGCAGGATACCTTAGGGTCGTATCCTTTGGCTTTACAGAAGGAAACTGCGGATATTTCCGGGATATTACTAAGCCTTAGCGGTGAATCTGGTGGCGGTACTGATGATGGAAAACTGCATGAGAACCAGATTTTAACTTCGACACTTGGGACAGTATCAAATAATGATTTGCCGAGTTTTGAAGAGTATTTGAAGTTGCACGGCCAGGAGATTCGGGATGATATTCGGCTGATGGAGCGTGAATATAATGTAGACCCGGTGATATATACTGAGGATGCGACGGGTGCGATTGCCAAAATGAATCCGAGCAACATGTTTACTTCGCTAATTGGTGAGACGTCGCTACTTCGGAATTATTCGACGATGACATCGGTATTTAGGCAGTTTGAACTTGAAAATCTGGAACATGACACGGAGCTGCTCGCGGGGCGCTACCCTCAGGAATACAATGAAATGATGGTGGTACTAAGCAACAAAGGACAGATCTCGGAGCTTTTGACCTATTCGCTGGGGTTTCATAATTCTCAAGAGCTGAACGAGATTGTATCGAAAATCATGAGTGGGGAAAAAGTTTCGATTAACAACAAGCCGCTTGAGCTTACCTACGAAGATTTAATGGATGTGGATCTTCGGCTAGTGCCGGCAACTTCTACGTATAAATATAATACTAAATATGAAGTATATGAGGATATGTCGAACGATAAAGATTATATGAGATCGACATTTGATGCAGCGGAGAAACTTCATATTGTGGGTGTGGCGGTAATGAACTCAGAAATGCTTTCGGCTGGAAGTGGCGTGGCGTATTTACCATCACTTATTACTCATATTATTAATGATGCGGGCGAGACGGAGATTGTGAAGAAGCAACTCGCGGACCCAGATGTTGATATTTTCTCCGGAAGGAAGTTCGGCGAAGAGGATAATGATTTTGATTTCGAGTTTTCGGATTTGGTGTCCGTAGATGAAGCGGCTTTAAAACAAGCGTTTGGGGTAAATATTGACCAGAATGCAGTGTCGGCTGAGACAGGCAAATATATCAATGCGATTTCGAATGATATTACGGCTGATATCTCTCCAGTGAAGGATAAGTTGATCGATCGATTTAACACTCTTGTGGCAAAATTGCGGCTATCACTTGCGGGGCTGGATGGTAAGGGAACGTTTATGAAAGCAGATATAGATGCGAAAGTGGAGGAGTTCTTGGCGGCAGAAGATTTCGGTGATTTAGAAGGTGAATATTTGATTCCGGCGGATACTTTTAAAATGACCTATAACGGATTACTAAAAGGACTACTCGCTGCTTATGTCGAAGGATTCAAAGCTGCGATGGAGGCGCAGAGTATTCCGTATGATGTCGAGACGATGCCGATTCCGGTGGTGGAGATGATATATAATGGCGTGGTTCAGCAGTATGTGAAGGCGGAGCCGGTGGATAAGGCATTTGATTCCTTGGCGGTTGCGATTACGGAAGTACGGATGAAAAAAGAGATTCTGACCAAAGTGGGGAATTTGACGGCATATCTGAGTTCGAATTTTGCCAATGCGTTTCATGTTGACCAAAATGCAATTGTGGGGGCATTTCATTTGAATTTCTCTGAAGAGGAGCTATCGCGCGTAGTGTCGGCGATGTTTACGAAACGTAAAACAACGCTCGCGACCAATCTATCAGCACTAGGTTATCAGGATTTGGATGACCCGACACAATTATCGTTTTATTTTACGAGTTTTGACGGAAAGACGCGGTTTATTGAATTCTTAGATAACTATAATGATGCGATGCGAACGACGGGGAAGGACGATAAGGTGATTGAATATACAGATACGACTGGAGTTTTGATGTCATCAGTGAAAACGATTGTAGATGCGGTGTCGTATGTCCTGATTGCGTTTGTATCGATTTCTCTAATCGTGTCGTCGATTATGATTGGCGTGATTACGTATATTTCGGTATATGAGCGGACGAAAGAAATTGGCATCTTGCGCGCGATTGGTGCGTCAAAACATAATATTTCGTCGATATTTAATGCAGAAACGTTTATTATTGGGCTATTGTCGGGATTATTCGGTATAGGGATATCGTACCTACTGATTCCGCCGATTAATTTGGTGTTACATCATTTTACGGGCGATATTCCACTTTCAGCGGCACTCGACCCGAAGATGGCACTGTTCCTGATCGGGCTGTCGATTATCTTGACGTTGATTGGTGGGTTGATCCCGGCACGTGCGGCTTCAAAGAAGGATCCGGTGGAAGCGCTGCGTTCGGAATAGATTTCGTGGTTGTTGGCTTTGCTATTTCTGGGTTTGTAGCTACAGTGTGACGTTGTGTTTTGAAGGGACTCGTGGTATAATTATGTGTACACCGAATAAATGCCGGTGGCGAGCGTTGGGGATTCGCCAAGTGGTAAGGCAGTGGGTTCTGGTCCCACCATTCGGGGGTTCGAATCCCTCATCCCCAGCCACGAGAATCATCAATGAAGAAACTAGGAAAGCGAAGCTTTCCTTAAGACACGAACAGAATGAAAAATTGAGAGCTTGCTCTCATATTTTTTATTCTGTGAGTGGATTAGGGACGCAGTCCCTAGTTTCTTCGGATAATGATTATCTGGCTCGCAGGGGATATAGGGATTACCTATCCCTCATCCCCAGCCATTTTTGTTATTCGTTGGTGATTATTGCTTCACTTCCTTGTAGCTAGATTCGATAGCTTTAGCGATTTCTTTAATATCTTTTCTAATCATGATCATATCTACAATAGTAATGACGGAATGGATCATGATAATGATACCGCCAAGCATGACGAGTGAAATCGATGAGGCGAAGGGGTTGAAGAGGATAATGATACCACAGATTAAATCGATTACACCAAGTAGTAGCCATAGATACCAATTAGAAACTCCTTTTCTGACTGTGATGGCAATACTAATAATATTGACGCTCGATAGGATAATCCAGATACCTAGTGCTATAGTAAAGATAGTCGATAAAACATTTGGCATTGCAATCATGATAAAACCTACTACGATTGATAAAATACCTGCAACAATGCCATAGAATGGAATATAGATATGGTGTGCCATAAAATCCAAAACTATAAGTGCGATACCATGAATGATAATGTATATCCCAAAAACTATGCCAAAAGCTTGTATAGTCATGCCTGGGATGATAACCATCACTAGGCCGATAATAAAGGCTGCGATTGATGATATCATAATTGATATTGTGGTTCTTTTAAATAGTTCTTTCATATT
>JAZTZQ010000056.1:0-12228 GCA_045637565.1 Candidatus Nanosyncoccus sp. | reverse complement strand
CCAGATACCATTAAAGAATAAAAAATAAGCCTAAAAGGCTTGTTTTTTATTCTTTGGTGATTCCGGCGGGAGTCGAACCCGCGATTTTCTGGATGAGAACCAGACGTCCTAGACCACTAGACGACGGAACCAAATTGTGATGTACGCTCCCGGCGGGAGTTAGCCTCCGCTTCGCTCCGGCTATTCGCCTTCGGCGAGCGAACCCGCGATTTTCTGGATGAGAACCAGACGTCCTAGACCACTAGACGACGGAACCAAGTGAGAGATTTAAAACAAAACTTGTTTTGTTTTAAAGAGCGAACGCAGGTTTCAGTACGAGCGCAGCGAGTACGGAACCATATACAAGATACGGACCTAAGGGGGGTTAGGTCCGTAGCATCATTATAGCGCATCTTTTTTTAAAAGTCAACACTTCCATAATTCGGTACGGCAGTAATGAAAGTTTGCCCAGGTGCCAAGGCTATTTCCTTCCCTTCCGTATCCAGGAACTGGATTTGGGAATCGGCAGAATCTTTTTTCCAGGTTCCACGCACGGCGGTGCCGTTCTGGAAGATATAAGCATCACCCATGCCAATCACGTCAATATCCTCATGATAATTGTCAGCCGCGCGTCGTTCGGAGACAACCATAGCAATCACTACTGATGGTGCCATCTGGGTCAAGGTACAACCGCTCTCTGGGTTTTGGCCGTTGCCGTCGCCCTCCGCACAATCGTATACCTCATGTATAGCACCAGATTCGTAGCCCCGGAAATACTTATTACTATGCTCGTCGTACTGGTATTTGACGTTGAAATCACCCCATCCCCCTAAGCGGAAGGTAATGTCGGAGACCGCTGGTTTTAGCTCCGAAGTATTACTGGTGGCGGATTGTGTGATATTTAGTTTCTCTACAGCCAAATCATCTACCCTGGCGCGCCGACTTTCGTCCGGAGTCATCCGTTTGAATCCCCTAATCTCTGAAGTCGTGTACCCGTTGTCGTCACTGAAACGTCGCAGATTCCCCGCCGTCGTAAATAAATTATTCCACAATCTCGAACCTACGGTACCTCGATACATATATGTATAGCTTTCATCGAGATTCTTATAACCATGTGACACCGCTGCGAGCGCATCACCCGAACCACCAGCATGAACGATTGTGCAATCAAAAGGCGTGTCCCATTGCAAATAGTATATGCGCAGAGACCGTATTGGGCCAATAATTGAAGCAGTCGGATTCTGATAAATCGCGGCAAATCGCGTAATCCCGGCTTCGGCAATCGCTTCAAATACCACTCCGGCCTGATTTAATCCGGCATGCGGACGCGCTCCATCTGTGCCGTTAGGGGTCTGGATGCAATAAGCGGGAGAGTTTTGCAAAGAAGCATCGGCAAGCTCTTCGCCGGTTAGATGGCTATAAACAGGCTCACTCTGAGCCTTTTTCGATAAATCTGGGTATTGTACTGCGTCGATTGTTGTCATGAACCCGAACAAGCTCAAGAGGATCATTGTCCCTCCGCCAGCCAATCCAAGCACCCCAATCAGGGCAAACAATAATGTAATCTTGTCAAATTCGTGTCTTTTCTTGTCACTTGCGTTAGCGGTTGAGTGTTTTTGGTGACGTTTTGATTTCTTATCATCAACGTCAGGTTTATCATCAACGTCAGGTTTGTTGCCAACAACGGGCTTGTTGCTTTTTTCGAAAGCCGAAGCGGGCTCTTCATTTGTCACTTGATTTTTTTCTTGGTTCATTCATTACTCCACTTAACCTAAATTAATTATATACAAAAACATAAGATTTTTCCACATTTTTGTATTTTTTTTCAAAAAAAATCTTTACTTATGTTATTTCTTATGCTAATATAGATACAGAACAATAAAAAGGTCACACACGATGAACAAACAATCATTTAATAATAGTTTGAAAGCTTTGATTTATGAAGCTTCCTACCGCAAAAAAGCATATGTAAGCGCTGTAGCTTTGGCAACTGTGATTGCAGGGGGATTAGCAGTTGGTCTTAATTCTATGACATCAATGGACGGTTCGGCGGCCGAGTGTCCATCTGGCACTTGCAATACATCCTTCCAGGTAAACGTCCAGGATTCACTGGCGGTATCCATCACGTCAATGGTTTCTGGGGCAACTGGCAATGTGAATGAATTCTTGCGCAACCAAATCGATGTTTCGGTTAATTCTAACGTAGACAACGGTTTTACGGCTTCAATGTATTCCAAAGACACCACTAATCTTACGCACACTATGCTTGGTTCATCATATTACATTCCATCAATGTCTAGTAGCACATCGCGCAGTAGTTTCCCTACAAACACCTGGGGTTATTCTCTCAAATCCGCCTCACTTGATGGTAAAACATACGGCGAAACCGATGCTGGTAATAATAGCAGTACATATTATCCTTTAACTACGAGCGAAGCTTCTCCAATTAAAATCATGTCAGCCGCCGCCGGTACCAAGACCGGTAGTCAGAGTGTTTACTTCGGTGCCAAAGCCAACATCGACAAGCCGTCTGGCACTTATAGCAACACGGTAATCATCAGTGTTGTGACTGGTGCAATTGATTCGACCACCAATCCAATCACGCCGACCAACCCAGTTACGCCCAACACCGATCCTACCCCCAACGATTCGGTTGCGGTTTATACCGGCGCTAATACCACCACCGGAACTGGTATAAGCGGCTCCAATGGTACCACTGTCTATACCACTACGTCCTATACCCCCTCTGCTGCTGCGCCAATCACTAAAGAAACCACTACTCAAGTTAGCGCCGGCGACCACCGAAGCTCCTATGCGCCAGCACAGGGCGTCAGTGTTACCAGCCAGTCAGATATTGTCGAAGGTGGTTCTGGTCTCCCAGTCGCTCTTGCCGCTACCGCGGTGACCGCTGCTACAGCCGGTGTCGTCTTTTTCCTCCTTGCTAAGCGTGATGAGGATGACGACGACGAAGAAGAAGCAGAATACTAAAAATATGATATAATATATCGTATGAAAATTGTCACAAGGTTTGCGCCTAGTCCTACAGGCTACATTCATATCGGAAACGTCCGCTCAGCAATTTACCCATATCTCTTAGCGAAACAATCGCAAGGCAAAATGATTCTCCGTATTGAAGATACTGATCGAGGACGCTATGTAGAAGGCGCCACTGAATTAATCGAAGATACTTTGACATGGCTAGGACTCAATTGGGACGAGGGTCCCATCGTGGGCGGGCCGCACGCTCCCTACTTTCAAAGCGAACGCAAAGAAATCTACCATCAATATGCTCGCAAACTAATTGAATCCGGTCGTGCCTATGCTGACCCTACGCCGCCAGAGCAAATCGACCAGTACCGTAAGGAATGCAACAAAAATAAAACGCCATTTCTTTACCGGAATTATCGACCAGACACTGGCCAAGAATGGCATCCCGGCATCCCACTTCGGTTCAAAGCGGAACCCACTCAATACACATGGCATGACGAGGTGATGGGGGACATGCATGCTGGGCCAGAGGTCCAGGATGACATTATTCTCATCAAAAAAGACGGCTATCCTACTTATAACTTTGCCCACATTGTTGACGATGCCGAAATGGGAGTTACTCATGTGATGCGCGGAGTAGAATATCTTTCCAGTACGCCGAACTATCTAGCGCTCTATGATGCGCTTCATATCAAGCGTCCTGTCTTTGTTTCTTTGCCACATATTTTGGCACCCCAAGGCAACAAAAAACTCGGCAAACGCGACGGTGCTAAATCCGTTACGGAATATCGTGATGATGGAGTTTTACCTGAAGCGATGCTTAACTATTTGGCCTGTCTCGGCTGGAATGATGGTACAGAGCAAGAAATCTACACCAAAGACGAACTCATCCGAGCGTTCTCGTTAGAACGCATCCAGAACTCCGGCGCTCGCTATGATGAAACTAAGCTTCTTTGGCTCAACGGCCAATGGCTGCGTCGCATCTTTGATGAGCAGGGCGTTGAAGTGCTCTATGAACGAACAATTGGTTTTTGGCCGGAAACTGCCGATAACCACACAGATATATATAAAAAGAAAGTTCTCTCTATTATCTATGACCGCCTCAAGACTCTCTCTGATCTACGCGAAATGACCGCCTATTTCTTTGCCGATCCAGATATCGACCTGGACATGATTCTCCATAACAAATTCCTCAAATCAATCTCCACGTCAGACCTCGAGCAACTCCTCAAACAAACCATCACCACACTCTCTGCCATCGAGGAATGGAATCCTGACTCTCTCCAGTCAGCTCTCAATCAGTTGCTACTAGATACCGGCAAAAAACCAGCAGAACTATTTAGCCTCATTCGAATAGCTCTCAGTTTTGCGCCCTTCAGTCCTGCCCTTAACCTCACCCTCGACGTGCTCGGACGCGAAACATCCCTATCACGCCTCAACGCTGTAACCAGAGCTCTCTAAGCAGAGTCTGGCTAGCTACGATTATAATGAAGTAGCAATAGTGCAGATTTGTTTATTAGTCAGCGTGTTGTTGTCTGCGGTAATTTTGTAAACTACCCCACCATTCACCCATGCAGCGTTACTACCACTAATATAAATCGTCAATCCTTGCTCTTTCACAACCTTGTAGTCTTCGCCATAGGTTTCTTTTACGTAGTTATTGAGTAGGGCATTAGAATCCCAAGACGAAGTCTCTTCAGTTAGTTTAAAGGTTTCATTAGTTTCAGTATTCTTGAAATCCAAAACAATTTTCTTGTGTTCGGATGTGATACTGGCTACCACGTACCCCCTTGGTACGTGACCCGGATATGAGGCGTTGATACCAGTCTGCATTGCAGCCACCCTCAGCGAAAAATCTGGCATATTGAGATTGACAAAATAAACAATAGTAAGCGCTACGACACCGGCACAAGCCAGAGCCAAAGCTACTCTTCCCCAACTGAAATGGGTTTTACCAATGCGCTGTTTTTTCTGCATCTTCATATTATCTTGCTTGTCTTCATAAGCACTGTTTAAGGCTTGTTGAATAGCTTGGTTTTTAATATCTCTTGCCGACATCTTTGAAGCGGATGCGTTCTTAATGCTATCTTGCTGCGATGACGCGTATTGCATCGTCTTGATGGCGGAGACCTGCAATGGATGTTGCTGCGGTTGTTCTATCATCGAACTATCCTCGGTTACCTTGATGGTCACTGCACTGCGGGCGGGCTTGTTATTGAAATGTTGGATGCTTGAACTCATTTTAACGCCACCAGTCGCTGTGGCTACTCGAACCGGTCGTTTTACATATTTGCGGTTCAGGGTCGTAGAACTCTTGAGTCTACGTTGGACAGTTTTTCCTTTGGCTGTGTCGTCAGTTTTTTGCATATTACCTCGCTTATTCTTATATCTATAGTACTATTACTTATACGAAAAAGCAAGAGTTTATTTTTGTCAAAAACTATGTTATACTTACAACAGATATGAATCCTGATAAAGCTAGGAGACAAACTATCAAAGTTATCGTCTCTGAGATATTTATGGTAATCACCGTAATCATCACAGTGATAGTGCTAGCCCTGCTGGTGTCGGGCTACTGGCTCAATTCTAATTTTGAGATAGAACGTAATGGCATGTTACAGGTTTCTTCTATGCCAACCGGAGCCAATGTCACCATTGATAATCAGACCTCCTCATGGTTAGAACGCACTAATGCCTCCAAAATTCTTGCTAGCGGACATCATTCAATTACGCTAACAAAAGACGGGTACGATTCCTGGTCTAAGGATATTACCATTGCCGAGGGTTTGCTTTACCGATTACATTATCCAAGACTATTCCTTCAAAATCGTTATTCTGAGACAGTTCTAGACACTATTGACTATACCAACGCCTCTGCTTCATCCGATCATAATGCTTTTCTTTTGATGAATTCTACAACTGAATGGGCCTATCTCGACCTAGATACTGATAATCCAGTGCCCCGCAAAATAGACATTTCGAAATTATTCTCTAGCGTTAGTATGGCTGAGGATTCAAAACTCGGCCTATTCACCGGTAGGATAATGAGTGCGAATTGGGATTTTGATGCTTCCCATGTTTTGCTTGAAGCGCGTACGACTGACGATACGTCCGAATGGGTTTTGCTGGATATAAATAACGTCAGCAAAAGCATCAATCTCACCAAAGAATTCGGTGGCAATTTCTCGCGCGTCGAAATACTCGACAATAATTCCAACAACTTACTAGTCTTACAAAATCACAATCTTCATAAGATAGACATCCCTGGCCGCCTTATTTCAGCGGTGTTAGCCGAAAACGTGATTGATTTCGATCATTATCACAACGAAATTGTCTTTTCTGCTCATCGCGGTTCGTCCGATATGTCAGAAAGCACCTCTAGTAGCTATATCGGCTACTTTAAGTTAGGAGATCGCGCGCCAACAGAACTAGTGGGGGTTGATTCGGATGCCAAAGTCGCCATCGGCAAGTTTTATGAGTCTCAATATGTTGCAGTACTGCAAGATAGCGTCGTTACGGTTTATTCGAAGGAGCCTGAACCTAACGAGGCGATTAGCTATGAACTAGCTTTCGTCCCGGACAAGATGAGAATCGGACATGATGGCGAGTTTATTATATTCAATGCCGGCAACGAAATGGCGACTCTTGATTTTGAAGCAAACGCCGTAAGGAGTTGGCAAATCGAAAACAGTTTTGGATGGCTCGATAATGACATGCTTTATACTGTTTCAGATGGCGATTTGATTGTGTATGATTATGACGGTCTCAATCGAAGAGTGATAGCACATAACGTATCTAGCCGATTTCCGGCGACCATCACTAGCGACAAATGGTTATATTATTTTAGCGACGACGGCTTATTGCGTGAGTGGCTAATCATCAAATAGGCTGTCTATTGTCCGGTTAGGAAGTTCCAAACCCCTTCAAAGAAAGAGGGTTCGTTGGAAGGTAATATCGTGGTTGAGTCATCCGTGATTGGCTCGGCTGGAGTCGTCTCTGTAGTTGTGTTCTGATTTGGCGAAATCTGTTCTGCGGTTACCAACAAACGATTTCTCGAAGTGCCGAGTGGCGTGCAGGTTACTAGTGTTAATAATGGTTTATCGGTGTCAATTACTAGTGCTGCGACGTTAGACGGGTCGATTATTTGTTTCTTTATCACTCTATATGTATAACGTACCGAATTGTAATTCACATAAATCAAATCTCCATCCTCCAGTCTTTCTAGGCCAGAAAAAATGTATTTATAAGGGTTAGAGCTATAGACGTCTCCAGCCGAATGTCCAGTAATCACGAAATTGCCCACTTCGCCAGGATAAGCGCTCGCTCCTGCGATGCGATAATGTGCTACGCCATCGTTCATCGCCGTCATTACATCACTTAGTGGGACACCGAACCGTATCGGCACATCAATATTAAGCTTAGGAATAATGAGACGCGGCTCCGCCGAGACGGTCTGTGTGACGGTCGGGTCAATTGCATCTATTCCAGAAGCTGGTGCATTGCCAGGTGATACATATGCCATTAACGGCGCAAAAATCAAACGATTGTATTGTAAAAACAGAATCAAAAGTATAACACATATTCCAGCTATAATGGGTATAAATTTTCGTCTGCGGCGTGTGATTTTAGCACTACTGGTTGCCTTTGCCCGTATTTTTTGGCGTAACCTATTACTAATCGATTCGGAACTTTGCTCAGCGCTCTCTTCGTAAGTCATCCCTGTTCCTAAGGAAAGCCCAGCTTTTTGATTGGTTTTTCTGCTGAACTTCGTCAAGGAGCTAAGTACTTCTTCTTCCTCGGCCTTCTCGCGCGCATCTTTTAAACGCTCCTTGGCAATATACTCACGGGCTGCCTTGGAATAATAATCGTTGTAGTATTTCTGATAGTAATTTTGCCAAGCGGAATGGTATTTTTTCCACGACTCAGAATTAATCCTCGTCGTAATCGGCTGTTCCTTTAATGTGCCGTTTTCTGCTTGCGAGGCTAGAGCGGTTCTTTGAGCCTTCTCAGCATATGCTGCCAAAACCTTCTTTCTGGCAATCTGAGCTGCGGCCTGACGAGCCAGGTCGGAAGAAGACCCACCATTTTTTGAATCCATATCGCAATTATAGCATATTTTGCTATTTTATGCTATAATTAGCTTCATGGGCGAGTGGCGGAACTGGTAGACGCGCTAGACTCAAAATCTTGTGACCTTCGGGTCGTAAGGGTTCAAGTCCCTTCTCGCCCACCACAGAAAACACCGGAGCTTTAGCTCTGGTATTTTCTTTGCTAAAGCGAGAAGGACTTGGACCCGTAGGGTTCAAACGTAGCAGGAGCCGAGCAAAAGTCCAAAACGAGTTTTGGACTTTTCGAGGCGACGCCCTGCGGGAGTTTTTTGCGAAGCAAAAAACGACGTCCCTTCTCGCCCACCACAGAAAACACCAGAGCTAAAGCTCTGGTATTTTCTGTGCTAAAGCGAGAAGGACTTGGACCCGTAGGGTTATTTTTCTTTCAGAAACGCTCCACTTTGCCTTGACCAGAGCTTGGCGTATTCTTTGCCGGCTTTTAATAGTTCCGCATGTGAGCCCCGCTCTACAATCTTGCCGTTTTTTAGAACCACTATCTCATCTAAGCCAGCAATCGTGGACAAGCGGTGCGCCACTACGATAGATGTCCGTCCTTTCATTAAATTAGCCAAAGCTTCTTGAATTAGTGCCTCTGATTCCGAATCTAATGCCGAAGTCGCTTCGTCTAGCACTAGTATAGGCGCGTCTTTCAAAATCGCCCGTGCGATCGCTACTCTCTGCCTCTGTCCGCCCGATAGTTTTACTCCCCTCTCCCCGACCAAGGTCTCGTAGCCATCAGGTAACTCACGGATAAACCCGTCGGCGTTAGCTAATTTTGCCGCCCGAAACACTTCCTCGCACGTTGCTCCAGTTTTTCCATAGGCGATATTCTCATATACGGAGCGATGGAATAGTGATGACTCTTGTGGTACATATGCAATCGATTCACGCAGAGACTTCTGTGTTACGTCGCGTATGTCTTGTCCGTCAATATAAATTGCTCCAGCGGATACGTCGTCAAACCTCAGCAACAACTTGGTTAGAGTGGTTTTACCAGACCCCGACATTCCGACTAATCCTATACTCTTCCCTGCAGGGATATCTAAGTCGAAATCTCGAAACAACGCTTCTTTTTGTCCTTTATGTCGGAAACCGACATGTGAAACCTCTATTTCTGCTTTAGCTATTATTAACGGCTTGTCGGTTTTATCATCGACAATCAACGGCAAATCTAATATCTTTAGCATTTCTTTTGCATCACCGAGGGAGTGATTTACCGCCCTTAGGATATGATTAATTGTCCATACGTTTGAGAGTAGTGAATTTGATAGTGAATACAGGAAAACCATGTTAGCAATCGTAATTCCAAACCAATTATGGCTCATTACGATTAAGACCAAAAGCCCTGCAAAAGTAATCAAGTTTACTACATTCATTGAGAGATTGCGCCAAAACGAAACTTTAGCTACTCCAAATGTAGCCCTTCTAGTGTGTCTAGTCGCCGCGCCAAAACGTGTTTTTTCTAGTTCTTCTCGCGCATACGATTTGACCGACATTTCATTGGTAATTGCATCAGCTAATTGGCCAGTTTGTTTGTTTTCGGCATCCGCCAGCGCTTCGTCAACTTTGCGTGTTTTGTAGTAAGTCACAATTGCCACCGTCATATAAGTAGCGGTGTAAACCGCCAGTATGCCGGCAAAAGGTGCACAAATCATCATTGCAACACCTATGGAATAGATGGCTGTCAGAATCAGTGGATACAAATCCCAGACAAAGTTTGATTTTAGAGCAATGAAGGCCCGTGGCAGTTTATTAGCAGCACTAGTGAGTGAGCCAGAAAACTTGTCGTTGTGAAAGGTCATTGATTGGTTAATGACAGCTGTAAAGGCAAGCTTGGATAGGTATTCTCCGCCTAGTGCGTCAATTGACCAATCCAGCCAATCTATTGTTCTGATTATCGCAAGATTATTAATCCCTGCGGATAATATGGTTAGCAAAAGAATACCGACGTAATTTTCAATCTCAAAGTCACCACCGGATAATTTGCCGATTATTTGTGAGGTTCCATATGGTACCGCCACATTCGACAGCAAAATCCAAACCGGCACCAAAACCAAAAGCAGAATCGTCCTGGTCTTATATTGCATTAGCGCTTGCCAAAAATAATGCAAAGTTCTTCTAATACTTCCACTCTTTGCCATGATTATATTATGGCACGATTATTTATCCCAGTCAAACCCTTCGCCGTAGTGTCCGTAGCGTGCCGTCACTTCGTAGATTGGACGCTTCAAATCTAGAGATTTAATAATTCCGCGCGGGGTTAGGTCATAGCCTTCGATTTCTTCTGGCTCACCGTCAACTATCACGGTTTTTTCCAAAGGTTCTGCATATCCAATTGCGTAAGCGAGCCTCACCAACACTTCGTGTGCCTTACGCTTGCGCAGATAATCCACGGCGATTCGTCTTGCCATATACGCCGCAGACCTATCCACCTTCGACGGGTCTTTACCAGAGTAACAACCACCACCGATTGCGACACGGGGTCCGTAATTGTCTACAATCAGCTTGCGACCAGTGAGTCCGGTATCAGCTTCAAATCCACCCTGATTCCAGTCCCCAGCTGGATTGATGTAGGCATGAATCGATTCTGTGTCTTCGAAAAGTGGTGCATATTTATCGTGATTATCCAGTACTTCCTTGTAAAAATAGTTGACAGTCCGGTTCTCAAGGAAGCCTTCTTTGGTCAACCAGCCAGAGATGATTCTTTGCAACTCCTCGGATGATACGTTTTGAAAACTCGCTACTACCGAGCTAAGCGACCCGTCCGGCGCAATCGTCACCTGGGTTTTGCCATCGTATGGATACTTTTCGTAAATAAACTGGTTCAGTCTTCGCGATAGCACTACTTCTAGCGGTAGCATCTCGGGCGTCTCGTCGCAGGCATAGCCAATCATGATTCCCTGATCGCCAGCTCCGCCAGTATCGACTCCGGCCGCAATTTCGGGCGATTGTTTTACAATCTTGGTATGGACTTCTACATCATCCCCTGCAATCCGACGCACGATGGTAGGGATGTCTACTTCGTCTGCCGTAGATGTGATTTCGCCGGTCACGAATACTACACCGTGCCCGCCGCAGGTCTCCGCTGCTACGCGCGCATTGGGGTCTTCTTTTAGATACGCGTCCAAAATCGCATCGCTGATTTGATCACATAATTTGTCTGGGTGTTTTGGAGAAACGCTCTCCGCTGTTCGATAGAACATATCTTTCCTTTCTGGTCCGACTTACCACCTTGGCTTCGCTAGGTTGGCAGGAGGTCATGGGGCCGCTCCCTCGCTCCTTCTTGATATTGTATGCTATTAATTATAGCATGCGGTGGGGCAAATTGAAACTATGTAGAGTAGCGAATCAGTTTTTTTAAATCACCTAGCAAACGAGAGGCATCAAGTAAAATCCTTGACAGATAAAAATAGATATGATATAATTAATACAGACCTAGTGTGGTATTTTAGAGAATGAAAGGGGGTAGGATGTCGATTCGAATCAGAAATGATTTCCATGAAATTCCAATGGAAGTCGCATATATTCCGTACGAAGCATATAACCGCGTGCCGTCTTGCGAAGACTACGTCTATGGCAGGACTGACCGCATTACGCTGAGAAACAAAACGACCGGTGAATTAGAGCGGATTACATATAAGCTCATCGGAGCAATCCCATTCATCTATCGTTCGGGCTATCAGAGCTTCTGGGGCAAGATTCGCTCGAAGGACCGTTATTGCTGTTTAGTTTTTAACTTCACTCTCGATGGTACTCTCGACACGATCACTGCAACCTTTTGCGGTGAAAGCCCCACCATGGCAGAGCTCAAACAGATGAATGAAAAAATCAAATATGCAGCTCAAATCACCGCCGTTGGCGATTTTGGTACAATACCATTCTAGGTCATAGTCCCGCTTCCAAGCGGGACTTTTTCATTAATCGTATTTAGGATCGCGATTTCTGTATCTAATTAAGCTTTGACGTGCATTCGGATTGCCCTTAGCTTGTTCTTCCGGCATAAACTCTACCCCTAGTTCTTCCATTTTAGCTACAATACGTTCACCAACCTCTCCGGACCCAGAGGGGATGTCTGGCAAGATGTGACCGTCCTGGTAATCTTGATGCATCTTCTTCATTTCCTCACGCAATTTCCAAGATAGTTGACCAGGCT
>JAZTZQ010000055.1:0-6373 GCA_045637565.1 Candidatus Nanosyncoccus sp. | reverse complement strand
CCCCAATATAAATATAATCTGCAGAATTAGAACTCGCTCCAGTGTTATTATCGTCCCCGACCTCCACATCCACTATCGTAGTATCATCATCCGCTACCATCTCACTCTTCTCCGCCAACTGCTCACGTAATTCTGCAATCTGTTCATCTTTCTTCGCCACTTGTGCATTTCCATCCATCATCGCCCACACCCCAAATCCAATTCCACCAGCTGCCAGCAAAGCCAAAAGCACAATAGTCAGAATCACTCCCATGTTTTTCTTAGGCTTATCTCGAAACACCACATCACTACCCGCCTTCGAAGACTTCATCGTCGCATCAGACGCAGCCAACGGTGTACTTGACGCGCTCGACACATTAGCTACCGTCGACGCACCCGCCGTATTCTGTACAGTATTAGTATTTTGATTCGGTTCCATATTTAATTCTCCTTATACTTACTATTGTACCACAAATATGCTAGAATAAACATCAAGTGGGGTTGCAGTTTTAAAAGTAAAGGCGGGAGAAAGGAGGCGTTATGGTTTTTGAATCAAACCTACTCTTTGGTTTAATCAAAGTAAAAATTATCCTCTTCCGAAGAAGAGGATAACCCTTAACTAATTCAATTCTACCGTACACTCATTACAATGTCAACCACACTTATTATTATAGCATAATAACTAAAGGAATCAATTATGATCACGAAAGCCATCATTCCAGTCGCAGGCTGGGGCACACGCCGCCTGCCAATCACCAAAATCATCGAAAAATCGATGTTGCCTGTAGGCAATCGCCCACTCGTTGACTACTCCGTTCAGGAACTCGTCAAAGCCGGCGTCAAAGACATTTATTTTGTCATCAGCAACGTCGAACCCTGCCAAGTCCGCGAGTTCTACAAGGACAATTTAGCCCTTAACCAATACCTCATCGATCGCGGCAAAGAAGACAAGCTCGAAAAAGCCGTCACTTTGCCCAAAGACGTCAAAGTCCACTACGTCTCCCAGGACCCCTCCGCCAAGTATGGCACCGCCGTCCCCATCGCTCTCGCTGTAGAAGAATTCAGAATCGACGAACCAGTTCTCGTGTTCATGGGTGATGACTTCATTTGGAATCCAGGCGGCGAATCTGCCACCGATGCACTCATCAAATCATTACAATCCGACACCGACTCCGCCATTCTCGGCGTCGAAATCAATCAACAAGACGTCGAAAAATACGGCGTCCTTTCTGCCAAAGACGGTAAACTAGTAGGTGTTGTCGAAAAACCCACCCCAGAAGAAGCCCCCTCCAACCTTATCAACGTTTCCAAATATATCATGTCCCCAGAACTCCTACAACGCATCGTCAAATACGTCAATGAGCACGACTTCGGCCCCAAAGACCAAGAATACATGGTCACCGACCCCATCGATGATTACATCAAAGATGGCGGTACCATGCGCATCGCCACCACTAAGGGCGAATACCTAGACGGCGGCTCCGTCGAAGGCTGGCTCCACGCCAACAACGTCGTCTGCGGTAATGAGAACTAAATAGGTGCTCTCATCGGCATAATGAGATTTAGACCAGATTTCTAAATTGTAAGTTTTGCAACTTAGCAACGAAAAAATGTCCCCTAGCGAGCAAAGCGAGCGAATAAGGACATTTTTTCTTGCCCTATGTTGCAAGTCTTACAATTTAGAAGTCCAAGCCGATGAGAGCACCTATTTAGTTCTTATTAACGAAAGATTCCATTGTTTCGGATAGTCATCAAGTCCGAGCAACGTCGCCACCGTCGCCGCGATATTCGATAGTCCCGGCTCCGCCACATCAGCCAATTCGTAGTGCGAACGATTTTCAGTTTTGTCATAGATAATGCACGGTACTTTATTTGTCGTATGCGCCGTCTTCGGTCGCCCATCGCTATCGAGCAATTCTTCCGCATTTCCATGATCCGCTACTATCACTAGGCATCCACCCAGTTCATCCACTCGTTCCGCCAACCGCGCCAAAGACAGATCAATCGACTCCATCGCCACAATCGTCGCTTCCATATTGGCTGTATGCCCCACCATATCTCCGCCTGGATAATTCACTCGCACGAACTTGTAATTCGGCAATTCACGAATCACCGTATCCGTAATTTCCGCACAACGCATCCACGGTCGTGTCTCAAATGGCTCCACATACGATTCCACTTCATCGAATTCTTCACCATCCGCCTTATCATAGCTATTTCCATTAAAGTAATACGTAATGTGTCCATATTTTACAGTTTCCGAAATCGCCAACTGACTCACGCCATGTTCACTTAAGAACCGATTCAAAGTCTCAGTAATACAAACTGGCTCCACCAAACGATGCTCCGGCACATGTGTATCCGAATTATACTCTGTCATTCCCACAAAATACACATCATCTGGCGTGTAATCACCACGATTAAAATACGGAAAATCCCAATACGTAAACGCCTGCGCTATCTCAATCGCCCGATCTGCTCGAAAATCAAAATAAATCAACGCATCACCCTTGCGAATTCGCCCCACCGGCTTCTCATTCTCATCTACCACTACAAACGGCGGCAAATCCTGATCCTGCACTTTCGGATTAATCCGTCTTAAAGTCATCACAGCTTCCTCTGCCGAATGGAAGAAATAATCCGCCTCTCCATTTACCATCATATCCCAACCACGTGCTACTACCGTCCAATCATTTTCATATCTATCCGCCACGCATATCATCCGTCCACCACCCGATGCAATCCGAATATCCGCATCTACAAATCTCTCCGCAAACTGCTCAAATCTCCGAATAAACTTCGGTTCCGCCGTAGGCGGTACATCCCGCCCGTCAAACACCGCATGCACCCTTATCCGTCGTACACCCTGCTCATATGCTTTGATAATCATCTGCTCCAAATGCGATATGTGACTATGTACTCCTCCATCTGAGAAAATCCCCGCAAAATGCAACGTCGCACCGTCTCCGCCATGAATACCATTCTCCGACCTGATTCGAGACAACATACCCTTCCATGCCTCCGACTCAAACACCTTACCAGTCGCAAATGCTTCTTCAATATGCGCTATGCCTTGTTTAATCACTCGACCCGACCCCATCGTATTGTGTCCAACTTCCGAATTCCCCATCTGTCCCGGCAAAAGTCCTACTGCTTCGCCCGAAGCATTAAGTGCCACATGCAAACAATTCTGCGCAGCATGCCCCAGAAACGGCGTCCTCGCCCGACTCACTGCGTTACCTGGCGCATCCGGCGCCAATCCCACTCCATCTAATATTGCGAGCACCACAGGCCCATCAAACTGTAGTTTATCCATATTAGTATTATATCATAACCATTTGCTTTTCAAAGTCACTAGATCTTGGGTACTTGCTGTGTAATACAATGTATATTCCCCCCACCAAGCAATATTTCACGCGCATATACTGTCTCAATCACTCTATCCGGGAAACATTCCTGCAGTATTCTTACCGCCTCTTCATCATGTGGATCATTGAATACAGGTAAAATAATCGCCCCATTACAATTGTAATAATTAATATAAGATGCCGGCAACCTGTCACCTTCATTACGAGGGAATGTCCCCTCTACCACATCCACACCTTCAGACTCTTCCTTGGTAATCGTTACCACATTAGGTACATGAATCTTCACTATTTCGAGTTGACGTCCCTTAGCATCTGTCACGGATTGCAAGTATTCTAAGGCTTTTACAGACCGTTCATGTTGTGGGTCATCTGGATTATCTTCCCAAGCAAGCACCACTTTGCCCGGAGCTACAAACTGACAGATATTATCAACATGCCCATTAGTATCTTCATCTTTATAAATCCCATACGGAATCCACAAAACCTTTTCCCCACCACAATAATCTAACAAGTATTGCTCAATTTCCTCTTTTGACTTACCTGGATTACGTCCCTCATCCAACAAAGTCTCTTCCGTCACAAGCAAAGTTCCTTCTCCGTCCGAATGCACCGAACCACCCTCCAGTACAAAATCATCCGTCCTGTATCTATCTACTCGTTCTATCGCCGCCATTTTAGCAGCAATCGCGTCATCCAAATCCCATGGGAAGTAAATGCCATTTATTAAACCACCATAGCCATTGAAAGCCCAATCCACAGCCCGCATTTCACCAGCATCATTCACCACCATTGTTGCACCCGTATCACGTATCCATGAATCATTATTCGAAATCTCTACCACAGACACATTTGGCATATTCATACCTAGTACATGTAGATACTGCGAAGAATTTACCCCCAACACTACTGGCTCATGTTTTGCAATCTTCTCTACTACTTCGCGAAATGCTTTTTGAGCCGGTTTCGCACCTCCGCGCCAGTTATCTGGCCTTTCCGGCCACAGCAAATAAGTACATTTATGCTCCGATAGTTCCGAAGGCATATAGAACCCATCCTGTCTCGGTGTTGAATTAAGTCTCATAAATATTATCTCCTTTTCTATATATAATAATAACAAAAATAGCTCTCCTATGAAAGCTATTTTTGCAAATTTTATCGACGAGCTGCTTTTCGAGCTAGTTTCTTTTGTCTATCTTTCTGTACCATATGAAATACCATGACTTCACCTATTACAATACAGACAGCAGATGATATCAACAGAGTAGCATTATCTTGAATCGCTTCCCACGATGGTTCCGGAACCCAAGTGAAGAATAGTGCAATAGCTAGAAGAATTAGTGGTACTATGCCCATCAGCCATCGCATAATTGGACCAACTTTGACCCAATAGCCATTCTGAACCTGAGGACCCTTTTTGTGTAGTTTGATAAATGCTGCAAACATCGGAATGTATGACAACAGCAGACACACCAACGATAAATCGAAGAATGCCCAGAACATATTTGCACCATCCTCCCATTCTGGGAAACAGTATGCCAAAATAATACCAGCAACCGCTAAGATAGTAGCTATTATTCCTGTCCAGATACCTACCATATAAGGTACACCATCTTTATTGCGCTTCTTCCAAGATTTCGGGAACATCCCATCTTCCGCAGCGCAAGCAATTACCGAATACACACCAAAGTTCCATGACGATACATTTGAAATCAAAGTCAATATAAACAAACCGCCCACTACAATTGTCACCGCCTGAATCGCTGCTTCCGTAAACCCTGCGTTTGCCATCAATACATTGTAAGAATCAAGAAACCCAGTATTAGTCTGAATTTCTTCAAACGAAGTTCCCACACCCATGCCAAATGATGGCAAAATGTAGAATACCGCAATTAAAATCCCACCAAGAATAATTGCTTTTGGTATCTGCTTTTTCGGCTTGTCCATATCATCATAGAACGTTCCTACCACCTCAAATCCAAGCATATTGAAGATAATGAGTGATACGAACGAAAGACCAGCCCAATCAATTCCCCCATCCGCTGATGCTAGCGGCACGAAATCATGCCATGACTCAATTGGATTTGCTGTACCCTTTGTGAAGAGAACATAGAAACCAAGTGCACCAATCGCACCCAGAAGCACTATTTTGATAAGCGCACCAATGTTAGATACCACATCCGACTGCGAAATCCTTAGCATACCAAGAATTGTCACCAGAGCAATATATGCCACTTGAATAGCCAGAACCATCCAAATCTCCATCTCGATGCCAAACATCTGCATAAGCATCGTCGTAATCAAATCTGCGAGCGATGCAATCCAGAGAGGATAATTCACCCAGTAAAACCAAGCGACTCTCGAAGCCCACTTTTTACCAAATGCTTTCTTAATCCAGGTATACATACCACCTTCAGATGGATACTGTGTACCTAACTCCGCACTAATCAGCGCGTATGGCACGAAGAAGCCAATCAGCATTATCGCCCACCACACATACATCGAATTACCGATGGCTGCAGTTGGCGCTACGGCGTCTCCCACCAAAATTATACAGACTGTCGCAAGCACTGCCGAAAACAGCCTGAATTTATATTTCTTCTTTGGCATCTTTGCCCTCCTTTTGTAGTTTAATTTCATCGAGCGCTTCCTGCGCAACCCGACCGAAGTATAATACCAGCCCACGTTGAGCCGTCAGACGGTTTTCCGCTTCATCCCATGCTACCGAATTCGGCCCGTCTAGTACCGAATCCGTGACTTCTTCATTTCGATTCGCTGGCAAACAATGCATAAATTTGCAATTCGGATTCCCTGTCGCTTGCATCATTTCATCATTTACTTGATACTTTGGATAAAAATCTGCCATATACACTTCTTTTGGTGTCTCTTTGTCATACAAACCGTACCATACGTCCGTATAAATAAAATCCGCACCCTTTATAGCTTCCGGATCATCTGTCCAAATCGCCGAACCACCATACTTTTCCGCATTTTTATGTCCAATCTCTAACCATTCATCTGAAATCTTG
>JAZTZQ010000054.1:0-6804 GCA_045637565.1 Candidatus Nanosyncoccus sp. | reverse complement strand
CGAAGGGTACCAAAGGTGATGTTGTGAAGCCTAATGACGATCCGGAACCTGGTCCTGATACGAATAATGGGGTGGGGGCGGATACGTCGACTAAAGATCAGCCGACGAATTCGAACCATATGACCCAGAATGAGTATAAGGAAGAGGTATCGGAATTGAAGGAAATCAATGAGTCTCAAAAGACAAACAAGGACCCGTCGACTCCTTCTGCACCGAAACCGGAAAAGCAGCCAGTAAAAGTTGACAATAATGCTGATAAGGGTACCGGTAACGGCGGGATTGATAAGCCGACTAAGGTGAAAGATCCCGCTATTGTAGCGGAAACCAATCAGCCAATTTCTGATAGTCCGGGTGAGGCTTGGGAGGGCCCTGTGGACTAATGGATAGCTCGAGTGAAGCCCGTGGGTTGGACACCCAAGTACATTATTATTAGTACGTTATGACAAGTCCGGCAACTTCGGTTGCCGGGCTTCACTCCAAGATTGAATTATGGGATTGAAATAAAGGTAAGATTGAGTTTACTGTAAAGTTGAACCGATTACGGGGTTGAACTGATTGACGGATTGAACTGATTGATAGATTGAACTGGTTGGTGGACTGAGCTGATTTGAAGTTTGAAATGATTTGGCTAAAGCAGACGATTATTTAATAATATAATAGAAGGGAGATTTATGAATAAAATCTACAAATCTATTTTAGGCGTTGCTGGGGCCGCTGTCGTGCTTGCCGGTACGCTTTCTCCTGTTCTCGTAAATGCTTGGGGCGATTCGAGTAATGGCCGCAAGAGCTATACGATTGAACAAATCAATAATGGTGAACTTGGAGACACTATTACGTTTAACTCGATTTCAGACGGTAAAATCGGGGATGAAAAGAATTTCGTAGGCGCGAAGGTTGCCGGCGCGAATGTCGAAACCTGGAATGCGAATGCGATTGACGTAAAAGACGGTGGTACTTATACGATTCGTCTTTACGTTCACAATAATAGCCCGAAGGGTTATGATAATGTTGCGGAAGGTGTGAAAGCTACTTTCTCGATTCCGACAACTGTGGCTCAATCTCAGACGATTGTGGGTTACATCGATGCTTCAAATGCTACCCCTAACCGTTATTGGGATGAGGTAACGCTTAACGCGAGCGAGAATGTGTATCTTGAGTACGTTTCTGGCTCGGCTAAGTACACCAATGAAAAGATGGGCACCGTGGCTTTGTCTGACGAAGTCATTACTGGTGGCGCAACGCTTGGCTATGAAGCGCTTGACGGTAAGATCCCTGGCTGTTATGAATATGACGGCGTGGTGACTATCGACGTGAAGGTACATAGCTCGGTGGCTGCTAAGGTTTCTAAGCAGGTTCGTATCAAGGGAACTAAGAACTGGAGTGAATCTGTTGAAGCTAAGGTGGGCGATGAAGTTGAATATCAAATTGAGTATGTCAACCTTCTTTCTGAGGAAGTGAAGGATGTGATGATTCGTGACGTGCTTCCTACAAATGTAGAGTACGTGCAGAATTCTACCTATTTGTATAATTCTAATTATAAGAGTGGTGTACTTCTTAAGGATAACACGGTAACTACTTCTGGTATTAATATCGGTAGTTACAATGCTAAGGGTAACGCTTATGTGCGTTTCACTGGTAAAGTGGTTGACAAGTCGATGGCTTGTGGCAAGAACCAATTGGTAAACTGGGCAAGTGCTACGGTATCTGGTTCTACGATCAAGGATGCTGTATATAAAGATGATGCATCTGTCTTTGTGGACAAGAATGACGATAGCTGTAAAGAAAAGCCAGTTGATCCTACTCCAGTGCCTGATAATCCAGGTACTCCGACTACGATTGTGAGTACCGGTGCTGGCGCTACGGTCGCGACTGGTGCAATTGGTGCCGGTGCGATGGTAACTACACTTGGTTACTACATTGCTAGCCGCCGTAAGTTAGCGAAATAATTGGCCGCTTCACGGGTGGATGGGTGGTCTTGAAGAAAAACGGCAGAATTCGTAATGAGTTCTGTCGTTTTTTTGTGTACAAAAAAACAAAATGGTTATGTTATAATGGGTCTATATGGATCCAACACAGAATGATAGTTTTGATAATGCAATGCAGGGTGGGCAGTCTTTGGGCTACAATGCGCCAGTTGGTCCTAGTATGAATTATACTGGTCCAAGTGACATGTCGATTACTCCGGGGGTGGAAGATATTGTTTTGAATACTGGTACGAGTGGAAACAAATCGAAGAAGTGGTGGATTGTAGGGGGTGTGGTGGCCGTGTTAGCGTTATGTGCGATAGGGGGCGTTTTATTGTTTACGGGTGGTTTTCAAGGTAATAATACAGAAGAAATAAAAGCGGCCTGGAACACTTATTACGATTATTTAATGTATGGAGAGAATAGTAGGTCGGATGGTGAATCGGTCGACGATGTTACGATTGAGACATGGTATCCAGCAATAATTGGGACTTCTGAAGTTCAAGATGATGAAGAAGCTGATGACGTTAGTAGTTATAGTCAATACTATGATAACTTGAGGGAAAAATACGATAGCTACTCGAATGCATTTTCGCAGGAGGAAAATGATAGTGTTTTGAATTATAATGCTATTTTTAAGGCTTTTTATGATTACAATATGATGAAGGATTTGGAAAATGCAGTTGTTCAGGAATATGGTGGTGGCAACATAGATGGGGCAAAGGTTTATATAGATGGTATTAACGACGATTTGTTAAGTGAGAATACTTTTGTTGATAGCTTATATGATAACCTTAAGGTATATTTACGAGCTTATTTGTCTGTATTTGATTATTATAATAAGAATGGTTGTAATTACCTTGAGGCGAATTATACGAATTGTCCTGAGATTAATTCCAGTGATGAGGTGATGACGAAGCTTAGTGCGCTTAATAGGGGGAGAAATAATTTGGAGTTTTATTATAATAATGTTTATGCTAATTATGTTTTTAAAAGTACTCTTTTAATGGATGAGCGAATTAAGGAGGAAGAATGAGAAAACTCAAAAGGGTAGTAGCTGTATTTGGTTTGATTGTAATGACGGTATTCTTGTTGAACAGTAGCAACAATGCATATGCTGTCGATGCGGATGCATTGACTAAAAAGGTCTTATTACGAGGGCTTGAAAAATGCTATGAAAATGAATATATTCCCTCGGGTACAACAATTGATGGATCGACGGATGCGGTAACAGTAGATAAAATTATGTCAGATAAAGGAAAAAAAGTTGAAGAAGATACGATTAAGATATTTAGTAAGGAAATTGGCAATAAGCTTACTCAGGAAGTTCCTGCACTTTCATGTATGCAGGTTTTTGAGGGATGGGGTGGTCCTGGAGGAGGAAGTAGCAACGGATTGAAACAATTAACTGGTAAGAGCTTTGATATTTCAAAGGTGGGTTTTCATTCGACGGAGTCTGTTTCAGAAAACTGGGGTTGTTTAAGATTCCCATTCTCCTATATTTATAATTCTCAGACATTTGCCTCTAATAGTAATTATTCAAATGGCATATGCTTTATGTTGGATGGAGACGGTAAAATTATGGAAGATGAAAACGATGTTTCGATTTATAACCCTGATCTTTTGCTCGGAGAGTACAAAGGAAAGCTTGAGGTTAATGTATGGTTCGATCCTGCTGGGAATATTGGTATTGACAGCAATAATGCTGTTTCAGGTTTGGGTTATTCGTCTGCTATTAGCATTAATTGTCAAGGTAGTGCTTTCTTGTCTAGACCTGTGTTTTTTGAAGATGTCTCGAAATGTGTTGTTGATGATTTTGGTGGCGAAACGAAGACTTTGCATACTGGGTTGAATAATTCAAATGGTGATTCTGTAGATGCCACAATCGACCAGGCCGAGATTTCTTATTCAGATAATTTGGCGACTGGTGGTCTTGGAAAGAAATGGACAAAAGATGCTTCGGATGCCGCAATAAGAGCATTGGAATACTATGCTGGTACGAGTAGTTTTGTTGATATTACCTTTAGCGATGCGGAAAAATATGCTATTCTTCAAGAGTATGTTAAAAAGGTAATGGATAGTGATGATAATATGGGATTAGACCTAGATTCGTGCTATGATTCAATATCGGAGCTAGGTAGTGACTATGGGGTTCTGAATGCTGGAAAATGGTGTAAGATTACAGGTTGGGAGAGTCACAAGGATGAGAAGTTTAACGTAATAAAGAATGAGATAAAAACCGATAAGCAGGCTTTGAAAACGGTGACTTTTGAAGATGTTTTGAAGAGAATTAAGAAGATTGATGAGTCGCAAATTGACTCAAATGTTGGACTAGGTGTGGGAGTTGAGGATGAAGAAGGGGTATGTTATGCGAATTCTGGGGCACTTGGATGGATTATTTGTCCGATTATCGAGGGTGTTAGCAGAGTTGGCACAGCGATGTGGGAATTTATCGAGTCGAATTTTTTGCAGATACGGGCAGTTGATTTATTTAAAGATGGCGGAGGGATGGAGCTTGTTTGGCAAAGATTTCGTGATTTTGCAAATATTCTATTTATTATATTGTTTTTGGTTGTGATTTTTTCTCAGCTGACTGGTGTGGGGATTGATAATTATGGTATTAAGAAAATAATGCCGAAATTGGTAATAGTTGCTATTATGGTTAATTTGAGTTTTCTGATTTGCGCATTAGCAGTTGATGTTAGTAATATTTTGGGGTCGGCGTTGAATTCCTTATTTTCATCAATGGCTGGCGATATGCCGTCGAGCGTGACGTCGTTGGCGCCAGCAGATGCATCTACCGGGTCTATACTGGCTGTGGTTGGAATAGGACTTGGTGGTGCGGCGTTGTTTGGGATTTTAAATCCTGTTGGTGCTTTGACGCTTGGTGGTGCTGTATTGGGGGTGGGTTTGGCGGTGCTAGGAATAGTTATATCGATTGTTTTTGCAATTTTGTTTATGTTTATTATTTTGATAATTCGGAATGCAGGTGTTGTGATGTTGATTGCTGTTTCGCCAGTTGCGATTATATGCTATATGCTACCGAATACTGAAAAAATATTTAAAAAATGGTTTGATTTACTTAAAGCACTATTGGTGGTGTATCCAATTTGCGGTGCGATGATTGGCGCTGGGAGACTGGCTGGTAACTTGTTGGCGTCGATTCCAGATAGTGCTGGTATGGCGGTTGCTGGGATGATTGTGAATGTGTTGCCGTTTTTCTTGGTGCCAATGTTGCTTAAAAGATCGTTAAGTTTGATGGGAAATGTTGGCGCAAGGTTGTCGTCAGTAGGGAAAAGTATGGGGAAAAGGACGAGTTCGTTTGCACGGGATAAGATTACTGGTACTGAGGGTGTTAAGGATTGGTCTCAGGCGCAGCGGACTCAGGCCAATGTGCGCAGAGCACAAAGAATACAAAATCGGTTGGAGGATAGGTTGGCAAATGGTAGAACACTCTCGAGGCGTCAGCAATCAAAACTGAGAAGTGCTCAAGATGTAGTATTGGCTCAGAGGAAGGCCGAGCAGGAGAATGAAGTTAGAACGCATGCCGGTTATGCTGAAGCAATGAGGTACAAACAGGATCGTTCGGTGGATGCGGAAACTAGGGCGATTGAACGCCTGAATAATCCAACAACGAGGGCGGCTGAGGCGCAATCTGCGGCAAACGAAGAAAGACAACAACAGAGTAAGGCTCGTACCGCATTAATGATGCATAATACTCGTGCGGAGGGGCTTGACCAATTAATGATAAGATGGAATGCTGCATTCGACAGCGGTAATACTGATGATCTTGATGCAGTTACAAATGTAATTAACCAGAGGTATGGTTCTTCGGGTGCCAGCATGATTGGGTCTGCTCTAAGTGGTAAACATAATATTGCGAATAATCAAAACTATCAAGCCTCCATGAGGGCTCTACAGCAGACTATGAGTGATAATTCGAGCTTTGCTGGAAATATGAAGACAAAATCTCCGGATGCGTTCCAGATGATTGGAGATGCTGGTATGCGCTATGATAGGGGGACTGGCAGAATGGTGCAGGAAGATATGAGTTACTTTACGAACCATAATGAAACCGCGACTAAGGCTTCGGATTGGGCTGTTACATCTGGTGCAACTTTGCAACGTGGATTGAATGCTGTTGATGAACAAGGTCATTATAGGATGAGTAATGAGATGATAAATACTCTTCTAACGAGTCAAGATCCGGCAATTATGTCTGGGATTCAGAGTGAGGATGGCAAACGTGAGATGCTGGAGGCTGCACTATACAATAGACAACATAATCCGAGTGGTGTTGGGCCAAATTTGGATAATAGAACTGCATCGCAGAATTATCGACAAGATGAGGCCGACAGGCAATCATTTGAGGAATTGACTAAATCGGATGAGCAGGATGCCGAAAGGCGTGGTAAGGTTAATATTAACATTCCTGGAAGCATTGTAGGAAATACAACTCCAACGACTATACAAGGCTATGCGGTTCCACGTAACCCTACCAACGGCAGTTGGAGTCAAGTTGGTGGGGATCATGTTTACACATTTAGGGATGGTAATGGTAGGGAAAGGCAATGGAATGCAAATACTGGTAGATACATCAGACCGCAACCACCAAATAACCCGTAAAATGACTTATTGGTGTCAGTGTAATGAAAGATATTATAAATGTGCTGATTTAGCCTATGGAGCTATTGCGTGGCTTGGATGACGTGATTTGAAGGGGGCGGGTTAGGCGCGGGGGTTGATGCTGCTTTGGATGACATGGTCAAAAAGGCAGGTGACAGTGAGTGGGCCGACGCCGCCGGTGATGGGGGTGAGGGCCGTGAGGTCGGTTCTGCTG
>JAZTZQ010000053.1:0-2580 GCA_045637565.1 Candidatus Nanosyncoccus sp. | reverse complement strand
TAGGAGCAGATCCAGCAAACTTCGCTAATGATTACTTCTATTACACCGGTACTCCAGAAGGTACGGATGCTTCTAATAAAATGAGAGCTTATCCTAACAATTTTGTCTATTCCGGCCGCGTAGGCGGTGGCTCAGTGAGCTCTCGAGGCTCGGGCGGCTACTTCTGGTCGTCTACGGCGGGCTCGTCTATCAGCGCCTACTACCTGGTCCTGTACTCGTCCGACGTCTACCCAGGCACGGACGACAACTACAAGTACAACGGGAGGGCAGTGCGCTGCGTCGCACCCGGCGTTTAGCGTTTCTCTGTTCGTGCCGTTCTCAAAAGCCCTAGGAATGTTCAAAGGTTTGTCGTAAGACAAACACTTTGAATAGGGCCACTGCTCTGCTTTTAACACTATAATTCGTTGAGTATGAAATCTGGGAGGTATTTAGACTCGATGCCATCTTCGCTATGGAGGAAGGTTTGGTCGAGGGTGAGGACGTACTTAGGGAAGTTGTCTTGGATGTCGCGAAGTGCGCTGAATTCGCGCTCGGCGGTGGATTTGTCGGAAATGTGGGCGGCGACTTGGAGGTAAATTTTAGAATGGTCGCGTTCGGCGATGAAGTCGATTTCTTTGTCGTCGTTTTTGCCGATGTAGACTTGGTAGCCGTGAGAGATGAGCTCGTGGTAGACGAGGTTTTCAAGTACGCCAGATAAGTAGGTACTGTTTCTGCCGTTGATGGCATAGAGGAGACCGATGTCGGCGAGGTAACATTTTTCTTGGGTTTTGAGGAGTTCTTTGCTGCGCAGGTCGTAGCGTTTGATTCTTTCGATGACCATGGCCTCTTCGAGCCAGTCGAGATATTTGTAGACGGTGTCTTGACTGAGGGAGATTTTCTCGTTTTTGAGGTAGTCGCTGATGGATTTGGCGGAAATGGGACTGCCGATGTTGTCCATGACGAATCTGGTGACGCGAGAGAGGAGGTCGGTGTTACGGATATTCTTGCGTTCGACGAGGTCTTTATATAGGATGGAGTTGTAGATGTCGGAGACTTCGGCGTCATCTTGGTGTTCGGTCTGAATGGAGACGTAGAGGGATGGGAAACCGCCTCTTTGTAGATAAGAAGAGAATTCCGTGGTGGTGTCGGCGATGGGCTGATCTAGGGCTTTTTTGAAATCAAGGGTTTCGGCGAAATTGAGGGTATTAATCTTGAGATCGACATAGCGACCGGTGAAGAAGGTGGATAGCTCTGATGAAAGAAGCTTGGAATTGCTGCCGGTGATGAAGATATCGGTGTCTGGCTCGGCGTAGAGGGCGCTAATGGCTTCGTCCCAGTGGTCGATGTTCTGGACTTCATCAAAAAGGAAATAATGGATGCCTTGAGCAAGGAGGGATTTCTCTAGGGCGACGAGGTCAGCTTTGGCGCGGATGTGAGTGTAGTCAATGGAGTCGAAATTGATGAGGGCGATTTTGGTTTCTGGGATGCCACGAGCGAGCAGTTCGTCGCGAACTTGTTCTAAGAGGCTGGATTTCCCAGCACGACGAATGCCGGCAATGACCTTGATGAAAGGCTTATCGATGTAAGAAATGAGTTCGTTTAAATAGAGTGAGCGTTTAACCATAGTGATTTCTCCTTTGATGTAATTTTATCAAAAGATAACGTTTATGTCAAGTTTTTCCCTGTATGGAGGGAAAAAATTGGGATTTTGTGGAGTTTTTCCTTGTATGGAGGGAAAGTTGTAGAAGTGCGTGGGGAAGAAGTCGGGGATTTTTTCTCGATAACGATTGTGTTTATGGTATAATGGTGAAAAGCTTAATGATATTGCAATATTAATTTGAAAAAAAGGAAATGGATCCAATGAGTAGAAACTATACAAAGACAAATCTCATCATGCGTAGTGGTGTTGGTTTACTAGCGCTGACTATGATTAGTGGGCTAGTATTAATTAGTAATAAAGCCTCCGCTGACTCATCGGCAGTATCTACGGCATCTATTACGGTACCAGTGGCTTGTACAATGCGGGGAACGGGAGTGGATTCGCATACGGCTACGATTGCTCCTAACACCTACTCTGGCGCTTCTGGTTCTGAATATGAAAATGGTATCGGTAAAACTACTCTCACTGCAATATGTAATGACGACAATGGTTTCTCCATCTATGCTATTGGGTATACTGGTAATTCATATGATTCGGAAAATCATACCAAACTAGTAGGACAATCCACTAATAGCACTATAGCAACTAAAGCCTATGCAAGTGGAGATACTATATCCAATTGGTCCATGAAACTAACCAAAGTCACAGACTCTACGGTATCCTATAATCCACAGAACTTAACCATCCAAAGTGATACAGAAGGAACCTTTTCTTCATGGCATAGTGTGCCTGCTTCATATACCAAAGTAGCAGAATACCATGCTAATACAGGCTCTTCTACTACTGACACCACCCTAGGTGTTAAACTAGAAACCACCTATGCCGCTTACATCTCATCCTCTCAACCAGCTGATACTTACATAGGACAAGTGAAATATACTATGGTGCATCCATATACAGAAGAACCATTACAACCACAATCCTCAGCATCAGGTAAAATC
>JAZTZQ010000052.1:0-5595 GCA_045637565.1 Candidatus Nanosyncoccus sp. | reverse complement strand
CCTCTGCCGTGACAGGGCAGCGCTCTAACCAACTGAGCTACGAATCCAATATCCATATTTTATACCATCTTGCGCTTTTCGTCAACCCGTGATATAATCATCTGTAATATGACAATTAAAGTAACCAGAAAAGATCAAGGTGAGGCGAACGAGAACATCATCCGCCGTTTCAACCGCAAAGTCCTCCAGAGTGGCATGATGCCTCTGAAGAAATCACAGATGCGTTTCACGAAGCCGATGTCTAAGCGCGAGCGCCGCATGAAAGCCATCATCCGCGAAGCCCGCAAGGCCGAGAAGACCGAACGCATCAAGCTCGGACTCAAATAATCACAAATCTCCCCTAGCCATTAGGGGAGATTTTTTGTATTAAATACCTAATATGAGAGAGCATTTGACGAACCCAGTTATTTTTCACAACCTTTCCTCATCCGAGGCGAATAAAGTTACAGATTCGCGAAGCGAGTCTGATAACTTGATTGAGACGAGGATTGAGTGAAATGTTGTAAAAAATAACGTGGCGTGAAGTCATCGCGAACGAAGATTAGGTATTTGATACAAGAGATATGATATAATCAAGGAAAGGAGACTAAATGATTATATTATTTGGCCTGGCAGGCTCAGGCAAAGGCACTCAAGGCAAAGCTATCTCGGAGCTTTTCGGCTGGCGCTGGCTTTCAGTCGGCGAAGCAATCCGTCAAACTGGCGGCTACGAGGAAGTCATCAACAAAGGTGGCCTCATCCCCGATGAAGACGTCATCAAGCTAATGGATAAGCAAATCAACAAAGCCGAAGACGAAGGTTTCGACGTGGTTTTGGACGGCTACCCACGTGATGTTAAGCAGGCCGAATACCTGATGTCCACCATGCCCGACAAAATCAACGGCGCCATCATCCTCGAAGTTCCGAAGGAGGAACTCTACCAGCGTCTCGCCCTTCGCGGTCGTGACGACGACAAGGAACGCGAATCTATTGAGCGCCGCTTCGCAGTTTTCGAGCAAAATATCGACGCCATTTTACCCATGCTGACCGCCCACAACATCCCCATCGAACGCGTCGACGGCGTCGGCAAAATCGAAGAAGTCACCGCTCGTCTTGTTGAAGTTATTAAGCGTATGAACCCAGATGCGACCGAACAAGCCCAAGACGTCAACGGTGGAGAAATCGAGAAAAGCTATGGTGAATAAGAAGGGAATCGTCAATCTCGAGACCGCAAGCAAAGCTGAAGTCAACCAAAAAATCTCTGCCATGCGCGAAGGTGGCAAAATTCTCGGTAATCTCCTCCGCGACCTGAAAGATTATGTCCAGCCCGGCATGACCGGCACGGCAGTCGACACCTGGGTCCGCAAGGAAATTGTGAAGCGCGGCGCCGAAGTCGCTTACGACATGTTAGACTACGAATTCCCAGGTGCCATCTGCATCTCAGTTAACGACGCCTTAGTCCACGGTGCCCCCACCGACGAGCCTTTTGAAGAAGGTGACAAAGTTTCCTTTGACCTCGACATCTATTACAAAGGTTATTTCACCGACTCCGCCTTCACGATGCTTATTGGTGGCAAAGGTAGTCCCGCCATCAAGAAAATGATTGAAGTCACCGAATCCTCCATGTGGGAGGGAATTGAGCAAGTAAAGCCGGGCGCCCATATCGGCGACGTCGGCCACGCCGTCGAGCAAGTACTCCGCCAAGGCCACCTCGGTGTAATCGAAAACTACATCGGCCACGGTATCGGCCGGTCTATGCACGAAGCCCCCGAAGTCCCCAACTACGGCAAGAAGGGCCGCGGCTATAAACTCGTCGAGGGCGACACTATTTGCATCGAACCCATGTCCTGCCTCGGCAAACCATCCAACTACGTCGACAAGGAAAGCAACTGGACCGTCCGCATGAAAGACGGCTCCACTGGCTGTCATTGCGAGCACACCATCCTTGTCACAAAGGATGGTTACGAAGTCCTAACCATGCCAGACTAGATATTTCAAGTTCTAAATTTTCGAAACATATGGAATTTCCCATATAAAAATTACAACTAGCACGGATTTTGGAGGAAACTGTAATTTCCGACAAAATCCGCCTGCCGTTGTAATTTTTATCTTGGCGAAATTTCATCGTTGAGAAAAATAGAACTTGAAATATATAGTATGTTATAATAAGACTATGGATAATGATAAGCGTTTCGTAACAGGCCTCGACGTCGGCACCGAAAACGTCCGCGCTGTCATCGCGAGTGTCAGCAAGAACGGCGAAGTCGCCATCGTCGGCTACAATGAAGGTAAATCTAGCGGCATGCGCAAAGGCGTACCAGCCAATCTCGCTGGTCCCGCCAGTAGTATCGACAAAATGCTTGGCGATGCCGAACGTATGGGCGGCTACGATGTCAGAAGCGCTTATGTTTCTATTAATGGCTCTACGGTCATTTCTACCCACACCGAAGGTATGATTGCCGTCGGCACAGTTGAACACGAAATCGACGACCAAGATTTAGACCGTGTCGAAGAAGTCGCTGTTTCCGGTCGCATCCCAGCCAATCGCAGCGTCCTCGAAGTTATCCCACTCGAATACGCCCTCGACGGTCAGGGCGGTATCAAGGATCCCCTTGGCATGTCCGGCGCTCGCCTCGAGATGCGCGCCAACGTCATTTCTGCCTTAACTCCGAATTATGACAATCTAAAGAAAGCCACCATCACGGCCGACGTCGAAGCTCAGAGGCTTATTCCGAGCCCCGTCGCCGCCGCTCGCGCTGTCCTCACCGAGAAGCAAAAAGAAAACGGCGTCGCCGTCATCGACATGGGTGCCACCACTACCGGCATCGCCATCTACGAGGAAGGCGATTTGCAATACGTCGGCGTCGTCCCAGCTGGCTCTAATAATATTACGAATGATCTCGCCATCGTCCTTGCTATTGATCCCGATCTCGCCGAAGAAATCAAGACCCGCTTTATTACCGGCGTCTTCGGTACAGATAAGAATCCCGTCATCAAGCTAAACAAAGACGGCAAAGAGCGTAACTTCGAACGCAAAGAAGTCGAAGCCGTTGTGAAAGCCCGTCTCGAAGACACTTTCGCCGAAGTTAGAAAGAAACTCAAAGCCGCCAAATACGACCAACGCCTCCCAGAGGGAATCATTCTCACCGGCGGTGGCGCCAAGATGCGCGATATCGATTTATTCGCGAAAGAAGCCTTAGAGGCTGCCGTCAAAATCGGCATCCCCCACGGCTTCGATGGCGTCTCCGACGCCGTAGCTAAGCCCGAATTCGCTGTCGCCGTCGGCCTCGCCCTCATCGCCGCCGAATCCGGCGAGCCTATCGCTGCCCACAGCAAGAAATCCAAGAAGCAGACCAAGAAATCCTCCGGCACTGGCTCCGTCTCCGGCACCAGTCCCTTTGGCTTCATCAAGAAACTCTTCTCCAAATTCTAGCGCTTTACACAGAGCACTCATAAGTCTAGAATCTTCATCCAACATGATGATATAAACACAATACGACTACATGTCGCAAATATGGCGCAAACTTTGTCGCAAATATGTCATAATGTGATATAATATAACCATGAATTACATACCACAGTATACTATTAATGATAAGATTCGCGGCAATCTTCAAGAAATCGAGAAGCTAAAAGATCAGATTCGCGGCAGTCGTATTTTGCCAGAAACTGAGGCCTCCATCCGCTTGCGTGCTAGCGTTGAATCCGTTCATAGCTCCACCTCCATTGAGGGGAATCCTTTGAATGTCAACGAGGTTCGAGCTGTCATTATGTCGGACAGAATCTTGACCAAGGAAGAGTATGCCGAAATCGAAGTACAGAACTACAAGAATGCTTTGGACTATATTGATAAACGCCGCTATATTAGTAAAGACATCACATTGGATGATATTTTAGAGCTCCATCATATTATCACTGATAGACTCCTTAGCAAATCTCGTTGCGGCAAAATTCGCCAAAACCCAGTCTATATCGAGAACCAATCTCACGAAATACTCTATACTGCTCCTGCGCCAAACAAAGTCAAGCCGGCACTCGAGGAGCTAGTAACCTGGATGCAGTCTAGTCAGTTTTCTATGCATCCAGTTGTCATTGCCGCAATCATTCATTTTCGTATTGCTGCCATCCACCCCTTTGCAGATGGCAATGGCCGCACTGCAAGGGCACTCACATCGCTCTATCTTGCCTTGAACCAATACGATTGTGGCGGATCGCTTGTGCTCGATTCGTATTACGCCTCCAACCGCAAAGCTTACTACGCTGTTCTACAGCTTCTCAATGGTAAAAACTATGCTTCTTCTATCCAGTCTGATCTCACCCCTTGGCTCGAATATTTTACTGATGGTTTTCTCTCCTCACTTCATGTTCTCGCCGCAGAAATCAAGATTATCAACCTGGTCCTATTCAACGAGAAGGCTAGTGACCTGAGCCGAGAAGACCAAGATATCTTAAGTTATGTATCTAAATTTGGCTCAATCAGTATCTCCGAAGCGGAATCAATTATCCCAGAAATTAGCCGACGCAGCGTCCAGCGGCACCTCAAATCACTCGTGGACGATGGATATCTAGAAATGGTAGGTGAAACCCATGACACCAAATATATTCTCAAAAATCACGCAGAGGCGTTGTTGCATAATTATTAGTTGAGGACGGCAACTGCTCCTCTTTTGTGTTATCAACTCACTAATTCATATTTTGGTAATCCAATTCTGTTGAATTTATTTATTATTTTCGCTCTTAAGCATTGCTCTATGAATTGAGTATCTGTTTTTCTAGATTTCAAATTACTACCAAATATTGTCTTCCATCTGTAAAAGGCATTTTCTACTAGACTTCTTCTACCATAATCTACATCAGCTTTCCAGCCATCCAATCCGAACTCTTCAACATGTCTTACAACAGCATTGCGTTCTTCCCAACCAGGCGTATCATATACCTGATAGTGGAATGAGTTTAAATGTTCTACAGCATCCTTTCTTAACGGTGCAAGAAACTCAATCCCTAATCTTTTGGTTAGCTTATAATTTTCATGAGCATCGTAGGCTCCATCGCCGATAACAGTATTCACTTTGTATCCGTTTTGATTCATAACCTGTGATAATAATGGTTTTAATTGCGTATTGTCGTGAACATGTGCCGATGTATTAATAAAACCAATTATATCTTTAGTCTTGTAATCCAAAGCAATATGAGTTTCACGCCAAGTTCTACGATAGGTAGCACCATGCTTTCTGACCATCCATTCACCTTCACCAAACACTTTAAAGCCAGAACTATCTATAAGCATTACTATGCCATTTTTATCATGAATGTTATTGGTATAATAACGCACGCTTAGCGCAGGCATTCTACGAGATAAAGTAGAGTAATCTGGTAAATTATCAGTGGATAAATCCATCAAACCAAATAAATACTCTATTAGACCTACAGTCTGACGAAAAGGTAAGCGAAAAAGTTCTCGCACTGATAACGCAAACTCTACCAATTCATCTGAATATCTTTTTGGACGACCAACCTTACCGATCTTCTTCGGGAAAACAATTCTTCTATTTCTAATGATAGATTCCGAAATTAAAATAGATAAATTACCTCGTTTTTTTAATGAATTATTATATT
>JAZTZQ010000051.1:0-11616 GCA_045637565.1 Candidatus Nanosyncoccus sp. | reverse complement strand
CTACTCGCTGGCAGCTACTACGGCGGGACTTTTCTTCATGGTGGTGACTACCTTTATGCTGGTGCTTACTTGTCTAGTACTTCACGCGCTAGCTCTGTCGCTCATTGCTTGCGTTTCTATCCAGGTGGAGGCTATAATCCTGGTGCCGTCGGGTCAGCTGATAGCTGCAGTCGTGGCGGGTACTCCGTTCGCTGCCTCCTCAAAACCAACTGATCCGTTTCCACCCATTGACAAGAATTATATTATAAGTATAATATAATTATGGTACCAATTAAGTTCGAATGGAATAACCTCAAAAACCGCATTAATACTGAGAAGCACGGTATTTCCTTCGAAGAGGCATCTAGCGTGTTCTACGATGAAAACGCTCTCCTTTTCGACGACCCAGCACACTCCAAGAACGAGGAACGCTTCCTTATTATTGGTATCAGTCGCAAAGCACGTATCTGCATCGTCAGCCATTGCTACCGCAACAAGGAATCTGTCATTCGAATCATCTCCGCAAGGCGGGCTACCAAGCGTGAGATCGCAATATATAACAGCCAAGAAGGACTAAAACTATGAAAAAAGAATACAATATCAGCGAGTTAAATCCTCGCAAGAACCCTTACACCAATCGCCTTAAGAAACAGATTACGATTAATCTAGATACTGACACAATAGACTATTTTAAGGAACAATCCGAGAAATCTGGTCTCCCTTATCAGACCTTGATTAATCTCTATCTAGCAGATTGCGCCACTAACCAGCGTAGATTGAAAATGTCTTGGCACTCATAAACTACTACAAAATAGCAAAAGCATGCTATAATAAGCTTATACTAAAAGGATCATATATCATGAAATCGCATCAGAGCAAAACGCTCCAATCAAGCCCAGTACTAATTACTATAAGTAGTCTAGTAGCTACTACGATTATTTCTGGACTCTATTTGTCTAGTTCTATTGTTTCTGCCGACAACGATAGCGTCGTAGACGAAATCAACGTCACCGTCCCAGTCTCATGTACACTAAGTGGTACTGGTATGAATTCTCATGATGCTAATATTAATAATGGTCAATACAACTCTGCCATTGGCGAAACCACCCTGAAAGCCTATTGTAATGACAATGAAGGCTTTGCCATTTATGCCGTAGGTTTCACAGATAATAAACCAGGTAAAAACGTTCTCACTAATTCCATTCTCGGAGATACCTATGATATCACAACTGGCACTGCCATCAGTGGCACTGATTCTAAGTGGGCCATGAAACTCTCTACCATCACCAACCCAGCCCCCACCTACCTCATCACTATCGCTGGCAGCTCAGCAGACACCGAGAAAGAATCAGGTGACCCGGATTTCACTTCCTTCCAGGAAGTCCCAAATACTTATACGAAAGTAGCTTACAGAACTTCAAACACGGATGTTGGCACAAATGCCGAAGGCTCAACTCTCACCACTACCTATCAAGCCTACATCTCTCCCACCCAAGCAGCCGGAACTTACACTGGCCAAGTTAAGTATACTATGGTGCATCCGTATAATGCTACTGCGCCTGTTACTCATCCCGCCGTACTGGATACTGGTAAAACCATAAACACCAAACTCAGATCCCTAGCCGCAACAGTTGTAAATGGTGAAGAGACTACTATTATTCCGGAATTTGATCCCGAAGGTGACAACGATTATTATTATGCACATGATGAGTATATCAAATCCATCAATGTTCACCTAGAAACACCAGCCCCAGCCGACTTTATTCCATCCGAAAAGAACACCATATCATCTTCCGCTTCCGGGAAACCAGTCTACATCGTCTTTGATAATACCAATGACGCTGGCGTTATGCATTTTTATACAGAAGGAGAGCAAATCGTTTTGCCTTCTGATTCGTCTTTTATGTTTTACTATCTTTACAATCTTGGTGATCTCTCCGCTTTATCAAATTGGGATGCTTCCAACGTAACCAACATGGAATACATGTTCTTTTATACCGGCTACAACGTCACCACCTTTTCGCTCGGTGACCTATCTGGCTGGGATACTGCCAACGTGACCAACATGAGCGCGCTGTTTTATCTCGCTGGCCGCAGCGCCACTACCTGGTCCGTCGGCGACCTCTCCAGCTGGAATACTGCCAATGTAACTGATATGAGCGGAACGTTCTACTTTGCTGGCCACAGCGCCACCACCTTTTCGCTCGGCGACATCTCCAATTGGAATACTTCCAACGTAACCAACATGGAATACATGTTCTTCTATGCTGGTTACAACGCCACCACTTGGTTTATCGGCAACCTTTCCGGTTGGAATACAGTTAATGTAACTAACATGGATCATCTATTCTCTCATGCTGGCTGTCAAGCCGCCACCTTCTCTCTAGACCTTTCCGGTTGGAATACTACCAATGCGACTAATATGGACCGTATGTTTGGGGGCGCCGGCTACAGCGCCACAACATTCTCTCTAAACCTCTCTGGCTGGGATACTCTCAATATAACCAACATGGAACGTATGTTTGAGGGCGCCGGCTACAACGCCACAACATTCTCTCTAAACCTCTCTGGCTGGAACACTTCCAACGTGACCAACATGACTTTTATGCTTTCTGATGTTGGCCACTCTGCTACCACCTGGTCCGTAACCATTCCATCAACAAACGGCGGCGGTATTGGTAATACTACCAGCCAGCTATTCGGCCAAACCACTTCAATCTATGTTGCTCCACCCATCGGCAGATCCTTCACTCTCGCTCAACCATAATTATCAAATCTAGCACCTCACCAACTATTAAGTAAACATAAGCTAAAAGGAAACACACTACTATGACAAATGCAAACAAGCTACATTCAACCAATATTATGATAGGCGGATTAGTTATGACGGCTCTCCTTTCTGGCGCATTGTTGTCCTCTATCTTCGTCTCCGCGGACGATGATTCCGTAGTAGATGAAATAAACATTACAGTACCAGTCTCATGTACTATTTCCGGTACTGGAATGAATACCCATAATGCTAATATCAACAATGGTCTATATGAACACGATATAGGTTCTACTACATTACATGCCTTTTGTAATGATAATGAAGGATTCGCTATATATGCAGCAGGATATACAGGAAATGAAATAGGTGGTACTAATAGTAATAAACTAGTAGGAACAAATGCTAGTAATAATGCAACTATAGAATCTGGCACAGCTACAACTGCTGGTAATCCTGATATATCTAACTGGGCTATGAAACTCACTATGACACAGGATTCTGGTGATACTACTGGTACTAATGCTTTCACTATTGATTCTGCTCCTAATGTAGCTCTACCTAGTCAAGCAGAACAATCTGCAACTCAAGCATCATTCTCACAATACCATGTAGTCCCAAATGAATATACTAAAGTCGCTCACAAGAACTCAGGAACTGATATGACCGATACTACTGGTGGAGTTAAGCTTACTACTACTTATGCTGCTTACATCAGTAAGACTCAAGCTGCGGATACGTATTCTGGGCAAGTGATCTATACTTTGGTTCATCCATCTTCTCTCGTAGCTGGTAAGGTAAATGTGAACTTTGACTGTAATGGTTTAACCTTCCCGAATGGTAAAGCTACTAACCTAGTAGCATATGAAGCAACTGAGACTGAGACTACTGGTACCGTAACTAAGAAGTCTTATACTGGTTCATATAACGAAGAAGGTGAGTTCTCGGGCTATTCTGGTGCCCCAGCTGGTAACGAGGTTGTAACTATTGATGGAGCTGAAAGTATCCATATCGCAGTAACCTATGGCGCTCCACAGAATAATGGTGGTCCACCGAGTGATTTGTATATCTTTGCCGGAAATCATCCGGACTATACAAACTCTAATAGTGCGGATGGGTTAGCGAGTTGCGGTTCAACTAATTCAGTTAATGGCGCTTTCTCTTCTACGGGTAGTAGTGGCTCACAGGTAACAATGGAATGTGACATCGCTAGCGATTCGGTGACGTTCTATGATTACAGTGCAAATACTAATAATACTACCTCCATGGGTTACTATGCCGTAATCACCGGCCAAGGCACCATCACATCTTATGAAAAGACCGCCACTTCTGGCACCTACCAAACTCCAACTACTAGAACCGGTCAAGACGTCTTCCTAGGTTGGAGTACTAACCCAAATGCTAATGCTGATGCCAAAGAGCCACTATACACTAACGAAGCAGACTTTATCGCTAATGCGCCATACACAAATATAGACAATACTGTTACTTTGTATGCAGTATGGGGTAAGACCTTTAATGCTGCCTATGCTGATGCAAATAAATCACAACTATCTGGTCATTATAAAATGCAAGATGGTACAGAAGAACTATGTAAAGAAATCTACGTCGGTGCTACAGAAACACTCATAGACGCAAGAGACAACACTACCTACATGGCGGGAAGATTGAAGGATGGTAACTGCTGGATGTTAGACAACTTAGCTCTAGACCCAACCAATTCCACTACAGCAGCAAATATGAATGCATCAAACACCAATGCTACTCAGGAAGCCATCAATAACCTTCTCAACGGTGGTAGCACTACTGCTGGATGGAGTAATACTGCAGTAGCTAACGTAACAACAAACTTCAGCAATAATAATGATAGTTACATCCAGCCACGTATTAATAATGCTAGCAAAGATACTCTCGTCACATCCTACGGTCCAGCTTCAACTAACGGACAAGCTAAAGTAGGTATCTACTACAATTTCTGTGCCGCATCGGCTAGTACTTACTGTTATGCAAGTGGACAAGGCATAGATGTACCAGATACCATTATTGACGCACCACAAGACATCTGCCCAGCTAACTGGAGAATGCCTACTGGTGGTAATACTGGAGAATACTCCACTTTAGCTCAAAAATACACTGATACTGCTACAGAAGCCAACAGCCTCCAGTATAACCTATCTACGCCTCTGTCTGGCCGCTACCTCGGTAGTTCGGAGAGCAGTCATCAGGGTAGCGTCGGCTACTGGTGGTCGTCTACGTACCGCGACAGCAACGCCATGTACTTCCTGTACGTGTATCCGACGAGCGTGTCCCCGAGCATATTCACCAGTCGCAATCTCGGACTTTCTATGCGATGCTTGATGGCTGATTAGAGTAGTTTACGTGTCGCCGGATTGTTCTGTTGTCCTGTGTTTCTTAAGCGCCACCCTTTGGAATAATGCCCCCCGTTCCTGCAAGTTCAAAGCGAGCCAGAACGGTATTCATCGTAAGAGCACTATTGAATTAAACCAGCTGTTCTTGCCTAAAGTAGGTGACGGGGGTTGCAATAATTCTTATACAGTGTTATGGTGAAGTGCATGGGCAATAGGTACAAAGTCCATTTTGAAGAAAGCGGCAAATCGGAGCCTCGCCCCCATGAGAAGAAGATTGCGCAATTCGTCGCAGATCATTTTAAAAGCGACATTATTTTTCTCCGCAGGCTATCCAGTAAAACCCCAGACCTTTATGTCTTAAAAACCAACATCTGCTGGGAGTTAAAATCACCACAAGGTGGCGGCAAACACACAATCCAAAACAATCTTCGCGCCACTAATGGGCAGTCTGAAAACGTGATTTTAGATTTGACCCGCGCAAAAATAGCCGACGAAAAGGGAATCTCCAGATCAAAAGAATTCACTAAAAATGAGCGTTCAAATATCAAACGCCTAAAAGTAATCACCAAGAAGAAAAAAATCATTGACATTAAATAGCGACAGAGCTATAATCAAAGCACAGGATAAAGAGTATAAGATACTGAATTGAATCAACTGCTCTTATCCAAAAAGTTCTTTTTAGAAAGAACTTTTTTATTGCCTCATAGCTGATTCAAATTAATCTCCGGAAACTTCGCCCGGATGTGTTCCGCATAGCCATTATCAATATGTTTCCACGCATCTCGCATCCGCGCAATCTCTTCCGTATCGTCAAAATACGACAAGAACACCTTTTCAAACTCCTCCGGCGCCGGTCGCGATACCATTCGTGCCACATCCATATTCGGATTCCCAGTTCCCGCGAAGCAAAAATCAATCACGCCAATCATTTTATCGTTCTCATCGAGCAGTATATTCCCAAGATTCAAATCCCCATGCACCAGGGAATCACCCTCTGTCTCACGAATATATTCATGATCGGCATCGATGTGTTTCTCATAATGCTCATAATCCAGCTCGTGCAAGAATTCACTCAAAGGAAACTTCACTTCCTTTGGCGCACCGCGGAGATCTATCCCCGATAGCTCCTTGATAAACTTCGCCGCGTCATACGCCACGCCCGTAATCGCCGTGTGTGACAAATGATAAATCCTATCCCCCAACGTATATCCTTCAATCTTCTTATGTACTGAAAACGGCCGCCCCTTCGCATCATAACAAAGCTTCATCTGTGGTGTATAATATGATGTTTTCCCATCCACGAAATTACACACCGCCGCATCTTTCACAATCATCCGCGACCAGAAAGGATTTCTCGGAAACCTGAAAAAATACGCTCCGCTATCAGTTGTCACTTCAATTACGATATTTGTCCATCCCGTCAAAATATGCTTCGTATCTAGCACCTGCTTGCCATTCATCGTTTCCTGGATTATTTCGTCCAACGGCTCCGATGTAGTAAAAAAACTACTCATTCCACTATTATACCATATACTACTTTAAAAACCCGAGATGCAACATCTCGGGTTAAACTTTTAAGAAAATGGTATCCAGTCATAATCTTCGGTATCCTCATCGATAGGTATCCAACTATATCCTTCAGCATCCTCATCATCATCCTCAATAGGCACCCAGTCGTCATCATCTTCGTCTTCGATGGGTATCCAATCCTCATCTTCATCCTCATCCTCATCCTCATCGATAGGTATCCAACTATAACCTTCCTCATCTTCATCATCATCTGTGATGGGAATCCAGCTATCTTCTTCATCGTACACTATCAACTCTTCTACGCTATCGCTATCAGGTATAACCAAATCGTCCTTTTCATAAATCACGATCCAGGCCTCCTTTTCCTTCTTGTCTTCATGATGACGATAGTCCCAATCGACATCTTCGTAATCCAAAGGCACCCAATCTTCGTCCTCATGCTCACTGTCGATAGCTACCCAATCCTCGTCTTCATACTCTCTGTAACTGTATTTCTCATCACCGTACGTCACTGCTGATGCCATCATGCAGAGCACAACCATCACAACTACTACCAAAGTCCATTTTCTCATTTTTTTTACCCCCTATTATCTTTGCTAATGTGCAAGTTATACCCTAATTATACCACATAACTGCATTTTAGTCAACCCGCCCGTATTATCTCAGTACCTATACTTCTGCTACTATTTCATGCTATACTATTACTATGGATAACGTCAAAATCATCGCCATTGTCGGCATGTCCGGCTCCGGCAAATCAGTTTTAGTGGATCATCTAACCAGCAAAGGCTACCCGAAAGTTTATTTCGGCGGTATGATCTATAAAGAAATGGAAAAACGCGGCATCGAACGCACCGAAGACGGTGAATCCGAGAAGAAATTCCGTGAAGAAATCCGCGAAAAAGAAGGGAAGGACTGGGTGGTGAATCAAGTCATCGCAGAGTCCAAAGACCTCATCGATGCCGGTCAGAAACGCATTATCTTAGATGGCGTCTATTCCTGGACCGAATATAAGATTTTAAAACGTAAGTTCCCGAAATGCCTTACCTTCATCGCCGTTGTAGTTGATAAGAACATCCGTTACGACCGTGTTGCTAAGCGCCCCGGCCGCGCCTTCGATGGCAAAGCCATCCGAGAGCGCGACCGTAGTGAGATTGAGAACCTCGAAAAAGGAGGCCCCATTGCCGCAGCTGATTATTATATTTTAAACAACGGTACCGTTGACGATGCCACCGCCGCGCTAGATAAGATTCTAAAGGAGATTGAGTTTTGACCGACATTGCGAAGCTTTCAAACGTCGCCTACAAAAAAGGCAATTGGATGCGTTACGGCCTCTGGGCGCTTGCTGCGATTTGTATCGGTGTACTGCTTTACTCTTTTATTACCATGATGAGCGGCGACGTCTCTGCCTCTGTCCCGGAAGGATATCGCTTCACCGTTACTGATAACTATATCGAAGGCAGCAACATTCGCACTCGCTACTACGTCTACGACGACAAAATCATTGCCGAAGACGAAGGTATCACCGACGAAGGAGTCAATCGCTCAGTTCTTATCTACGATAGCATCAACACTATATCACTCAAATATGACGATGAAACCATGGAGCTTTGCGAACTCGGCGCTTGCAGCGAGAAGCCCAGAATCCTCGCCACTATCAAATCATTAATTTCGCGCAAAATCGGCCGCGAATACATAGGACTATAACATGAAACGACTCGTACTTATCGATGGCAAATCCGTCTTCTACCGCGGCTACTACGCCATGGGCGCCCTCAGCCTCTCCGACGGCACTCCCACCGGCGGTGTCTACGGCTTCGCCGCCATCGCCATGGAAATCGTGAAAAAACTCGACCCCACTAAAGTTGTCGTCGCCTGGGATTCAAAGTCATCCACGTCTAAGCGCCGTGCTATTTACGAAGCCTACAAAGCCGGTCGCGTCAAACCCGGCGAAGATTTCTACACGCAAATCCCATTGCTCGAAGAGCTCATCCATGACCTCGGCTGGAATTTCGTCGAGCTGCCCGACTATGAAGCCGACGACATCATCGGTACTCTGAGCCACCAAGCCGACGCCGCCGGCGACTGGGAGACCTACATCATCTCCTCCGACCTCGATATGCTCCAAATCGTCGACGAAAACACCCACATGTGGCGCATCTTGAAAGGTTTCACCAACATCGAACAAATCGACATCGCCGAAATCGAAGCCAAATATGGCATTAAGAAATCCCAATTCCTCGACCTCAAATCCTTAAAGGGCGACTCTTCCGACAACATCCCCGGCGTCCCCGGCATCGGCGAAAAAACCGCCGCCAAACTCTTAAACGATTACCAAGACCTTGATAGCATCTATGCTCATCTAGATAACATTAAAGGCTCCACCAAAACCAAGCTCGAAGCCGGCCGCGACTCCGCCTACATGTCAAGAAGGCTCGCCAAAATCATGTTCGACGCCCCTGTGAGTCTCGCCGCCCTCCCCGACTTCCACTTCAATCACGACCAAGTCATTGCCGGTCTCAAGAAACTCGAATTCAACTCCCTCATCCGCAAACTCGCAAAAAACCTACCTGAGATATCATTAACTCCGGGGCCGCGTCCGTCCGGCCCGTCGCCACGGGCGGACGGCGCTAACTCTCGCGCTGCCGCGCTCCGCATTGCCCCGGAGTCAACGATATCATCAGGTAGTCACCTTCACGAATCAGGAGACAACGATAATTCAAAATCTGGGAATAATGCTTTTGAGGAGCATGTTCGCCGACGTGGCGAACGCGGAGCGACCGAAGCCCGTAACGACGGGCCTGAGGGAGTGTTCCGAAAAAGCGTTATTCCAGATTTTGAAAAAGCGATAGTCGATTGGGACATTAAGCAATTGATGCATGACAACAAGGACGTCGCGAAGCGGATTTTGGCAGGCGAATCGTTCTGGGATCTCGGCCAAGCCGCCTTCCTGTTAAACCCCCTCGCCAGGGAAGTACCTCGCCTCGCCGTTCCTGAGGAAGAATGCCAAGCTCAATTCGCCGAATTTCAACATTACCCTCGACTCTACGACATCTACACGAGTTTCGACCTCCCCCTCATCCCGGTTCTTTACAAAATGGAAGACAAAGGCATGCTCATCGACCGCGCCTACTTCACCAAGCTTCAAACCGAATATACTAAAGAAGTCGCCAAGCTCGAGCGTGACGTTCAAAATCTCGCCGGCGCAAATTTCAACGTCAATTCACCTGTCCAGCTTTCCGAAATCCTCTTCACAAAACTCGCTCTCCCTGTCAAAGGTATCAAAAAAACCACTCGCGGCTATTCCACCGGCGCCAAAGAGCTTGATAAGCTTAAAAACGAACACCCCATCATCAATAAAATCATCGAATACCGCGAAGCTGCAAAGCTCCTCAGTACTTACATTACCCCTATTCCGACCCTTGCCGACAATCACGACCGCATCCATACCACCTTCACTCAGAACGTCACCGCCACTGGACGCCTTAGTTCCAAAGACCCGAACCTTCAAAACATCCCAGTCCGTACCGAAGAAGGCAAACGTATCCGCCAAGGCTTCATCGCACCAGCAGGTAAAATCTTCGTCTCTGCCGACTACTCTCAGTTCGAACTCCGCCTCGCTGCAGTTCTAGCCGGCGATCAACCCCTTATAGACGATTTCAATAACGGTGTCGATATCCATACCAAGACCGCCGCTGAGGCTTTCAACATCCCGTTAGACCAAGTCACCAAAACTCAACGCCGCGCCGCCAAGGCCATCAATTTCGGCATCATCTACGGCATGAGTATCAACGGTCTCGCCGAAGCCACTCACATGAGTTTCGCCGACGCCAAGAAGTTCATGGATAGCTACCGCGAACTTCGCGCCCCCATCATGAAATATATGGAAAACACCCTGAAGCAGGCCAGGGAACAAGGCTTTGTTGAAACCTACTACGGCCGCCGCCGTCCCACCCCAGATGTCAAATCCAGCAACTTCGTCATCCGCCAAGCCGCCGAGCGTGCTGCTGAGAATATGCCCATCCAGGGCACCGAAGCCGACCTTATGAAACGTGCCATGCTTAATGTTGACCGCGCTCTTCCAAAAGGCGCCGACCTCGTCATGCAAGTCCACGACTCTCTCATCGTCGAATGTGACGCCTCGCAACAAGACGAAGTCGCAACTATCCTCAAACAAAACATGGAGTCCGTCGCCCCCGAGCTCGGCGTCAAACTCGTCGTCGACGTCACTTCCGGCCACACTTGGGGCGAACTCTAATAGAACTTTTTAAGTTTCGGCTTTAGCATGAGTCACGATATTCTCAGCTACAAAACTCTTACGTTCTTATTGACGATTTCCATCTTGTGTATTACAATGTAATCATAAGGAATATAATGCTAGGTTTTATATTCCAATGGTTTGGATCTAGCCAGTCTAATGCCGGCTAGATTTTTTTCTTCGGCTTCCTCGCCGTAATGAGAGTTTTACAGTAATCCGAATCCGCCAGAACGAGAACTTTATACTCATCTTTCTCCTTTCCGAACTTCTGACACGCCTAGCATAGTTGTTTAATGAAGCTCCACACCCGCGCAAGCTTTCTGGTAACTTGTGCTGTGGCTATTTCACCGCCACTTCTTCACTAAACACCGAAGCCAACCCAGCTAAATCTAAACATACTAATATAGATTTTACAACCCCCTCGAAATTTTTCTTGACTTCGAGTCGTAGTACTATATAATTATAACCATGAGCATCATGCACGAAACTAAACTAATTACACTATTATTAACTATAACTCTACTTAGTGGTATAGCTCTTGCTTCTACTAAAGCTTCCGCTGACACTGAAGTCATAGACCAAGTCCGCCTCACTGTCCCCATCGCCTGCACTATGACTGGCGAGAATACTTCTCATACTGCTACACTAGATCCTGGTACTTATTCTGGAGCAACTGGTAGTGACTACGAAAACGGCATCGGTAAAACCACCCT
>JAZTZQ010000050.1:0-9910 GCA_045637565.1 Candidatus Nanosyncoccus sp. | reverse complement strand
CAGTCCTGCTATGAAATAAGAGTCTAGTGGATTACAAGACGATTTTCAGAAAACAAACCATTACTTCAAATGTATAAAGTTATACTGCCACAAATCCCCCGCACCAATCGTCCTCGCCCCAAAATCACCATAATGCATATCACCCGAGTACAGCAAAGTCGCATATGCATTATTATATTCCGTCACATTAATAGAGCCGTCCTCGTTTACACTTTCAACCCAGAACACATGCCCATACGGATACCCATCTACCTGACCAATTGTATTCGGCTCCGGATTATGATCTACCACATATCCAGCCGCCCTCGCTCCATCATCCCATGAATACGCATTTCCCCACGATAAGTACAGCCCATAGAACTCATATGCTTTCCAACCAGTATAACTAACACATTCACACACATACCCACCTAGCGCATAACCATCTTGATATGTCATGTAGAAATCCTGTTTATCCGGACAATCACTTTGCCATGGATATGTATTTGCGCCCGAATAAGCCGTACCGCGATACCGTTCTGGATGAGCTTCCTGCTCGGCTTTTTCGGCTGCACGTTGAGCTTCTTGTGCCGCTTTTGCTTCGGCTTCATATGCCTCTGCGTCATTTTCAAACTTCTCCACCAAACGTTGCTGCTCAGTGCGTTTTTCGGTCATTGCCACCTTAGCCGCTTCCTGCTGCTCAAGCAAAGCTTCCACTTCCGCCTTATCAGCCTCTAACTTTTCCTTAGCCCTACGTACCGCCGCCGCCGAAGCGCTAATCTGCTCTTTCACTACTTCCTCACGTGCCGCCTTCTCCGCCAAATCCGAAATCGAAGTCGCACCTGCTAGTATTTTAATCGGTTCCGCATCAGATTCGAAATGCATATTAATTAATAGCTCCGCTAACGCTTCCTGCTCCTCTAATAGCTTCGTTTCCGTTTTAGCAATCTCGCCTTTCAACGCCTTAATGTCCATAGTCGTCTGAATAATCTCACTTTCCTTGCGGGCTATTTCTGCCGACATTTCGCTTACCTTCGCCTGATACAGATTCGCCGTGCTCGCCGCTGTTGCAGCATTTTTATTAGCTTCTTTTTCCTTCTCCACCGCCGCTAGACATTCCGGCGAATTCTGGCAAGCCTTCGAAATCGCACTCACGGCCGCAGGTGTTACAGCAGCGCCTAACATAACCGACATAGCCATCAAACCCACCAAGCACCAATTCATCATTCTTTTTATTTTCGTTTTAACCATAAACTTATTATAACACATTTTTCAAAAATCAACTATTATTCTGAAATCAACTAAGCTTTATTAAGATATCGGGACACTGCTAGTCTTGCCGAAATCCGCCCTATCAATATTCCAATCACAATAAACGCCAAAAACACTAATATCAGCTTGTTCGAATCAAGCACGTCTTCAATTTGCGCCACACTTATGCCATATCCTTGCAACTTCGGCGCTACAAATTTAAACCCAAAATACGAAACCGACCCCGCTACAATCCCGGCAATAATACCACAAATCTCCGCTTCCACCAAAAACGGTCCACGAATAAAACGTTTATCCGCCCCTACTAATTTCATCATATATATCTCTTCTCGTCGCGAGAAAATCGCCATCCGAATTGTTGAAAAAATTATCAGTACCGATATGACCAAAAACACCACCGCCAGTACAATTCCACCCGTTCTCGCAATCCTTGCCCACGAGGTAATCGTTGCAATTTCTGCTCGATTTACATCGTAAGTCGGCGCCTTATCCTTATCGGTGTATTCAGCAAACAATTTATCCTCCTCCACAATTGTTTTCACACTATCAAGATTATCCACGTCATGCACTTTTATTCGCATTGTCGCTTGCATTTTATCTATCATCATTTTTTCCATATCGGCATCGAGCACATTCAAAATTTCGTCACTCGTCTTGTTTTCCTCCAAGAATTTCTTATATTCCGTCTCCGATGAAGATGTCACTACGCTCTTAATATTCGGATCCTCCTTAATGCGCTCCGTCAGTCTCGTTAGTACCTCCTCGCTAGTATTTGGCTTATAATAAATCGTAATATCGATTTTATCCTTCATCATATCCGCTGTACTTGTCAAAATCACACTAGCCACCACTGTCACAAATAGAATAATCAAAGTAATCGACATTACCGCCGTTGCTGCCGTCGATAGCCAAATATTTCGCGTAAAACCTTTAGTACCGTATTTCACAATTCGCGCACTTGTTCTCAAAGCATGCCGCTGATGATTCTTCTGCATCGAACGCAAGCTTTTTTTCGAAACTTTCTTTAGCTTCTTTGCTTCTTTCTTTTCTGTATCAGCCATTAAATCACCTTCCTCTTATTCTTAGCATTAGCAGACTTTATAATCATCGGACGCTTTGGTGTAACCACCTGCTGCTGTGACACCGTAGACTTTGTAGCCGTTGCTACCGGACGCGAAGCTACCTGCTGAGTAGCCGGCTTCGTCGTAACTACTACCGGTTTTGGACGCAAAGCATGCCCAGGCACCTGCATTTGTCTAGCCGGAGCCTTCGGCATTGGTGTAGCATCAAGCTTATATATACCATTCGCCTTCTGGTCATTCACGACTTTGCCATCTTTTAGCGTAATCACGCGCTTTTGCAAAGTATTCACTACACTCTCATCGTGTGTCGACACCAGTACCGTCGTACCAAAATCATTAATTTTCTTAAGCAGAGCAATAATCTCCGCCGTAGTCAACTTATCCAGATTCGCCGTCGGCTCGTCTGCTATCAAAATCTTCGGCTGCCGCGCCACCGACCGCGCAATCGACACCCGCTGCTGCTGACCACCAGATAGTTGTGCCGGAAACTTCTTCGCCTGATCCAACAAATCCACCAGTTCAAGTACCTTCGGCACCGTCTTACGAATCTCCTTGCCACTCATCCCAGCAATTTCCAGTGCAAACGCCACATTTTCATACACTGTCCGCCGCGGCAATAGTTTAAAATCCTGAAACACCACCCCAAGCCTTCGTCGATAACCCGGAATATGACGCTTCTTTACATAATCGAGATCAATTCCACCTACAATAATCTTGCCCGAATCCGGGATTTCTTCTTTCGTAATCATTTTAATTAGCGAAGATTTCCCCGCGCCCGACTTTCCTACCAAAAACACAAATTCATTCGGCTCAATATGAAGTGACACCGAATCAAGTGCCGGTTCTGCATCGCCCGGATATTGTTTGGTTACTGAATCGAGCAATATCATACTAACTATATTAGCATAACCATTACAAATTCGCAAATAAATATATCGATTCTATTGCCAAGTTTGAATTCTAAACGAAATATTCTTCGTTTTTTGCCCAGGAGCCTGATAAATTGAAAGTGGCGAAATCTTAGCGTCAGGATATTTCGTCTCCACTTCACGCAGGATTTCTGCATAAGATTTGTCCGTAGTTACCGTCAAATCTTCCGTCTTAATAAGTCCAAACTGAATCTTCCTTGCCCCACCAAGCTTTGATAACAACCCATTCAAATCCACAATCTCAAATCCTGCAAGATACGGTGCCAATTTAAACTCATTCCTCACCGAATTCCTGAATTCCCCCACTACACCAACACACTCATCACCAAGCATAATATCCGCCGTCCGCACTGGTTCAAACGGCATTGCTACTTCACTTTTACAGCGGTGCGGAACAAATTCCACCGAAATATTCAACTCTTCGAATAATTGTGCCACATATTTTTTCGCCTGATAAAAAGCCGTGTTATTATTCTTCCGCTCCGCCAGCACACATCCAAGCGATACTTTACCGTTAGGTACGTTCTCATCATTTTGCCCCCAAGCCTTGCTGTAAACTTCGTTTATTTCAAACATCGCAAACTTATCAACTGGCAATTTTTGATTCACGTAGGCCCTGTCAAGCAAACTCGGCACAATTGATTGTCTAATAAACTGCAAATCTGGCGAAATTGAATTCACAATTTTATACGAATTCTTCACATCTTGATTGGCTTTTTCAATCAACCTTCCATTCACAAACGAATAAGTCAATACTTCATTCGCACCATACTTTGACATTATCCGACGAATCTGCTTCTTTAACTCAAACAGTTTATTATGTTCCGCCGTCGCATGTAGTGGCAACGTTGGTTCAATATTGTCATAGCCAAGCAACCGCCCCACTTCTTCAATCACGTCTTCTTTAATATGAATATCCGTCCGCCAATAAGGAGCTTTTACTTCGAGTTGCCCATTCTTACTCTCCACAACAAATCCGACATTTTGTAGGGTTTTCATAATCAAAGCATCGTCATAGGTAACCCCTAACAACTCATTAATCTCAGTTATTGTAATTTTTACAACAGTATTCTCGTGATTCTTTGGACAATAATCATTTAACGCAATCGGCTTTGTTCCCATTTCTTTCACTGCTTCCGCTAGCACATTGAATGATCCTCCTGCCGGTACCCCCTTGGTAAACCTAGTAATCGCTTCCGAGAAAATCCCATGTGCCATCTGTGTCTTACGTAAATTATAAAGGCTAAACGATGCCGACTCAAGTATCACATTTTTCGTATCTTCATCAATCATTGTCGATTTCCCACCCATCGCTCCCGCTAGCGCCACTGGTACCTCATTCGAACAGATTATAATATCGTTTTCATTCAGCTCCACTTCCGTATCATCAAGCAAAACCAACTTCTCGCCTTTACTAGCCAAACGTACATTAATCACAGGATGGTCAACACCACCCACCGTCACAAACTTATCCGCATCAAAAGCATGCAAAGGTTGTCCAGTTAGTAGCATCAAATAATTCGTCACATCCACAATCTTTGACCTAGTCACCATCCCGGCCTTAGCTAAGTCAATCTGAACAGAAGATAAATATTTCTCTTCAGCGGTAGCTTCAGTCACCTTCAGTAACGCGCCCGTATAACGCGAGCAAATCCCAGTATCAGATATTTTAATGTCAATAGTATTATCTTTGCTCTGCATTCCGGTCTGCGTTTTTACCAAGACCCCTTCCGGGAACACAGTCTCATGGAACAAAAACTCCGGTTCTTTAAATTCCAGTCCCAAAACCCCCGCCACTTCTCGTGCAAATCCAATCATACCAAAACAATCCGGCCGATGCGTCAGCGATTTGTTCTCAATTTCAAGTACCAAATCCCTAAGCTCAAACACATCTGCCAACAAATCACCAGGCTTTGCCATCTCCGGGTCAATCTCCACAATCTTCTCGTGCCTATCATCAAAATCGAGTTCGTCCGCTCCCGCCAGCATTCCACTCGATTCGAAGCCACGCATCTTACGCTTACCAATCACAAACGGCGCATCCTCATGCACCGACGCCGGCACCACCGCACCCGGCGCAATCCATACTGCCAGCATCCCTTCGTGCACATTCGGCGCACCACACACGACCTGAATCAGTGCAGGGTCAGGCTCTTTAAGGGGGCTTCCGGAGGTCACGACCGAGGTTGAGGGTGCGAGCCCTGTGACGACAGGCGCGAGCGACCCGTCCCCCGTAAGAGCCTGACCTGCACTAATTAAGCATCGCGTGAGATGCGTCTCCGGAATCTTCTCGCAGGATTCCACTCGTACTACATATATATTGTCATATTTATGCGTCTCATCGATCACCCCCTCCACCTCAACCAAGCGCGCACCAATCAGCCGAATCAACTCCTCATTCGATACCGTCTCCGGAATTTCAACGTATTTTTTAAGCCAGTTTAACGAAATCTTCATCCGCCACTCCTTCCTATTTAAACTCTCTTAAGAAATTAAGATTACCACTCTCAAAATGTCTCACATCCGACAATCCATATCGAAGCATCACTAATCTATCAATCCCACCACCCCAAGCAAACCCATGATAATCTTCAGGATTAATCCCAGCCATCTTCAATACATTCGGATGAATCATACCGCATCCCAGCATCTCCAGGAAATCTCCTTTCTTACCACCCAGTCCCTGCGGTTTTTCAATCATAAATTCAAGTGATGGCTCCGTAAACGGGAAATACCCCGGTTGCGTCCGAATGTTTAGCTTCTGTTCATAATATTTCTCAAAGAACTCTCTCAGAATCCCTAGCATCTGCCCCAAGTTACAATCCCGCGACACGTACACACCCTCACACTGATAAAAAGTATGCTCGTGTGTCGCGTCCACATCTTCATTGCGATACACCCGACCTGGTACCACTACCGCAAGCCGCCCAGTCTCATCGAGTTGTTTCTTGTACTGTTTCAACACGCGATGTTGCATCGTCGAAGTATGTGCCGGTGGAATTAATCCCTCTTCCGTCCGAAAGGTATCATACCCATCACGCGCCGGATGTTCTTTCGGAAAATTCAACGCATCAAACATATGAAATTCATCATCAAGCTGTCTGGCTTCCACCACGTCAAACCCCATCAACTGGTAAATATCGCACACCCTCTCAAGCTCCGTCATCAACGGATGACAAGACCCCATTTCTGCCGGATAGAACTCGGGTAGCGACTCATTCACACCCGACCACGCTGTCACATCAATCGGTTCCGCGTCAACATCAAGCAATGCCTTCTGCGCCTGTGCAATTTTACCAAGCACTTCCTGTCGCCGAGCATTAATCTGTCGCCCAAATTCCGCCCGCTTCTCTACCGCAAGTTCCCGAATCTTGGCCGCCTCAGCATTAATCTTTTTTAATTCTTGTTTTAGCTGCTCTATCTCTACCATATTGTATATATTATACTCCCAAACGCCAAAATCATCAAACATCGTCCCGCTCAAACGCTCGCACCACAACCCTCTGGTTCTTTAAACTCCGATACTAAAGCAATCTGCAATTCTACGCCACACGTATACGCGTACGCAAGTCGTCATATTCCGTCCGACCATGCCACATCACATAGAGTTCCACCGCCACTTGGCTCGCATGCTCCACCAACGGTTCCCGCGACCCTGTCGGCATCAATTCCACCCCAAACGCATATCGTTCCGCTGGATTATATCTTGCAACAAACGTCAAGTAATCCGCATACGCCAGCGCCACTTCCGCTTCCTGCTTCGTCATCCCCGAAATCCGCGCAATCTTCCCTGCCCGCGAATTGTCAAGCGGATGCTCCTTATAATACTTCTCTCTATACGCTGTCACCTTACTTACACTATCATCAAGTAACGAAGAAACTTCATCGTATAATACATAACCAGCAAACAGTTTCGCCTGTTCAGCATGCTCACCAATAAACGCAAACTTTGCTCCAGTACCAACACCCTCTTCAATACCTTTACAAGTATTGTATCTTTTCAACAGTTTTGATAGTAAATCACTCAAAGGATCACTATGCTTTCTCCGCCAATTATCACAAACTTCCACGCTTTCAACCCCAACTGTAGCCCATCTATCCATCCCGCTCGCAATAAAATCGCTAAGTTGCCCAGTTTCATTTATATTGCCCGAATCATCCAAATTATCACCTAAAGCATTGTTCCAATCCTCATCATCATAATCCATGTATCCAGTACTAATTACTCCATGTGCCGTACAGTATATATCGCCTTCAGTACCTATTGATTGTACGGTATCGCAATAATCTCCATAAGTAGTTCCGTAATCCGTATCATCCTCACCATCCGCCATTACCGAGCCCAAGAGACCTTTCGCCGAATCATCGGTTAGGTTTGCTACAGTGCTGATTGAATTTGCAATCATACCACCACTACCTCCACTTCGAATCATTGCATTGGCAAAACCATGTGCAACGCTCCCCATAAAGGTATAAGGGGACGAAACATCAAATGGACTCTTAGTTGCCCTTTCCGCCGCTGCCATTCTCGCCATCTCCGTCCTAGCTTCTCGATTATATGACGTAATCGTCGCCTCATCGGACGACATCGCCGCAATCACATGAGCATTAATCATATTAGACAGAAAAGAGCCGCCTTCAACTATCCTATTACCGCCCACCTGGCTGGTTATCAACTCTGAGTTTTTCTTTATCATCGCCATCTCGATGCTATCATTCAAAACAGCTAGTTCGTCTTGATTCGCCTGCGATCCGCCAATAATCGACATCAGAATATTAGACTCTTTTTGGCCATCAGTCGATACTGTTGTGTCCTTAATGATTTCATCGTTACCCATCTTGGTTGCAATCAGTCCTCGGTCTCTCGCAAAATTCGCAGCTTCATTAGTCGAAAACTTTCCAGCAGACACTGCTGCTACAAAATTGCCCGTCGTCAAAATAGATTGCTTCTTAGTCTCGGTTTTTCCAGTATTAACATCAATGTACGTTATACTAGATTCTGCATTAAGCATGTTCATTAGTTCGTTAATCGGACCAGTACCCTCAATTCTAGCCTGCTGAATCGGTGATTCTATCCCCACAAATGCGCTAGCTGCCAAATATGGTTCACCAGCCGATATAGCAGCATTTAACAAATGAGCCGCTTTAGAAGTAGCAATATTCTGGTCATAGTCAGTAACCTCAGAAGAAAGACTGCTTATAACCTCAGCCGCATCTTCTTTATCAGAAATGTCTAACTCTACCTCATTAACAGAATCATCCGCTGTATTACTACCACTATCATCTGCGACATCACCACTATCACTATCGCCAGTGACATCCGTAGTTGAAGGTCTAACAATTTGACTATTTGGTGGACTACCGGCACCAGGATCGACATATAAATCATCCGGGCTTTCTACTGGCGCAGGTGATATCAATCTGCTCCTACTACGTACCCTACTAGTCGAATCGTCACTTGAAGCATCCAATAATGGACTAAGCACCAAAGTAGAATTATTGTTCAAAGAATCCTCCATCATGGTATTGAAGTTTTCGGCATTCTTTTCCTCGTCGCCACTATCTACCCAATCCGCAAAGATACTTCGCGACAACCCCATCTCATTATAGATTTCACTCACTTCGTCACTATAATAATACTTCGCTGAAATATCCAGTGCCTCCGTATAATCCGCAAACATTTTCATATTAGACTCAACCGTTGCTACGAAATCATCCGCCATAATCACTTTACCATCATACAATACCGCCAATTCGCCCTCACTGGGTGTTACTTCATAATGTCCCAAAGTCGCTACGTCTTTTAATTTATCCACATCTGCAATATACACATCAGTTCTTACAAAATCACCACTCGCCGTCACCTGTCCCACATTAATACCGTGTTCGGCCAAGTCTCCCGCCAAAGCCGACGGGACTTCACCCTTGGAAAGCTTTTTCTGAATAATACGCGTTGCTAGTTTTTGCAAAATCCCAGACGTTTTCGTAAACCCAAGCGCATCCATCAAATTAAAATCCAAATGCCCAATCGTAAAAATCGGCGTACTAAGCATCACGGCGCCAACTGCAAATATTGCAATTATAAAGCCAATACCGATGACGGCCGTCCTCCCTATTTTGAATTTACCGCCCAATAACCCCTTCTTCTTACCACCACTCGCACCACTACCAGTAAAACGAAATCCATTTCCACCTTCATTCTCTTCTTCCGCCGAAGCGCCGTTTTTATAAAGACCACCACTTGCATTTGATTCCGCCGCTTGCAACTCAGACTTCGCCGACTCTGCCTCGGCCTTTTTCTCAGCTGCTTTCTCCTTCTTTCGACTTTGATCACCAGGCAGCGAAGGGCGGATGTCCTCCTTAGCCCCTTCTAGCATCTCTTCATAAGGATCGTGTTCTTGTACCATACTATATATTATATAACAAACTTAACCTTTTATAGAAATATTATCGAGATCAGCGACAAAATCGCAAGAACTATTAACACAATCCATATCCATCCGAACCTACTCGTCTTCTGAAGATCATTCAAGTATCTTGCATCTTCGACCATGTCCACGTCACCATCTTCGGCAGCCACAGCTCTTGCTCTGAGGTCAGCCGTAATCCTACGCGACAATTCATCATTTTGTTGGTTTTCTTTATTTA
>JAZTZQ010000049.1:0-18313 GCA_045637565.1 Candidatus Nanosyncoccus sp. | reverse complement strand
TTTTGACCTTTTGAATAATTTTTTTATTCAAAAGCTATCTCTATAATAACGCACAAAAACGCTTGTGTCAATAGATTTTTCATACTTTTTTTGTTCATTTTTGACGAGTTTTCCACAAGGATTCCCTATTACGTTTATGTATATAGGGGTGAAATTCTTTTTATTAAATCTTTTTATCAGTTCCACTCCTGTAAATCTCGTAAAATACTGGCCTTAATTCGAGTTTTTTTCTTCGTGGGGGTTGTAATTTTTTTGCCGCCGTGCTACAAGAACCGCATGATAGCAAATATTCATTCAATGGTGCCGTATGGCTTCGAGGGAAAGCTGGTTGAAGTCGAAGGCGATATGAATCGTGGGCTACCAGCTTTCGGCATTGTCGGAATGGCAAATAAGACGGTCTGTGAAGCTAAAGAACGTGTACGTAGTGCGATTGTAAACTCGGGCTTCTTCTTTCCTGACAAAAAAGTTACTATTAATCTCGCACCCGCCGAACTACAAAAAGATGGTGCATACTTAGACTTACCGATTGCACTTTCAGTATTACTACTCTCTGGACAGTTGATACGTAGCGATATTGAGGGTAAAGCCTTTGTAGGAGAACTTTCACTCAATGGTGAAGTGAAGCCCATTAAAGGAATTATTAATATCGTAGAGTCCGCAAAGAAAGCTGGCTATAAGGAAATATACTTGCCAATTAGGAATCTAGCACAGGCTTCGTTAGTGTCTGGAATTACAATTTACGGTGTAGAATCTCTGCAAAGCTTGTATTTGGCGCTGAAGGGGCAATTAGAATTACAGACGCAAACTAATGTAGATTCGTCAATAAAACCATCTCAGAATGGACATAATGGGCCGATTTTGGACCACATTCGTGGGCAAGTTTTGGCAAAACGCGCCATCGAAATAGCAATTGCTGGGCATCACAATATTTTAATTTCGGGGCCGCCTGGAGCTGGAAAAACACTACTTGCAAGGGCGGCGATTAACCTTTTACCAGAGTTAACATCGCAAGAAACGGTAGAGATCACGAAGCTTTATTCGATTGCGGGTCAAACTAATGATGAGGTCGTACGAGAAAGACCATTCCGAAACCCCCATCATAGCGCCAGCATGACCTCCCTAATAGGTGGAGCAACCGGCCCAGGCGAAATATCATTAGCCCATAAGGGTATTTTGTTCCTGGATGAAATACCGGAATTCCCGCGCTCGGTGCTTGAAGCACTTCGTCAGCCACTAGAGGATAAAGAAATTGCAATTTCGAGAGCCGGTCGCAAGACAATTTATCCAGCCGATTTCATGTTAGTAGCAACAATGAATCCTTGCCCTTGCGGATATTTGGGAGATGAGACGCACGAATGCAAATGCACCGAAACTCAGATTCAAAACTACCAGAAAAAGCTATCTGGACCATTGTTTGATCGAATTGATATGAACATCGAGGTACAAAAGGTGGATAATGAGGATTTACGCAAAGAATTGCCGGCGACAGACAACGAACATACTGTTGTAAAAAATACCATAACAGAGGCAGTTACGCGTCAAAAGGCACGCTACGGGCAAGATGGAGTATACAATAGTTCCCTTTCCTCATTCCAAGTTTCACAGCTATTAAAACTGGAGCCGGCGGCGGAAAGATTATTAGCTAGTGCTTCGGAGCGTATAAATTTGTCAGCTAGGTCGTATTTTAAAACGATCAAGGTTGCACAAACAATTGCCGACTTAGAAAGTTCCGACATAATTCTCGAAAAACACCTAGCCGAAGCGTTGACTTTTAGGAGGAGATAATGTATAATTGTCTACAGGTTAATTCAAGAGAAGAAAGGAATACTATCAAAAACAATTCACGGACCAGGTTAAACGGAGAAATTCGTTATCCAGAGGTTCGCGTTATAGGTTCTAATGGGGAGCAGCTAGGCATTATGTCTAGTCGTGATGCCCAACTTCTAGCGAATCAACAGGGAGTGGATTTAGTGGAAATTGCCGCTAACGCCAATCCACCGGTTGTTAAGATTATTGACTGGGGTAAGTTCCAGTATCAAAAAATGAAGGAAGATGCCAAGAATCGCAAAAAGGCTCGCGAAAAGCAATCTGAGCTAAAGCAGATGAAGATTGGTCTCAAGATTTCAGATAACGACCTTAATATCAAAGTCCGCAAGATGCGTAGTTTTCTCGATGATGGTGACCGGGTGAAAATCATGATTGTTTTCAAGGGTCGCGAGATGGCTCACAAAGAGATTGGGAACGAACTTTTAAACAAGGTGATTTCCCTGCTTGGTGATGACATCGTAACTGAAGGCAAGATGCAGATGAGCGGCCGGAACCTGTCTACGCAGGTCCGCAAGAAATAACCAGTACGAATACAGAAGAAGTATTTTCCTGCTTCCATGGTTCCCTGGTGGTACTTTAGATATCAACTTAAACGAAAGGAATAATTATGCCGAAGCTAAAGACGCATAAAGGTACCGCTAAAAGGATTAAAATCACTGGTAGCGGTAAGCTCGTCCGTGAACGAGCGTTCGGGAATCATATTCTCGCAAAGAAATCTAAGGCCAGGAAGCGCAACATGAAGACTGCTGCGACCATTAATGGCAAAATCAATAAAAATATTAAGAAAGCGTTGGGGGTTTAATTATGAGAGTTAAAAGAGGAGTCGCGGCACACGCGAAACATAAGAAGACATTGGCTGCTGCCAAGGGTATGCAACATTACCGCCGTCGGAGTTTCCGACTTGGTAAGCAGGGAGTAATTAAGGCTTTACAATATAGCTACAGAGATCGTCGCAATCGCAAGCGTGATTTAAGGGCGCTTTGGATTACCCGTATCAATAACGCATCAAGAGAACTTGGTCTTTCCTACTCGCAACTGATTGCTGGTATGAAGGCTAAGAACATCAATCTTGACCGCAAGGTACTGGCTGATCTCGCCGTAAATAATCCTGAAGCGTTTAAAGCAATTGTAACTACAGTGAAGGAGAAATAAGATGGCGATTTGTGAAATTACTGGTAAAGGCAAGATGTACGGTCACAATGTTTCCTTCTCGCAGAGGCACACTCGCAAGGTATTTAAGCCGAATGTAAGCAAGCGAACTTTGGTGATTAACGGACAAAAGATTAAGGCTAACGTTTCTACTTCTGCGCTACGCACTTTGAAGAAGAAAGGCTTAATTGAGTCCCCAAAGGCACGTGCCGAGAAAAAATCGAGTAAATAATTTATCTATTCGTCTTAAAGCTCCACCATTGGTGGAGCTTTTTGTTAAGCCACTTTATTATTTTTGTTGCGTCGCCTACCAAAGAAGGACATGATTCGACCAAGAGGACCGCGTCTTTTCGGCGTTGGTGGGACCGGGGCTGGTTCTGGTGGTGTTACTGGTAATTCTTGAGTGGATTCTGGTTCTTCGCTCGTTAATACCAGAGAGCCATTTTCGGCAAGTCCCCTAATACGATTACGATAGTCATTCAGTGACTCGCCTTCATTGCGGGGGAATTTGTCTCTAAATGCTTCCACTTTTTCACTGTATAATTTTGCACTTTCGGCACTTGTCAGGTTAGGGTCAGTATCTCGTGGAACAAATTCAGCTAAGATAGTCATATCGTTTCGTTTGGCCTGTCGATCGCCAAATTCCCGAGCAGTTTCGTTCGCCATTCTGGGATGAATATCCCATTCGCTAAATGTACGCTCTTTGCCGGTTTTGTCATTTATATTGGTCTCACCACTATAATCCTCCACCGCACCTTTTTCCATCTCCCCTAGATGATTTTGTACTATTTCGTGCTGCTTTAGTTCCAATCTTTCTGCGGCTCGTGCACGCATATTAGCCTTTTCTTGTTGTTGCTCGTTTTTCCAGTTTTCGCTAATTGCTTTTCCTAGAACTTCGCGTTGAAGTTGTTCTTTACGATTCTTATCAAATCGTCCAGCTTTTTGCATGTCTTCGATATTATTAAGATCGTCTAAAAGTTGCTTGGCAACTGGGCTATCTGAATCTATCGTGCGATTGACAAGAGTAAATAGAAGTTCATTACTACTATTGGCTTCATTGATACGGTTTCGATAATCTGCGGAAGTCTCACCATTCGCGCGTGGGTACGCCTCGTGTAATTTAGCAATTCTTTGACTATAATGCTTCGCGTCTTCATCCTGAAGCATTGGGATGTATTCTGTCAGTACAGTTATGTCATTGCGATCAATCTCGCGGTTACCAAACTCTCGGGCAGTTTCGTTCGCCATTCTGGGATGAATATCCCATTCGCTAAATGTACGCTCTTTGCCGGTTTTGCTATTGATGTTGGTTTCGCCATTGAAATCGTCCACGATATTGGTTTCTTTATTCTCTAAATGACGCTGTACTTCTTCATGGTCTGCCAGTTCTCGTTGAGTTGCATACTCTTGGCGCACTGCATTGATACCAGAAATACCGGATTCTAGCATCGAATCAAGCATCTGACGGGCGTCGTCCTCGCTCAGTTGACCAGATTTAACCATCTCATCAATATCGTTGTACCACTGGTCGAATGTCTCTTCAATGCCTTGCTCTTGTTGGCCCAAATCACTTTTAGCGTATTCTTCTTTGAGATGATTATCATCACTAAGAATATGTCTGGCCTCAAGTGCTTCTTGTCTGGCATTTTCGGCTTTGACGGGATTGAAATTGTCTTTCATTTCTGATAAAACGTTATATGAATTATCGTTGCTGTTTTCGGAAGTTTCGCTTTTGTTGTTGATGGTCTCCGACATTTTGTGCCTTTCTTTTATTCTGTATATGATTATATAGGTCTATCTATTCAACGTCAAGACGGTAAACTAGCAAAATCCACCCTTTCGGGTGGATTTTTGTGAAAAATGCCGAGCCGTCAGTAAGCCGGGTTTTGTGACTATATAATATATAGTCGGCAATCATCTATCTTGGCGCTACATTGCTATAGTGCTCTAGCGGTAAGCGTGCGTCCCCGAGCAGGGGCTAATAGCACTCCTTGCAACAGGTAGGGTTTGCCGTCGCACTGTATCGCTACAATGCGCTGTGGGCTCTTACCCCACTCTTTTCACCATCGCCGGCAAGCCGGCAGTATTGTTTCTGTGGTACTTTCCCTATCCTTGCGGACGGTCGCTGTTAGCGACTACCTTGCTCTATGTTGCCCGGACTTTCCTCTTGAGCGAGCTCAAGCGATTGCCTTTCAGGCTCAAATCTATTATACCATATTATGCGCCTACTCGATCTTTGCCGTTACGGCGGGGTGCATTGTGCTCGATATATTCAATGATTTTGGAGGCGACGTCGCGACCGGTGACTTTTTCGATGCCGAAGCCTGGGGAGGCATTGACCTCGAGGACTAATGGTCCGTGTTCGGAGCGCATTAAATCAACGCCACAGATATGAAGTCCCATAGCGCGGGCTGCCTTGATGGCAACTTTTTTCTCCTGATCGGTGAGCTTAATAGGAGTACCGAGACCACCTTTGTGGAGGTTGGAACGGAAATCATCATCGAGCGATTCTCGCTTCATAGAAGCGACAACACGACCGCCTACGACAAAAGCACGAATATCGGTACCAGCGGATTCTTTGATAAACTCCTGCAATAGGATATTAGTGCCGTCTTCATTATAGAGGTAGAAAGCCTGAAGAGCGGATTTGGCCGCTTTCTTAGTGTCGGCCAAGATAACGCCGTTACCGTGAGTACCGGAGGCCAATTTGATAATAACAGGGAGACCAATCTGTTCCAATAAATCATCGATATCAGAGGTATTACGTGAAACGAGGGTTTTAGGTGTGTCCACATCGTATTTAGCCAGAATCTGAGCCGCACGGAGTTTATCACGTGCACGCGTGATAGCTACAGAAGCCGCTGAAGTATAGATGCCTTGCATTTCGAATTGACGAACTACGGCACAGCCGTAACGAGTCATATTGTTAGAGATACGTGGCAAAATAGCATCAAATCCAGATAGTTTTTTACCTCTATAATAAACATCTGGATGTTTATCGTCTAGTGAAAGATAACAATCTTTGTATTTGACAACTTTAACGATGTGACCACGCTTTTCGGCTTCTTCGACTAAACGTTTAGTAGAATAATTCCCGTTGCCGTTTGAGAGAATTGCTAGTTTCATATTATCCTTTCTGCTTAATGCTTATTATTAATATACTGTTGATGGAATGTATAAGGGTCTTGTTCGAGACGACTCTGCATCAGGCGAGTTTTGGGTTTCTTGGGGCGCACCGTAACGTGTTTTTCGGCAACATCCACTAAGAACTTGCCAGAGAGGGTGCGACGTCCGATGAGAACTGGGAAATTGTTGCGGCTCCTGTCTGAAAGATTAAAAAGTGCCTTGATTCTACGGCCAGAAAGCTTAAGACTGAGGTGAGTACGATAGCGAATCTGTTCGTGACCAGAAGAGCTACGTACAACTGCAGCTTTAAAATCCTTGCGTTTTAAAGTTTTGCCAGTATAAAATGGGCTCTTTTCATCAAAAAGCCGAAAAGACAAAACACCATCTTGACTGACCTCTATATGGCTAGCCCAAATTGACGATGAGTCGGCACCAGTGTCAATTTTCGCGGGAATGCTCTCGTGATTCTCGATATCGACATATTCAGTGGAGCCAATAGTCTTTAAGACTGGTTTTTCGCTAATGGTAGACATGGTTCAATTATACCATTTTTGCACAATGCGGTCAACGCTCCGCCTCTGTTATTTTTTGCGCATAATACTATCAATCGCAGCGTTTGCCTCGGAGTCAGCTATAGTGTTTTGCGAGCGTGGGACATGGGTAAAGGAGACAGCCTCAAAACTACCGAGTTTTTCTTGAATGTCTTGATAGATTGGCATGGTGTCTTGGTTTTTGATTTTAAATACACCGTCTAACTGATTCACTACCATCAGACTATCAGATATGAAGCGTACGGAGTTGAAGCCAAGTTCGATGGCACGTTCGATTCCCTTGCGCATAGCATAATACTCTGCCATACGTGAAGTAGCAAAACCAATAAACTCGCCACCTTTTTCGATAATTTTGCCAGTGTTGTCGTGAATGACGTAGCCGATGCCGGATGGGCCAGGATTGCCACGCGAAGCACCATCAACATTAATAGTGACCGCATTGGCAGTATCGCGAGGAGACGTATGATTAGTCGTGACTTTACCTTCTTCGATTTCGAGTACCGAAATGGAGGTTTCGTTCAAATGAATACCGGACGACGCGTAGTCTTTAATATATTTGTAGGCCGTATAACGATTTTTAGGGTCTGGTTTACTATTATTATCGATGCCGAGTTCATATATTATATATAGGTTGCTGAGCTGACTGGAGCCCTCTGGAGCAAGAAAAGTAATGACATCTTTTAATTGAACGAGGGTTGCAGCCAGACCAGTATCCTCCATGAGACAGCGCGCCATAGCTTCTTCGGGTTGTTCACCAAATTTAATCTTCCCGGCAGGGAGCTCCCAAAAAACCGGGCCTTCACTGCGGCCACGGTTGCGCTTAAAAACTAAAACCCCCTCCTCATTTTTGATTAAACCAACTACGCGAATTCTTTGTTTCATGCCCACCTTTTAGGTAACTTGAGGGCCCTGCTAGCCTGTTTTCCCCGTAATATATACAAGGTGGGTAAAATCTTATGCGATACAGCCACGGCTGTAAGCCACGAAATCCCTATAACATGATTATTCAGGAAAATCATGCTGCCAACAGGGCTTAGTTCTATTATATCATATCTGATTGATAACTGTATATATTTTTCAGTAGCGTGGACTTGAAATTTTATGCTACTGAAAAACATATACAGTTACCCACCAACTATGAGATAGAAGAAGTTTAGGATGCCGTTCATGCCGTTAATCATGAGGTGGGAGAAAACTTCGCCGAAGAGGATAATGAGAGCGTAAACGATGATGACGCCGTATTGCTCAATTTGCATTAAGACTTTACGGAAGCCGTCGGGGGCGATGGCATAGAGGACGCGAGAGCCGTCCAGGGGTGGAACTGGGATGAGGTTAAATAGCATGAAGCCGAGATTAATATAGAGAAACTCTGTAAAAATGAATTCGAGTAATTCCCCATTGGAGCCATAGAGCAGTCCAGTAAAATGACCGATTAGAAAGCTGATTAGGGCTAAAAGAAAGTTAGTAAACGGGCCGGCGATAGCGACAAGCGCCATGCCCCAAACGCCCCATTTGAGATTGCGGGAATCGACAGGAACTGGCTTGGCGCCTCCGAAGATGGGGGCGTGCAATAGATAGAGCACCACTGGGACGATAATGGACATATAAGGGTCGATGTGTTTGATAGGGTTAAGAGTGAGACGGCCAGCATCTTTGGCGGTATGATCCCCAAGCCAATAGGCTACAACACCGTGAGCCAGCTCGTGTAGGATGACCGAACCCACTACGATAGCTAGTATAAGTACTAAGTATAGTACGTCCATATTAGTTTAGTACCACCACTTCTTTAGTTGATGGGAGAGAGTCAAGATTCTTGACTTTGAGTTTCTTCTCGGTGCGAGCGGTAAGTTTGAGGTCGGCAACCATGCCATCAACGTTCCCCATAGCAATGATGAGTTTTGGTTCGAGTTCACGTACAGCGCGAACTGAGGATGTACAAAGGATGTCAGCAACGTAATCGTCGAGATTATCTTCGATGCCACCGATGATAGCCGTATGGATGCCGCCGATTTCGACATCGTAGATGGTTTTGCTGTCTTTGGTTGCGATACCGCGAATGGTGGCGTCACCAATTTCAAATTCACCAGGACCTTCTATCTTCCCCACTGGGAGATTCGCGTCAATGGTAAATTCATCGATGTTAATCTTGATGGTGGTCTTTTTGGTGGTAATGATGATTTCTTCTGGTTTTTTGCTTTCTAGCTCAAACATTTTAACTCCTATCCTTTTATTATTCTTTCTGGGTCATAAATATCGGAGATTTCCATTTCGAAAATATCCGTCACAAAACGATCTTTGACGCTCTTGCGATATGAAAAATCGTCTGCAGACATAATAACATAGTTAATGGGCTTGCCTTGTTTCTTCTCGATTACCTCGGCCCAACGGGTGAGTTTTTTAGTACGATCATTACCGATAATTAACAGGTCAACGCCGTCTTGTCCTGGTAGACGATTGGTGGCTACGACACCCTTTAAGTAGTTCTTGACTGGACGGGCGAGCTCTTCCCATGTAGATTCTACGATGGTCCTGTCCTGGACGGCCGAACTAATCTTTTTTGAAAAAATGTCAGAAAGTGGTCTCGTGAATGGATGCTTAGCATTGGCTGAATAATAGATTTTGTTGTCAAAGGTCTCGTTTTTAATAATACCAATGCTTTCGAGATTGAGTAATTCCCTACGCACTGAGTTAATTTGCTCGTCGATAACCCTCGTCATTTCACGCACGTAGAAACTTTTCTCCGGGTTCTCAAAGAAAAGTCTTAGTAATTTAGCCCGCGTCTTCGAGCCAAACAATTTTTCGACTGGCGTGCTAGCTGTTTTGTTCATCTTATAACTATTGTAGCACGATTATGAATTTTTGGTAATGATTATGGCTGTGTTTTTGTCCTGTTGGATAAATGCTTTATCACATATGGATAAACTTGGTCGATTGGGAGCCAAACTATGTTTGGATTCCGTTTAAACCAGGTCATTTGACGCTTGGCAAGATGCCAGTCCTCGTAAAAACATTGCTTTTTAGCTTCTTCAAGACTGAGTTCACCGTTCAAGTATTTCCAGGCGTATTCGTAGATGTCGCTCTTCATGGCACCACAGTCCCAGCCATACTTTTGGACTAATTTGGTAACTTCGTCGTATAATTCTGGGCGGAACATTTGAGTAATTCTTTTGTTCAGTCGAGTACGTAATTCTTCGGTAGGCCACTTGATGCCGATTAGTAGATAATCGCCTTTTATCTCTGTTCTGTCTGAACAAGTTTTTTGTTCAGTGTCGCCGATTTTGGCGCCGGTGGGGCCCTTAAAGTGATAATCATAGATCAATGCGTCGATGTATAAGCCGGTGCCACCTACGATGATGGGGAGTTTGCCACGGGATTTACTGTCCTGAATTTTGGTCTCAGCGTACTGTTTCCAGTCAGCGACCGTGAAGCGCTCATTGGGATTCACCAAATCTATACCGTAATGTGGGATACCTTGCATTTCTTCCTTAGTGGGTTTCGCGGTGCCGATATCCATACCTTTATAGATGGCGCGAGAGTCAGCTGAGATAATCTCGCCGTTTAGTGCTTTTGCGATTTCGATGCTGATGCCGGTCTTACCTGAGCCGGTTGGACCTAAAATAACTAACGTCGGGGCAACCAAATAATACCTTTCGGGGGACGCTTCGTCGCGCCCGTCGTTACGGGGCTCCTCGCTCCCTTGCTCCCCGTTGGTCGCAAAAGCCCCCGAGAAGGTATTATTCTGGTTGCCGTCCATAGTTATTTTAGTTTCTTTAGGTAATCGGCAAGCTTGGCGAGTTTGACTTTGTCTTCGGAATCGCGGAGACGGATGGATACGATGCTCTCTTCAGCATCTTTCGGGCCGACAATGAGAAGGACGGGGATTTTGAGCTCGGTAGCACGTTTAATCTTCTTGCCGAGAGAGTCAGCTGAGTCGTCTACAGTGTAGCGAAGTTCGTTGTATTTGAGGGGTTTATCGAGGATGATGCCGTCGAGGATGGCGGTGATTTTGTCAACGTAGTCGGAGACTTTGTCATTGATGGTAACAATGCGAACCTGCTCAGGGGCGCACCAGAATGGGAACCAGCCACCAGTATGTTCGATAAAGACCGAGAGGAAGCGCTCGATGGAGCCAAGGGTAGCGTGGTGAATCATGACTGGGCGTTCCTTCTCGCCCTTATTGTTGGTAAATTCTAGACCAAAGCGTTCTGGTTGGACGAAGTCGAGCTGGATGGTGGCAAGTTGATGCTCGCGACCGATGGCGTCTTCTGCCATGAAGTCGATCTTAGGACCATAGAAGGCTGCTTCGCCCTCCTGCTCGAAATAATCTAGGCCATTGTCGATAGCGGCTTGTTTAATCTGCTTTTGAGCCATTTCCCAGAGTTTCTTGTCACCGAGGTATTTGTCCTCATCGGAGCGGTAGCTTAGTCTGGCACGAAGATTTTGCATGCCCATAGTTTCGTATAGCTCCTTAACAATACCAACTAGGCGCTTCACCTCATCCTTAATCTGATCATTACGGCAGAAGACGTGTGAATCATCCTGGGTAAGTGAGCGAACACGAGAAAGGCCACCGAGCTCACCGGTTTTCTCGTCGCGATAGTCGGTAGTGGCTTCCATGTAGCGAACTGGCATGTCGCGATAAGTGCGCGGACGTGAAGCGAAGATTTGAGCATGATGCGGACAGTTCATCGGCTTCATGGCGAAATCTTCCCCACTCACCTGCGAATGAACCATGAACAACTCATCACCAAACTTGGCATAATGACCGGAGGTCTTGTATAAATCTGTTTTTGTGATATGTGGAGTCCAGACTTTCTTGAACCCTTCTCTGCCGCGGAGCGATAACGAATAGTTCGCCATTAATTCACGGAGTTCAGTGCCGCGTGGGGTAAAGAGTGGGAGCCCAGCCCCAACCAGGTCGGAGAAACAGAACAAATCTAATTCCTTGCCGAGTTTGCGGTGGTCACGTTGCTTGGCTTCTTCTTGCTGCTTCAGATAAGCATCTAACTCTTCCTCGGTTTCAAAAGCGACACCGTAGATGCGCGTAAGCATCGGGCGTTTCTCGTCGCCACGCCAGTAGGCGCCAGCAATGCGGATGAGCTTGAATGGACCAGTCTCAGACAAATCTTTGACGTGTGGACCTTTACAAAGGTCGGTAAAAACGTCACCCATGTCGTAAAAGGTAATCTTTTCCTTCTCAGGGAGTTCTTCGATAAGCTCAATCTTGTAGTCTTGCTTGTTATCGCGGGCCCAGTCGAGAGCTTCGGACTTGGTGGCTTCGCGTTGAGTCATTTTGAGTTTGCGTTTGACAATGCTCTTCATCTTCTTTTCGATTTTCGCGAGGTCGGCATCGCCTAGCTTGGTGTCGCCGAAATCAATGTCGTAATAAAAGCCGTTATCGACGGCGGGACCGATGCCGAATTTGGCGTCTGGATATAGCTCCTTCACCGCGGCGGCGAGGACATGGCTCAAGGTATGCCTCATTGGTTCTAGATTTTTCATGTTAACTCCGTTTTAACTTGTATACTATTATAGCACGAAAGTGGGATATGCGATGGAACTATAGGTTTGCGTCATGGTTCTTTGTTTCCAATCCACCGATTAGCATTTTGCTATGCCGTAGTTTGTCAATGAGCAAAAGAACTGTATAATATAACTATGGTAAATAAAAATGTGTGGGTGCTGAGTCTTGGGATGGTATTGGCGTTAGCGAGTTTGGCTTCGCCGGCGCGAGCGTTGAATATTGATAAGGAACAATTGGCGGAGCAGTTGACGGCGGGGGAGTTTACGATTCCCTTTCCGGCGGATTTTGAGCGCTGGCCAGAACCCGTGGTATATACTGCGACTGGCGGGACGAATACGGCGAGTACGGGCGATGCGCGCGGACACATGGTAGATGGCGTGAAGGTGATATATTATAAGACAATGGTGTGGGGGAGTGTGGCGGCGAGTTTTGCGGATTTTCGGCAAAAGGTAGCGGATACGCTGAATGATTCCCGTGGTTGGATGCGAGCAGGGCTGAAGTTTGTGGAGGTCGAGAGCGGACAGGATGTGAATGTAATTCTATCAGACCCAGCGAGCCTCGGGGCGACGCCTGGGTGTGGAGCGGATTTGTCCTGCACGACTTGGGCGAATCAGGTGATTATTAATGATGTGAGGTGGCGTGAAGGCACCGAGCCGAGCCGAGCGGCAGGTATGAATACGCGAGATTATCAGCACATGGTGGTAAACCACGAGATGGGGCACTGGCTCGGACACTATGCGCACATCGATGGTTGTACAGCCGAAAACGGGTTTGTTGGTGGGCCGGCACCCATTATGTTGCAACAATCTACTGGGCTGAGGGGATGCGCCAGTTTCAATGCGTGGCCACTCGAGCCAGAATTATGGACTTTAAGATAAAGGAGAAAAATGAAAAGAACCATATCAATTATCATAATAGCAATTATAGTCACTACTGCTATAGGGTTAGGATTGTATTTAGGTAGTAAAGCGATTTACGATGCGGGCGTTAATGATGGGAGAAATGAAATGTCGGACGAGGTATCCCTGAGCGTGAAGGCATTAGGGACGGCAGTGTCCGAAAAAGAAAGCTTCCAAAAAGAGCTTGGCAATGCATTTGCCGAAGTACCCACAGAGTTAAACACCGAAGGGATTGATGGTTATATAGAGAAGTTGACTGGGGTAATTGAGCGAGTAAATAATGAGGATGCTAAGACAGTGTTGAATAAATATCTTGAGAAGTGGCAGGCTTTCAAGGATGTTTATGCAGGTAAACAAAATACTAGCATCGAAGAAAAGTTTAATGAACTCAAAACAACGTCTATTGATGTCGCGAAACAATTAAAGGCCGTCTATGACGATTGGATTCGTAATGCGATACAAGCTTTGTAGCTATTTTTTGATAACTTTCTTGGTGACGTCGAATTTTTCCATGTAGAGGCCAAGCATGAGCCGTGTTTGAGCATAATAGGCTGCGATGGATTGATATAGGATGGAGGTGACCGGCATTAGGATCCACTGCAATATCATTAGTACGTTGCGACCTTTGCGGTATTTGGAGGGGCGCTTAGGAAGGATACGAAACGAGACCATGACAGTAATAAGGAGACCGATAGATGCAATTGTTTCGATGATACTGATGATATTGGGGAGATTATAGACTACCATATCATGAGATGAATTATTCATGATCATCGGGACCCAACCGCCAAAAGTAATGACCGGCGCCATGATTGCAAGGGTAACGTGCCCGTCTAGGAGACGCAAGAATTTGGGAAACAATTGCCAGAATGGCATATAACGCTTGTTTCTCGAAACAAACAGTTTGGAACCAACGTACGCAACGTCTGACGCGCCATAATACCAACGGCGAACTTGGATGAACTGGGCTTTGATTGTTTTCCAAAGTGTAGTATCGATAACGGCATCTTGATAGATCGGAATACGAATGGGCAAGACTGTGTAGTCGCCACTGAAGAAAAACAGACTACGCCAGTATTGATGACCATCTTCCACGATGGTGCGTTTGGACCAAAAATCCATGGCCTCGAGAGCTTGAAGAGGTTGAGAATGACTGGCAAAGTTGCGCAAAACGTGAGGGCGCATGGTTGATATGACATTAAAGAATGAATTAGAAACCGCGATTACGCGACTAGGAGCTGGAGCATCCCAGATATTGTTGGTAAAAAGCGATACTGGTTGATAGCTTAATCGCTGGCGATTGGGATGCGTAATAAACTCATAGGCTACTGAGTCAAGATATTTGGGATGCATGTGATTGTCGCTATCAAGCGAAGTAACAATGATGTTTTCGACCGGGAGATGATTGTCGGCGACATATTCCGCCACGGCATGACCAGCATATGTGAGATTGGGGCCTTTACCAATCACTTCGCCTTGAAGATTGGCTGGATGCTTGACCAGGAGAAACTTTTTGAAAGTTCCGCGATATTTCTTGGCGAGTGTTTCTGCCGTTTGTTGCATAGCTTCCCCGCCTCGCTCCTCGTAGGCTAGCACAAAGATGATATGATTGTTTGGAAAAGTCGTATCTTCAACGGCTTGAATTGACGGATCGAGTACTTCGTAATCTTCATTATATGCCGTCATAATAACGACGTGATAGATGGCTGACGGTTTCGGATATTGCTCGTTCATGGCGGCAAGCATTTTCAGATTATTGATGTGCTCTTCAAAATGGTAGCTATTGTTATTGCTATCAACGAGACGTTCGTATGCGTCGTGGGGGTTCGCTAAGTCCTCCATGCGGCCTCGCCAGTCCACGCGTGAGGCGCGCTTAATAACACCGTTGCCTTGCACGGTACGGTAAGCTACACCAATAGCTTTTACCAGAGTGGTAGAAATAAGAATAAACAAAAAAATCGCTCCCAGTACAGGGTTGAGCCATGACAGAAGAAATAATACGATGATTGCCCCATACGAAACAAGGCCGGGCAGTATCTCAAAAAATCGGTAAAGGGGCGTACGCTTACCCTGGGGGATTTCGAGATTCCTACGCATTAGCCTTCCTTCAATAGTCTAATTAGAACTAGTAGCGTCCCAAGAATTAAGAAGGTAGTGGTCAGTAAGAAGAACTTGGTCATGCCGCTACCGCGCTTGCGGAAGATGCGCGTCGCTAAGAAACCATGAAGTACGCCAAACACTAGTGCCAGAAGAGGAAAGGCAAATATGTCAAACCAGGAACCATCGCGATAGCCACCGATGTCACCGTAACCGGTCTTAACAATGGGACTGTTGGGGTTAAGATGGACAATAGCAAAGATGAAAACACCCATTGCAAGTACAAAATTGATAATCATCAGAAGAATGATTCCTCTTTCTTTACGATATAGTTCAATAAAATCTTCTTTAAATGGTTCCATACTTTGCTTCTAGATGTTTTTCGTGAGTTGCTCCACGAGATTATTAACATGCTGGATAAACATTACGTCACCTACTACGCCTATTAATCCGGTAAGAATCATCATCCAGCCGATAAGCGTAATGACGGCACCAGAGTTAAAGGTGATGAAAATGCCAATAGCAAGAATCATCAGGGCAACTATGAGGATATATTTCCAGGTGTCTATATTGGCGGCCGCGAGTTTGAGTGAAGTATTAATACGAATGAGAGCCTCATAGATAATAATGATACCTAGAATAACGCGGAAGACCGTGGCGATATCTTCGCCGATAACTAAAGCCGCAATGCCGATTAACACTGCCACAACTCCAGATAGAAGGCTATTGTTGAAAAAATCGTTTTGGCCTTTCTCCATGAAGTAAGTAACAATTTGAAAACCACCCTTCACAATAAAGAAGATGCCGATGATATAAGAAAGAACTCTGACCATTGTATCTTGCAAAATAATGAACAAAATACCTAAAATGATTAAGGCAAGAGACTCAATCACGGCTGACCAGGCGGACCTTTTGATGTCGCTACTGACCTGCTCGACTGGGCGTTTAATGATTTCGGCTTTCGTCATAATAAACTCCTTTTAGTTGTATTTTATTATATCATAAGTCTTTTAAAAACAAAATGGAGCCGATGGCAGGGATTGAACCTGTGACCTGCTCGTTACGAATGAGCTGCTCTACCAACTGAGCTACATCGGCACTATTTTTATTATATCATACTTTGCGAGGTTTGCGCCTTTTCTTGGATTCGGTATTGGATTTGGGGCGGAGAGCGTGGAGGAGTTTGGTGCGGGCATGTGAGGTGAATATTTTGTCGAGCCAGGATTGTTTCGGGGTTTGATTCTTGCTGGTGAGTATTTCGACAACGTCGCCGTGTTCTAATTTTTTGTTCAGATTAGACATCTTACCATTGATCTTGACACCGACTACGTGGTCACCGATTTCGGAGTGAAGTCGGTATGCAAAATCGAGCGGGAGGGCGCCTTTGGGGAGGTCGATGATGTCGCCTTTGGGCGTATAAACGAATATCTTATCGGCAAATAGGTTGAGCTTGAGTTTCTTGAGGTCGACTTTTTTGCCTTCGCGGAGCTTAGCGGCAGTCATCTGGAGCTCGGTAATCCAGAGGAGATTGGTGGGGAGGTGTTCGATTTTCCCTTTCTTGTAATTCTCGGTGAGTTTCTGTTCGTTGTAATAGAAGCTAGCGGCGAGACCGCGCTCGGCGTACTCGTGCATTTCTTTGGTGCGGATTTGGAATTCGACAATACGCTTATCCTTCGTGATGACCGTGGTATGGAGTGATTGATAGCCGTTTTGCTTAGGCATAGCAATGTAGTCCTTGATGCGGCCGTTCATCGGCATATAGAGAGAGTGAATGATGCCGAGGGTGAGATAGCAGTCAGTAATGTCATCAACGATGATGCGAAGTGCGGTGAGGTCGTAGATTTCGTTGATGTTCTGATTGTGCTTGGCCAATTTCTTGTGAAGCGAATAAACTGACTTCACGCGGCCAGAGATGGAAAAATTGATTTTCTCTTTTTTAAGCGCGGCAGAGACTTCTTGTTCGATTTTTCGGAGGGATTTTTCGGCGGATTTGTTATACTTATCGATTAAGGCCTTGAGCTCGTCGAAACGCTTGGGATTGACATATTTGAAAGAGAGGTCTGCTAATTCGACGCGGAGTAAACCCATATTGAGCCGGTCGGCGAGAGGCGCGAAGACTTCGAGGGATTCTTTGGCGATTTTCTTTTGTTTGTCGGGAGGGAGAGCGCTGAGGGTCCTGAGATTATGCAGGCGGTCGGCGAGCTTGATAATGAGCACTCTGATGTCGTCGCCGAGTGCAATCATCAGTCTTAGAAAATTATCCTTAGTGGTCGGGAGGTAGGTATCGATGTCGCGCATACCGTTACGAGCGGTGCTGAGCTTAGTGACGCCGTCGACCAGAAAGGCGACCGATTCGCCGAACTCTTGTTTGATGTCCTTAAGCGTTAAGGACGTATCCTCTACAGTGTCGTGGAGGATGCCGGCAATCACGGTATCTTCGTCCATGCCCCATTCTTCGAGAATCTTCTTAACAGCTAGGGGATGCACGATGTAGGGTTCGCCGGTCTTACGGAATTGGCCCTCGTGGGCCTTGGTCGCGACTTCGATGGCGTGCTTAATGCGGTCGGAATCTTTGGGTTTTGGTTCCATGGTTATATTATACTACTAAAGTATTTTGCTGCGTGCATCATTATAGCCAACCCAATAACCCTGCTTTCTTCGCTGGACTTGTTTTGCTAGTAATTCTTACATAATCCGTCAGATGCTCGCGCTTTATGCAAATTGCGGTGGTTTTTATGGAGCTATGCGATTCTTGCCACCCTGATGTGCAGTGTTTCTATATTCTACTCAGGATAAGCGCTTGCATGACTGGGATTATGGTAAGAATTACGCAAAACAAATCATTTTTATGCGAAGAAAACTAATAGATTTGTTTCAGCAGAAACTGTCCTGGAGTTGCGAGTTTTTTGTAGCCGGTTTTGGCTAAAAACGCTAGATATAACGTATTACGCTACATATGGTACGCTAGATATAGTCTAAGTGGTGTACTATATGTTATATATGGTGCGTAGTTGGTTTTATGAAAATACTTAATGCGGTCTTAGGGAAACCTTAAACCAATTCAACTTGGTGTTTCAGAGATAAACAATGGTGGTACAACATAAAGTTTCCAGTTCGAGGGTGATTCTTTAAATGATATT
>JAZTZQ010000048.1:0-6304 GCA_045637565.1 Candidatus Nanosyncoccus sp. | reverse complement strand
ATGGTTTTAATAATAATTATGTTTTTATTATCTTTCAGCTCATGTTATAATTCTGCAAGATGTAGGGATGTGGGCTAATGGCTACTTTGTACTTTTATAAGGAGGTTAAAATATGATAAATACAATTGTATATGTTGTGTCTTTCGTAGTAATCATTTTGGCTTTTTGTCAGATTCGTAGCAATTTCGTTGACCTAAGGAAGCATGAAGAAGGCACCGATGAGATGCAGGATTTAGCTAAAATCATTCGTGATGGAGCAAGTACGTTTTTGGGGCGAGAATATCGTGTAATTATACCCACAGTATTGTTTTTTGCTATTTTGTATTCTCTTTTTACGGAAACCTTTGCGGGTTTCGCATTAGTGTTCGGATCAACGCTGAATATGATAGCGGTAGAGATAGGAATGCGTGCCGGCACCTACGGAAACGTAAGGACGACAAACGCAGCTAGAACAACCAAGGCACTAAGTCGAACAATGCGAATTGCATTGCTTGGTGGAAGCGTAAGTGGTTTTGCCGTGCCAGCGTTCGGTTTGTTTGGGTTTCTGATTGTGTGGATACTGTCACATGGTGCGCAGGCCAATGCGGTTGGGCAAGGATTACTCGGGCTAAACTCTTGCAATCCGATTGCCATGAGATTGGGTTGCTATTCGCTGGGGTTCTCTTTAGTTGGTATGTTTAATCGAGTTGCTGGCGGAAACTATACTAAGGCTGCCGATATTTCAGCTGATATTGTGGGTAAGAATATTCACAACATGCCGGAAGACGATTCCAGGATGCCAAATACCGTTGCAGATTTTATCGGTGACTGCGTAAACGACATTGCTGGTAATATTTCCGATTTGGCTGAAAGCTTCGTTGCGACGCCTACAGCTTGTATCCTAATATCAATGCAGTTATTTAAGGATAATCCAGCGGCTTTATCTGCTGCATGTTTGTTTCCTTTTATACTGTCTACTGGTGGGTTACTAAGCAGTTTGATTGGGGTTTCTTCGGTTATTATCAAGAATCGTAAGAAAATCCGTAAAAATCTCAATGGCGAAACTGAGGTTTTTTCGAGAGAAATTCAGGATCCTGCCTTGGAACTCGATATGGCAACTTATCTTTCCGCTGCTATGGTGTTCATAATTGGTTTAATTGGCGCATACTTTGTTTTTGGGAATGCCGGTGAGCTTGAAGCTTTCCATTTTAGGTATGGATGGATTTCACCTTGGGTAGCTTCCGTTCTTGGGGTGATTAGCTCCGTAGCGGTTGGCAAAATAACCGAATACTATACCAGTATGAAGTACGGTCCAGTCCAAAAGCTAAAAACAATGGCTTTTGAGGGCGACTCTTTTGTGGTTACCGAGGGTGATGCGATTGGCTATCGTTCAACCCTTGGTCCTGTGCTTGTTATCGGCGTTTCAATGATGATTGCTTATGCGCTGAGCGGAACATATGGAATTGCGATTGCTGGTCTAGGGATGCTGAGTTTTGTGGGCACTACGGTATCGATTGACGCTTTTGGCCCAATTGCGGATAACGCAGGCGGTATAGCCGAGAGCTGTCATCTTGATCCCGAAGTTCGCGAAATCACCGATCAGTTGGATGCGGTTGGCAATACTACAGCGGCTATTGGCAAAGGAAATGCGATTGGCTCTGCGACTTTTGCGACCGTTTCCTTGATTATGGCTTACATCGAAAGCTATACTACTGGAGATATTGGTTTACTTTCAATCATCGTGCATTTGGTGGTTGGCATTATTGTCGGTGGTGCGCTTGTGATGTATTTCAGCGCTTTGTTGACGGACAACACTATCGTTGCTGCAAAGCAGCTAGCTGATGCCGGTGAGGAGCAGCTGAGAAAACCCGGAGTAATTGAGGGCATCGTGAAGCCCGATTATACCAGTATTATCGAACTCGCAGCCAACAACGCACTTCGACATATGCTAGTGCCTTCCGTCATGGCCTTAGTTACGCCAGTGCTATTTGGTTTTTCATTTGGACCAAATTTCGTACTTGGTATTCTGATTGGTGCTACTGCTGTTGCCGTTGGCCTCGCGCTTTATAATGGGAATTCCGGTGGCGCTTTTGATAATGCGAAAAAGGCAATTGAGATCGAAAGATCTTCACACCCAGATGATAAGGCTCTTGCTTTAGCCCACAAAGCAGCAGTCACAGGAGATACAGTTGGTGATACGAGAAAGGACGTAGTTGGCGTGGCGCTAGACATTTTCATTAAAACTATGTCGACCGTCGCGAATACTTTGTCGAGCTTATTTGTATCATTCCACCTCTTTTAACCTACGCCCCCGGTTCAAGCCGGGGGATTTTTGTGAACCAATTATTTAAAATAATTTCGCGTAATAATGCGGTCGAATCAAAGGATGGTTGATTTTTTGTATTATAATATATATATGGCTAAGAAAAACATATTTTCAAAAAAAGAATTAAAAACTCTTTCGGCTGAGGAAGTAATCGATAAGCTGCAGCACGATAATTATTCATTACTCGCTACGTTGGGAGCCGAAAAACTGCGTAAGGAAATGGTACCAGTAGGTAAGGCATGTAATACTGCCATTAACTATTTCTTCGGGACGACTGGCCCCAAAAAAGATCAAAATACACACAATCACAACGCGCGTAAAAAACTTGTTAAAGTTCTTTCAAAAATCACACCAGGTAGTTATAGCGGTATGCCCAAAGATAATCCCCATGGATTAGTTGTGGGTTTTAATCATCCATCACTTGGTGAAATTGCGCGTATTTTGACAATGAAGATTGATGTAATGGGTGAGAAACCAATGTATTTTCCGGTTAACTTGCCTTGGTATGAGTCTCTAGCTCCGAATTACGATCGCATTAAGCGTTTGGGAATCATCATTACGCCAACTATTACTCCGGCGACATGGAATAAAATGAATCTAAATGAGGGGACTCTGCTTTATAATGAGGGGAGTAGGCTGAAACGCGAATTTCGCGATATCTATACCAAAATATCACATGACGGATTAAAAGATGGTGGAGTAGTATTCGTGGCACCTTCCGCTACCCGTCAGGCTACCGTTTTCAAAAACGAAGCTGTGTACAAAAAACAGGAAGAAATTATCCCGACAATGTCGATGCTAGCCCTCAAACTATACTCGGATCCGGAGATGGATTGTGATTTTTTACCAATGGCCGTATTACCACCCGATGGATACAAAAGAGGATTAAATTTTCGAAAAAAATATCGTTTAATTCCTGGCAAGATTATGACGGCTTCAGAAATACGACGCAAGTATCTCAAAGACCCTAAGACTAAAAGACTTGATGGATTTGACTGGGAGTTTCACAAAAGAATTGCAGACGAGCTACCGAAAAAGTTTTGGTACTAAGATTTTTGTGGTAAAATAGTATAAGCATTATGGAAAACGAAGATTTTATTTATCATCCGTTAGAAAATATTGAGGACGTAGATTTGTTCTATGAGGCAATTGGTAGAGAAAACTTAACTAAGGCAATCTCTCCGGAGAGACCGTATACTTATTGGACGATTGAGCTTTATGACCAACATAATGGTCTGCGTGGTGGTGGCGGACTCGGGGTATTGGCAGCCGATACTAGAAGGGTAGCCGAGAAGATGGGGGTACCTTTTGTTTTAGTTACACCATTTTATCCTCGCGAAACAAGGCAGGAAATTCGCGATGGTAAGGTATATGACACGCATGTAAAAGTCGATTATCACGAGTTCGGATTTCGTTTGATTGATTCCGTAAATATTCGGTGCTGCGGCGAATTATGCAAACTTGAGGTAATCGAGAAAAGATTTGCTAATACTAGAATAATTGCCGTGACAGAGCCCAATTTTGGAGAATTATATTCCGACACGAGCGGTTCCGACCACCGTCTTTATCAAGAAGTTTCACTTGGATTTGGCGGATATGCAGCATTGAAATTGGTCGGTTTGAAGCCTGCAATTATTCAATTGAATGAAGTTGCCACTTTCTTTGCGGCCGTAGCGCGGCTAGACGAGTTGGTAAGCAACGGAATGGATTTCTATGAAGCAGTAGTTTATACCAGGAAGCATACTTTATACACTAATCACACTCTTGTACAGGCAGCTGAAGCCGAATTTTCGCTTGAGCAGTTCGAGCGGTATGTTTTTCCGAATATCAAAGCCTCCGCCGTTAAACGTTGGCTGATGGAAAAGTTCGAACATGGTCGTATTAAACTTTCTTCGGTTACGATTGAGATTGCCGAGTTAAAGAATGGCGTTTCCAAATTACATGCACGCGTTGCAAACTATCATGATGTAGCTGGTAATAAGGTCAAGTTTAAGCCAATCACGAATGGCATCGATATAGATACGTGGGTTATGCCCGAAATACTGTCTTATTATCACGAATCTGGCGTTTTTGATAGTGATAATTTTCTTGCTGAAGACTACGCACAAAGGTTAGAATCGCTTAATTCGGATATCATTCGTGAGGCTAAAAAGAACGGTCGGCAACTGTTAAATGATGTATTATCCCACAGACCTGACCATAAAGGCAAGTTACTTCAATTCGGCGAAGATGATTTTATTTTCGATTTTAAGCGACGCTTTGTTGATTATAAACGGCCAGATTTGCCTTTCCGAGATTTGACGCGGCTTCGAGCTATACTTGAAGAACATGATGCGCATTATTTATTGGCCGGTAGGGTACATACTGGTGACCATGTTATGGCTAACAAATTAAAGGACTTGCTAGTTTTGGTAGATAGTGATGATTATTTGAGCACGCATGTGCATTATTTGCCAGACTATGATGAAGAACTGGCTTACGGTCTGTCAGTGGGTTCAAATACCGCGATTAATGTGCCGATCATAGGACTCGAAGCGTGTGGAACTAGTTGGATGAAGGATGTCGCGAACTTCGGTTTGTTGGTATCGACGCACGATGGAGGGGTGGCCGATGGCTCAATTAATGCTTACCTGAATGTTTCTGGAACAGATGATAGTGAGGAACTTAATGTTCTCTATCAACGCATGGAAGAAGCAATGTCTGCTTGGGAAAATGATTTTGATTTGGAAGTGCTTATAAGGCGTCAGTTGACTGAATTTTTGCCAATCATCTCTGGGAATAGGATGTTAAAGGATTATCTTGACTATTTGTTCCCGGTGTAGTAAAATATTGACAAGTCTGGTATCAGACTTTTTTGATACCATTTAATAAAGAAGGAGTAGGATGGCGAAAATCACTAGAATTAAGGCGGGTGAATCTTCGAAGAAAAACGAGGAGTCCACCGAGCCGACAATTACTCGTAAGAAAGTTGTCGTGAAAGACAAAAAAGCTGCTAAAGAAAAACAGAAACAAATGAAAAAAGCCGAAAAGGCAGTGTCTATGAATGACAAATCTGGCAAAAAGCCGTTTATTCTAATTCGTCCTTTTGTCTATCTCGGCAGATATTTACGTGATTCTTGGCGCGAGCTCAGACAAGTACGTTGGCCGAACGCCAAAGCGACCTGGAAAATGGTGCTGGCAGTGTTTGTGTATACGGCCCTGTTCATGGTCGTGATTTTCTTGCTTGATTTATTCTTCAGTTGGCTATTTAATTTAATATTAGGAAAGGGTTAAAATGGCAGTAAACAGATATGATGATACTAGGGCATGGTATGCGATTTCGACTTATTCTGGCTATGAGGATAAAGTCGCAGATTCTATTAATCAGCGTATTAACACCGTAGAAATGTCAGGCAAGATTTTTGAGGCAATTGTACCTAAGGAAAAGCAAATTGAGATTAAAAACGGCAAGCGTAAAATTGTAGATAGAAAGATTCTGCAGGGTTATGTGCTAGTAGATATGAAACTATCCGACGAAACTTGGTATATTATTAGAAACACTCCAGGAGTAACGGGCTTTATTGGAACTGGTACGCAGCCAACTCCGGTTTCAGAGAAAGAGATCAAGAAAATCAAGAAACGTATGGGTGTTGAGGACCCGAAGTTCTCCGTGAAATATGAAGTAGGTGAGGTTGTTTCGATTACTGATGGGCCATTCAAAGGTTTTGATGGTTCAATCTCTGAAATAGATGCCGCCAAAGGAAAGCTCAAAGTGATGGTCTCGATGTTTGGACGCGAAACACCAGTGGAGCTTGAACTTGACCAGGTAGAACCCGTTGCCGATTGATTTAAGTGTACGTGATAATTAAGCGTTTTCGCTTTAATTATATACCCCTTTGGGTATGGAACTCCGGTTCCCCGTGGGAGGAGCAAAAAACTTTTCAATTGGTCCGCCGAAGCACATATTTTGGAGGTGCAAAAAATGGCTCAGAAGGTAGTAGGCTTTATTAAGCTTCAGAT
>JAZTZQ010000047.1:0-7242 GCA_045637565.1 Candidatus Nanosyncoccus sp. | reverse complement strand
TGATTAGCGTGCAGGGGGTGGGGCCGAAGGCGGGGATTGCGATTTTGTCGTTAGCAGAGGCGGAGGAGGTGCGCAATGCGATAGCAAATGGAGATGTGGCGTTCGTGACGAAGGCGTCTAGTGTGGGGAAGAAAAGCGCTGAGCGAGTGATTGTGGACCTTCGTGACAAAGTGGGGATTCCGTCGCGTTATGGTGCGACTGAGGTGAAGTATGGCACGAAGGCTGCGAATGAGCCGGATGAAGCGCTTGATGCGTTGATTGCGCTTGGATTCCCGCTGAAAGAAGCAACGACGGCACTTGAGAAGGTTGATATGGAATTACCAGTAGAAGAAAGGGTGCGGCAAGCCTTGAAAAATAGATAGAAGTGTGGTAGAATATAATGTAATTGATAAATAATAAAGGTAAAATATGAGTTTTTCTATATTAAAAGAGATTGGTGACGCACAGAAGAAGAAGGCCGTGGTGGATGTGAGGTCTGGTGATACTGTGAGGGTCACGCAGAAGATAAAAGAAGGCAATAAGTTTCGTTTACAGACTTTTGAAGGGGTGGTGATCCGAGTGGATCGCAAAGAATCTCACACGGCGCGTATTGTAGTGCGCAAGGTAACTTCTGGTGTGGGTGTGGAGAAGTCTTATCTGATTCATTCGCCACTGGTAGAGAAGATTGTGATTACGAAGCGTGCGAAGGTACGTCGCAATAATTTGTCATATCTACGCGAGCGTTCTGGTAAGTCAGCTCGTCTTGCGGGTAAGGATTTTGATCGCGCAGCAGTGAATGATGTGACTGTGAAGGAAGAAGAGCCTGCCGAAGAAACAGCTGAGCCTGTTGAAGCTGAGGAAGCAGAAGTCGAAGTGGTTGAAGAGGCTCCAAAGACAGAAGCTAAAGACGCGAAATAATTGTTTTGAAGTAATAAGGAGTCTGGCGAGAGTCGGACTCTTTTTGTTATAATAGAAGGCATGGCAATACTTGGGATTGATGAAGTTGAAAGGGGGCCCCTGGCTGGTCCATTGGTGGTGGGGGCGGTGGTATTGCCGGAGCTAGGTAAGGGTCGTCCAGAGTGGGTGGAGCTATTGAAAGATTCGAAAAAGTTGACGGCTAAGAGGCGTGAGGAACTGTCGAAGCTGATATGGGCGGAGGCGCCGGCGGTGGGACTGGGCTGGGTGTCACCGAGGGAGATAGACGAAGAAGGAATTAGTGGGGCACTTCGACTTGCAACGAAGCGGGCTGTGAAGTCGGTGCAGGGGCTTCACGCGGCATTTTCACAGATAGTGATTGATGGAAAAGTGAACTTTCTTAGTTTGACTAGTCTGGCGAAATATGTTACTACGATGCCGAAGGCGGATGATTTAATTAAAGAGGTGAGTGCTGCGTCGATTGTGGCCAAAGTGGCAAGGGATGCTTACATGACGAAGGCTGGAGAAAGGTTTCCTGGATATGGATTTGAGAAGCATATGGGCTATGGGACGGCGGCGCATATGGCGGCGATTCGGGAGTTGGATGTAAGCCCGGAGCACAGGAGATGTTTTGAACCAATTCGGAGTATGGTGGGGTATTCGCGGGCAGAGTCAAAAAAGAAGAATACAAGTTTTATTGGGAAGATGGGCGAGGAAGCGGTGGCTAAGCATTTGGAGGGGTTGGGGCATAGAATAGTGGCGCGGAATTTCAAGACGTATTTTTATGAAATTGATATTGTGTCGGTGTATGGGGAGCGGATTTATTTTACTGAGGTGAAATACAGGAAGTCTGATATAAGAGGTGGTGGGCTGATGGCGGTAGACAAACGAAAACTGAAACAAATGGAGTATGCGGCGGATTGTTTTATGAAGTATTATTGGAGGGAATTTGCGAAGATGGAACCGTTATTGGCAGTGGCAGATGTGGCGGGGGAGGATTTTGAGGTGCGCGAGTGGTTTGAGATTGTTTAAAAACGAGATTCATGATGATTGGTATGATACAATATAGAAAATAATGGAGGAAAAAATGAGAAGCGAAAAACTAGGTGGTAACTATAGAAGAACTGAGGTAGAAAAGCCGGCTTGGAAGGCGGAGCGTGAACGGGATTTAGTAAGAAAGCGCAGAATAGGTGAGGTTGCGGTTGGTATGGCAACAATGGCGATAATTATTGGGGTTTTAGCGCATGGCGTAAAAACATCGGAAATTATGAGTGATGAGGAACGAGCAAAAAATGTAAAGAAAATTGAGGCGGAGGGGATTGTGTTTCATGATGGTGTGAATGCGAGAAAAGAACCATTTGTGGATAATGAGGATCCGAATCAGTTAGCGAACATAGATGGAGGCGGAGAAAGCGTAGTGGTGGACTATGATGGAGAAGCATATTATTACAGTAATGACAATGACCCAAATGGGGGTTGGTATGGTTTTGAAGCAGCGGATTTGTCGGATGAGTTACTGGAGAATAATTATATTTCGCAAATGGAAGCGAATAACTTGATAAGTGATGAAAAGTTTGGAGATGGAACGGTGTGGTTTAATGAGAAATATGTAGATATAATTGAACCTAGTGAGACGAATTATACAATGGTGGATGGTTCGGAGGAGATAGGTTAGGTTAGATTGTGGCGGATTGGACTGATTAGGCTGGATGGGGTTAGGTATGTGGTTTGCTAGACGTTGAATTTGAATTCGACGACGTCACCGTCTTGCATGATGTAGGTTTTACCTTCGGTGCGGAGGAGACCGGCTTCGCGGACGGCTTTTTCGGAGCCGAGTCTGGCTAAGTCATCGTATTTGCAGATATTAGCGGCGATGAAGCCTCTTTGAAAGTCGGTATGAATGGTGCCGGCAGCTTCGGGGGCGGTGGAGCCTTGCTTGATGGTCCAAGCGCGACACTCTTTTTTACCGGCAGTGAGAAAGGATTGTAAGCCTAATGTTTCGTAGGCGGCTTGGATGAGCTCTTCCAATGCGTCGTGTTTGACGCCGTAGCTTGCTAGAAATTCTTTGCGTTCTTCGCGATTCATGCCAGACATTTCTTCTTCCAGTTTCGCATTGACAAAGATTGCTTGATTTGCAGGCGGGTCCTGACCGAATACCTTTTTCTCGGGCTGCGTCGCCGTCGCCCGTCGCCACGGGGACGGCGCGCTCATCCTCGCCTTGCCAGGCTCCGGAGGCCCTTCGAAAATGGTATTTCGGTCACCCGCTTGCAAATTATCGATCAATTGGCGGAGTTTGTTTTGTAAATCATGGTCGGTGAGGCCTTGTTCGTCGACATTGAACATGTAGATGACGGGTTTGTCGGTGAGGTAGGGGACGAGTTCGTCTTGTGGGTCTTTTTTGCGCTTGGCTTCGATTTTGGCTTTGGTTTCTTCGTCGGCGAGTTGTAATTCTAGGTTAATAATGTCGATGTCGTCTTTGGCCTGAGCGACGATGTCGTCTTCCGGTTTATTGTCAGCGCGGACGATGTCATTGTTTTTGAAGGCTCTTACGACGTGACAGATAGCTTGGCATTCGCGGATGTGGGCGAGGAATTTGTTGCCGAGGCCTTCGCCTTTAGATGCACCTGCGACTAGACCGGCGATGTCGACGAATTCGACGGTGGCAGGGACGATTTTATCGGTTTCATACATTTTGGCGAGAACGTCTAAGCGTTCGTCAGGAACTGGCACGATGCCGACATTCGGTTCGATGGTAGCAAAAGGATAGTTGGCCGCAAGGGCGCCAGCGTTAGTGAGTGCGTTAAATAGCGTAGACTTACCGACATTGGGCAGTCCAACAATTCCTATCTTTAAATTCATAACCAACCTGTGATATCTGTTATTGTAGATTTAATTATAACATATTTTTGTGTATAATATACAGTATGAACAATCATGAAACTATAGACAGTAGCCAGCGACAGACTTGGGACATGTCTAGTGTTCCTTTTGCTGGTGAAGAGAACAATTTAAAGAAAAGGGAATTACGGCAGGCACTAAGGAATGCGCCGGAGCTATTCTCGCATAGTGAAATATTTGGAGAGAATGGTAAAACTAGTGAATTTATAAATAACGCTCTATATGGACAAAATGAGAATATTCTTAATAACATAAAGAACCTGGATGGCGGTAGATATAAAATAAACTATGGGACGGACGATTTAGGAAAAGGTTATACTGGCTTGGGGCAAGTTTCTGGAGCATTGGATTATTTTGATGAAGAATATGGTAAATTAATTGAGGATAACAAGATAAAAGCATTTATTAAGACATGTATTGCAATGTGGCCAATGGGAAATGTAGGAAGTTTCGGTATTCACGAGTTTTCAAAATCCGCTAAAATTGATGAAGGTACTGCTTCGCTAGTGAATATGATTATAGACAGAAATTCTATGAAATTAGTCGATGCGCGTTTTGACAAAAATGACGAAAATGCTGGAGAACAATTATTAGATATTAATAAGAAATACTTAACAAAATTAGCAGAATTGAATAATGGTTTTGCGAGCGGATACGAAGAAAGGATGGCGCGATGCGCATGCAACATGCAGAAAATAGTCATGAGATGCGAAAAAGAAGGTGCCAGAATGGCTAAAGAGAGAAAAGCAAATATTGGCTAATAAAAAAGAAAGCCCCGAACCTGTGCATATCCATCACTGTCTGCCGGACTTTCGATAGTTTTATTATATTATACTTATCTAAAAATTTCAACTACATTTTTCTGCTTGTCTATTAGTAAGAGGCGTTTTATTTGCTTATTTTTCTTCATTTCGACAGAGAGATGACTTTTAATTTTAGAAATATGAATTTTTGAGAATCTTGCATCTATAATAATGTATTTAGATTGCTTAATTGCCCTACTAACAGTATGTTGCAGATTGCGTTTGCCAGAGCCAATGGGAGCTTTTAGTTCCCATTCAGTTTTATTTATTAATAGATCTGGAGTTTTGCAATTATTTCTTGGAATGAACTTTATATCAGTTTTAAAATATTCTAATAAAATATAAGCAGCAGACATTTCTTTTTCGTCTGGTTTCGGAAAAACATCTTTCGGTATTATTACTGAATACTCTGATTTCGGCATAGAATAATTATAAGCCATTTGGATTAGGAATAAAAATCGTTATGTTTTTCCATTGTGGTTTTGGCAAGCGAAATTTAACTGAAAAAGGAATAAAAGAAATATGTTGGTTTAAAAATTCAAGATTCCGATCTTTAAATTCATAACCAATCTGTATATCTGTTATTGTTGGTATAATTATAACATATTTTTTGTGTATGGCATAAAGCGTGAGTGGCGAGGTAATTGAATTTGAGATTAAAAGTATTATAGTCAGAAACGTTGGAGTCGGATTTGACGCAACCGATAGTGGGTGGACTTTAGTAGTAAGATTAAGAGGTATGATATAATGTTGGTATGAAAAAGTATTTGAAATGGTTGGGGCTAATTGCGGTATTAATAGTAGCAGTAACCGTGATACTGAATCAGCAATGGATTAATGATTATCTGCGGGGGTTTGGATATGAGCCGACGGGGGAAATAAAACGGATTATGGATAGCTTAGATTTAACGGAGCGCGGAAAGTTTCTCTTTAAAGCGTCTAGACCAGAGTTGAGTTCGCAGGATGAGTTTAATGCAATATGTAGGACGGCGACGGACGAGGAGATGGCGGTGTTGGGATGTTATACGAATGATAATATATATGTGTATAATATCGAGTCGGCGGAGCTAGATGGAATTAGGGAGCTGACAACGGCGCATGAATTGCTGCATGCGGTGTGGGCGAGGATGAATACGGGGGAAAGAAGTGTGTTAGAGGGTGCATTGTCACAGGCTTTGGAAAAGAATCGGAGTGTACTGGGTGAAGAACTAAATGTGTATAATGCTGCAGAAAAACAGGAGGAATTGTTTGTGCGGGCGGGAACGGAAGTGGCGAATTTGCCAGTAGAGCTTGAAAACGTATATGGAGAAGTGTTTAGCGACCAGGACAAGGTGGTGGGGTTTTATAATAAGTATATTGGGGTATTTCGAGCGATGGAAAAAGAGATGGATGAGTTGATGAAACAAATGGAGGGGATTCAGGCGCAGATTGATAGCCTCAGTAGTGATTATGAACGTAGAGTAAATGCATTAAGTGGTGAGATTGATGTTTTTAATGCATGCGCGGAGACGGTGGGGTGTTTTGGGTCGGAGAGAGAGTTTTATAATCGTAGGGCGGTACTGGTGGAGGAGCAAGGAGCGCTCGAAGATATATATAATCAGATTAATGGATTGGTGAACTGGTATAATGAATTGGTGGAGAAGTATAATGCGGATGTGACGCGAACGGAGAAGTTGAACCAGGTGATGAATTCGAGCAGTCGGCCTGAGGAGTTGTAACAGCGAGTTGTAGAGTTGAGTAGTGATGACTTTGCGAAGCAAGGCTGTTTGTGGTATGATTTCGGGATTGGTTGCGAGGTGGATGTTCGTGGGGTTGATTTTGAGGGGGATTGTGGTATGATGCGGTTATGAAATTAAAGGTTCGGAGGTTGTCAGTGATGGTGATGGCGCTGATTGGCGTGGCGATTTGGCTGGTAGTGAATCCGGCAAGTTATGAGGAAGTGTTTACTAAGGTGGAAAACACGGGGGCGGATAGTGGGATAGATGATGATGCGATTGTGGTGCCAGGTGGGACTGATGGCTCAGCGGATGACGGAGCGAGCTCAGGGCGGTTGGCAGTAGAGGTGCTAGAGGAATTGGAAGTGAAAGGAAGGGCGCCGAAGACGGGGTATACGCGGGAGCAGTTTTATGATGGGTGGCCGCTTGTCGATGGATGTTCGTTGAGACAGAGGATTATTCGGAGGGAATTGGGGGATTCGGCGGTGATATTAGATGGATGCAATGTAGTGGCGGGAGAGTATGATGAGCCATATACTGGGGAGCATTTGGTATTTCAAGAGAGGACGGAGATATCGGATAAGATACAAATTGATCACGTGGTGGCGCTTTCTGATGCATGGCAGAAGGGGGCGCAAGGGTTGACGGCGGAGGAGCGGTATGAATTTGCGACAGATGCTTTGAACCTACTCGCGGTAGACGGAGAGGCAAATAAGAAAAAGTCAGATGGGGACGCGGCGACGTGGTTGCCTGCGAATAAGAAGTTTCGGTGCCAGTATGTGGCGAGGCAGGTATCGGTGAAATACAAATATTCCTTGTGGGTGGCTGCAGCTGAGAAGGAGGCAATCGCGAGAATTCTCGCTAATTGTCCTAATGAAAGGACAATTGGAATCTAGAATTCCCAATCTTATGTTATAATTATGGTAATTAAG
>JAZTZQ010000046.1:0-7735 GCA_045637565.1 Candidatus Nanosyncoccus sp. | reverse complement strand
TGACGGAGCCGGTGGCGATTGAGGAGGTATTGGCAAGAGGAATGATGATTTGTCGGTTGCCGTATGGGGAGATTGTGGGGCCCTGTGATGAACTTCATGGTAAGTCGTGGTTTGATTCGCAGATTGGCTACATTGATAATTGGTGTACGTGTGATATTTTTTGCTCGGGAGTGTGTCGGAAGATAGGGAAACATCGGGAAGAGTTCTTGGAACTTAAGGTGGATGGACTGCTTGGGGCTAAGGATGAGTTTGCGGTAAGAGCGGGGCTAGTGATATTAAAATGTGGATATGTGAGCGAGGATTATCTTGCGGTGATATTTGACCGGGTGGAGGGGCTGGTCAGCCGGGAGGAGTATTATGTACGGATGGCGATAGCGTGGCTCTTGGCAGAGTGTTTTATTAAATATCCGGAGGCGACCTTGGCTTATATGAAAGTGTCGGGACTTCCGAAGTGGACGTACAATAAGACGATTTCGAAGATTTGTGATTCGTATCGGGTAGATGAGGAAACAAAAGAAATGTTAAGAAAAATGAGGAGGTAAAATGAAAAGAGAATTAATAGTACGTGAAGTGGAGGGAAGATGAAGAGAGAATTGGTGGTGCACGGAGTGTATCGACATTTTAAGGGGAATAAGTATATCGTGGAGGATGTGGCGATTGATTCGGAGACGGATGAGTATTTGGTGTTGTATCGGGCGCTGTATGGGGAGGGGCTGCTATATGCGAGGCCAATGAAGATGTTCTTGAGTTCGGTGGATAGGGAAAAATATCCAGATGTGAAGCAGAAATGGCGATTTGAATTAATGGAGGAAGGAGATAAAATATAATGAAAATTGAGTATTTGGGACATGCATGTTTTCGATTAGATGACGTGTTGGTGATTGATCCGTATAAGGATGGGTCAGTGCCAGGGCTAGAGCCTTTACGGGTGACAGCGACGAAAGTGATTTGTTCGCATGGGCACCCTGACCATAGCGGAGTTGAATGCGTAGAGTTAGTGGATGGCAAGTGTGATTTTGAGATTCGTGAAGTGGCGAGTTGGCATGATGATGTTCAGGGCGCGCTTAGGGGGCCGAATACGATATTCGTGATTACGTCTTCATCGGGTGAAAAATTGGTGCACCTTGGGGATTTGGGACACTTTCCTGACGACGAACAACTTACGGCGATTTCTAATGCGGATTATTTGCTGATACCGGTGGGGGGATATTATACGATTGATGCTTCGACTGCGGTGAAGATTTGCGAGGCGGCGCGGCCGAAACAGATTATACCGATGCATTATCGGACGGCTGTGTCTGGATATCCAGAGCTTGCGACGGTGAATGAGTTTGTAAAACTGGCTGAGAATAGGGGAATGAGTGACCGGTTAATGGTTGTGTAAATAATAGATTATTTGTGTTTAGTTTTTAGGGGTGGAACTTCTTGCGATTTATGTTGCTTGTGCTATAATGGTAGTATGCGAGTGTGGAGGAAAAAGTTATTAATACCGGTACCTTTTTTCTTTATGATTTTGATTGCTTGTACGGGTGCTACGGTGTTTGCTGAAGATGAAGCTATTAGTATTTCAATATCGGATGATTCGATAGTAATGAACCTGATGCAAGGACAATTTAGTGAGGAGTCGCAGACGATTACGGCTTCGACGACGAGTGAGGCTGGCTATACGGTGGGGCTCAGGACGACGGGACCGAGTAGTGCGTTGACGAATGTATCTGATAGTAGCTATACAATTCCGACATTTGTTTTGCCAAGCGGTGAAGATAGCATTCCGGTGGATGAACTTGGTGGCGGGTATGGCTATAGTGTTGATGGCGGGGAACATTATTTGCCGGTGCCGGAACCAACAGCGACGCAAGCAACGACTCTGTTTAAAACTACAAGTAGTGGTACAAATACGCATGAACTGACTTTTGGGGTGAATGTGCCGATGGGTGCTGCGGCGGGAACTTATACGAATACTTTTGTGATTGAGGCAGTAACGAATTTGAATCCTTGTGCGGAGGAGAGTATTTGTTATTTTGGAAATGGGGATGATGGAACTGGTACGATGGAAGATCAGACTGGTGTAGTATCCAATAGCAGTGTGATGTTGATGCCGAGTAATTTCTCGCGACCTGGGTATGGATTTATAGGGTGGAATACGGAAATGGATGGAACGGGTACGAATTACGGGCCGAGCCAAACGATTACAGTGGGGGATTTGTCGGAGGAAGGATTGCAGCTGTATGCTAACTGGGTGCAATCGGAGGGAGATTTGCAGGGATGGAGAGGTTGTGAAACGATGAATGTGGGGGATGTGACGGCGCTTACAGATACGAGAGACGGCAATACTTACGCGATAGCGAAGTATGCAGATGAGAAATGTTGGATGATGGAGAATTTGCGGCTGGATTTGTCGGACACGGATGTGACGATTAGTGCACAGAATACTAATAAACCGAAGAGCGATTTTATGACGGTGGCCAATGCGCATCCGGCTTCGTCAAACAGTTTTTGTTCTGGTAATAATGCTAGTTGTATAGATAGAGTGCTTCATAATACTAATAACATTAATCGCGGATTGACTCCGTCTCACACAGCAAACAATTCTAGTAGTTCATGGTATTCTTATGGAGTTTATTATAATTACTATACGGCGACAGCGGGCAATGGTGGATACAGTTTAGCTACCAAGGGAGCGCAGGTAAATGGTGATATTTGTCCGATGGGTTGGAGAATGCCCACGGCTTATACTAGGACTAATGATTTAGGAAATCTTGATGTAAAATACGGTGGCTCTGGTACATCTCAAAGTGAAGAGCCTCAAGGTTCTGCCGCCTCGGAAAGATGGCGAACTTATCCGCTTAATTATATATATAGTGGTGAATATAGAGATGGGGCTGGTTACAATAGGGGGAATTCGACTGGGATGAATTCTGCCAGTAATTACACTGCTAATTCGTCATATAATTTGTGGATTAGAGCTGCAGGCGTAAGCATGACTGGCAATAATACGTCAAAGTTACGTGGTCAGACCGTGCGCTGTGTGGCTAGGGATATGATAGATATAGTCGGTAACGTTCATTATGAAAGTAATGGTGGAACCGGTACGATGTCTGACCAAACGGACGTGAGTTTTGCAACTGCCGTTGCTTCTAGTAATCAATATACAAGGACTAATTATAAGTTTGTAGGTTGGAACACCAATGCAAATGGGTCGGGTGTAGCAGTGTCGGATGGTGGTGCGCTGGATGGTGCGGCCACTCAGTTGCAACTTGTAGACGGTGATACTTTGACGCTTTATGCGATGTGGCAACCGGTTTATCGCGTGGTGTATGCTGGTAATGGGGCAGATGCGGGTTCGATGACGAATATAGTACATGAGGATGAGCCTGGTAGCTTTAATTTGGTGGCTTCGAATTATTCGAAAACTGGATATGGATTTGCGGGATGGAGTGCTGATGCGAATGCTGGAACTAAATTGCTAAACCATGAGTCCGTGACGATGTATGGACCAAATCAAGTAGTATCAAATAATGTATTGGCTAGTAGTGCGGACGCTAATAATCAGATTACGCTTTATGCAGTGTGGTTGCCGGCGGATGCAACTGATACGATGCAGAGCTTTAGTAGTACTCGTTGTACTGCGATGAATACTGGTGAATACTTGGCGCTTCGCGATGAGCGAGATGGAGATGTGTATGCGATATCGAAATTGGTAGATGGACATTGCTGGATGGCGGAGAATTTGAGATTGAAGCCTTCGGCGGTGGCGTTTAGTACTACTAATACGAATAATCCGACTACGAACTTTATCAGTGAGGCACCTTTGTCGCAAGATTCTACTACGCTTTGTAATACTGATGACGCGAGCTGTATCGATCAGGTGTTATTTAATGCAAATGATATTAATAGGGGACTTACGGCTTCGCCTAGCACCAATAATAACAGCAGTTCTTGGTATAGTTATGGTGTGATGTATGGTTGGTATACGGCCACTGCGGGGAATGGTGATTATGAGATGTCGAGTGGTAATGTGGCTGGGGATATTTGTCCGGCGGGGTGGCGCTTGCCGACTGGTGGTGGAAGTGGGGAATATGTGAGTTTGACGAATACGGTGGGTGGAGCGAACAATATGGAAAAGAATAATAACTTGTTGGCATTTCCGAACAACTTTATCTATTCTGGTGATTACAATTATGATATTAGTGGCGGACGAGGTACTTATGGCAGGTATTGGAGTGCGACGCCGAATGGCAAGGCGAAGGCATTCCGGCTTGGAGTGGCGCAGTCGAACTGGGTGACACCGGACGGGTCATGGAATAAGTGGGATGCGTTTGCAGTGAGATGCATGGTGAAATAGACTAGATGTGTTGAAATTCGATGCATCGTAGATAATAGGAAGCTTTTATTATCGGTTGTATTGTCTATAGTAGAATAGTTATTTTTCTGGTTTGTCGGTAATGGTGATGCCGCCGAAGCCGCCAGCTGCATCGATATAGATGGTGTATTTTCCTTTGTCGGAGGGGTTTTTGCGGTCGTCGGAGAAGCCACCGAAGATGAAGCCGGATTTTAATTTGATTTTGGTGTCGGTCGGGACGATGATATCGATGCCGCCGAAGAGGGCAAAGGCTTTGATAACGGTATCTTTCTCGAATTTGGCGTGGCGAAGATCTAACTTGACACCACCGAAAATGGCAGCAACGTTGGAACCGTTAAAGACTTCGTCTTTGTAGACGCGGTCAGTGCCGGAGAAAGCGGCGAATTGGGAGTCCATGGATTTGCCGTCTTTTTCGGCTTCGGCGACTTTTTTGGCGACTTCTTGATCGTTTTTGCTATGGAAGAGGCTCCTGACGATGATGGAGAGACCAACGGCGACGAGAAAGACGGCGAGGATGACTTTCCAGGCGACGTCGTAGGAGAAGATGTCTTGAGCTGCGAGGAGTAGAATGATGCCGACGGCGATGAAGCCGAGGCTCATGATTTTGTCCTTGTCGGTGATGAGACTAATGACGCTTGGGATGATAATAAAGAGGGTCCACCAGCCGTCAAAAAAGATGTCAAGGCTGAAAAGCCCGAGGGCGTTGCTGCCGAAAATGATACCTAGGGCGATAATGGCGATGCCCCAGATGATTGGTTTGATTTGTTTCATTTTGTTGATACTCCTTTGGTTAATTATAACATAGAGTGCTTAGTTTGGTTGGTAGTACAAAAAGGCTGTTGTTGGGATTGTTATGGTTGAAGAGTTTGACGGCTTATCGGGATTTCCTTTGGCTGGCGGCGCAACCGAGAAAGACGATGGCGAGGATGGTGCCGAAGAGGGATGCGATGACGGCTTCGCCAAGAATGCCGGTGGTGGGGGTAGAAGTGCCGATTGAACTAAGTTGGGTTTCGACACCGGTGTTTGGGACTTTGATAGGATCCTCTTCTGGAATGAGGCTTTTTAGGATTGGCATGATGCTTTCGGGGATGTGGCCGATGACGAGGTTCTCGGCGTTTTGAATTAGACTATAAGTATAATAAAGTGAATAGTTCTCGCCGTAGGTTTCTTGAGTATACCTTGCGTCTGCGATGATGATTGGTGCTAGGGCTTTGACGAGCTCAGGGAGGTTGGTTTTGATGACGTTGAATTCGTCTTCGGTGATGGATGGGGCTTCGCCGTATCTTGCTTCGTAATCATTGTAGGTGGCCATGTAATCGGTTAGTTTTGCTATTAGTTCGTCGACATCGGCGTCGGTGGCGGTACCTTTCAGGATTTTGACAAGGTCTTGGTAAACTGGGAAATTGGCGAGAGATTCTTCCAAATCTGCACCATAGCCACCAGTCATGAGATCCATGAGGGCACTTCCAGCTATCATGGCGGCGAGACCTTTGTCGGTGTCTTTGATGAAATCGGTAAGTTCGGATTGGCGGTCGAGGGGGCGCATTTGGTAAATTTTCATGATGGCGGAGAGGGGAGCCTTGATTGTTCCGTCGAAGTATTCGCGAGTGAGACCGTTGTCGTTGACGAACTCTAGCCAATTGTCCATGTAATCACGACCGTTTATGGTAGCAACGTCTTCGGTGAGACCTTCGTTGTTGGAGAGAATATTGATGGCTTTGGCGGGGTCGGCAAGGTCGGTGATGTTGATCATAGAAGTGGTGATTTTAAGGTCGGCGGGGTGGATTTCTTCGTAGGTACCGGTGTTGTAGAATCCCCAGAGTTCTGGGAAGACGTAGCCGAGAAGCAGATCATTGCCGTCTTTGACGTCGTGGATGTTGGTGTATTTTGTCGCCACAGTACTAGCTCTTGGCGCACCGAAAGTGTAGACGTAGAAATCGTCTGGGGCCATTTCGTAACTCATGATGTCGGCGTTGACGGCTTTGCCGAAGAGATCGATGACGGCGCCACCACGGGAATAACCGACGGCCCAGGTTTTATAATTGGAGAGATTGTGGTCCGAAATGTATTGATCGAATCTTTCGGTGATGCGGCTGGCGGATTCGGAGAAGCCGGCATGGTCACCAGTGGTACCGACGTTAAAATTGGAAAGCCATTCGGTCATGTAGTTGTAGTTGCGGGGAGCGACTACAATGAGTTCTTGACCGCTTGAAAGAGTTTTGTGGGCGATAGTGGTGCCCATGGAGTGGCCGTCTGCTTCGGAAGAAATGTCCCAACTTTCGGGGTCGGAGAAGCCAAGTTGGTCGAGGAGATTGTAAAGTTTGGGATTCGGATTGGATGGATCGGAAGGGTAGCCGTCGGCTTGATTTTCGTAGCCGGCGAGAGCGAGAGCGTAGGATACGGCGCGAAGTTCGGGGTGGTCGCCAGGGGATGATTCTGTAAAGTATTCATCACTATAATTAACGGTGCCGGTGGCGTCGAGAGCATCGAAAGCGGTTGTCCAGGGATTGTTGGGGTCTTCGACGAAAGCATAGTAAGGGTAGGTGACGGTGATTTCGTTTGGGATGCTGGTGGCCGTGGTTTGACAGACGAAAGGGCTGAATGTATTGATGATGATTGCACTAGTAGTTGTAAGATATAACAGCCTTTTATGTTTTGTCTTAAAAAAATTGATAACTCGCACCTTAACTCCTTTTGTTTTATATATTTATTATAGCATAAGTGGGTTGAAAATGCGACGCGATTTTAGATGTTGAGACTGGTTGGATTTTAAGACGTTTATGATATAATGAAAGTAATAAATTGTTGTTTATACGAAAAGTAAGGGAGAAGACCGTAATGACTGTAAAAATAAATGCGTATAACGATATTCTAAGGGGGAAATTTGAGGGTGAAGCGAAGCGGATTCGCGATGTGTTAGGAAAAGAAGTTATGATTGAACATGTTGGAAGTTCGGCGGTAAGGATTGGTGGAAAGAACATTGTGGATATATTGGTGGGAGTAAGTGATACGACTGAGATGGAACGAGTGCGGGATTTGTTGGTCAAGCTTGGGTATCGTGAGGGGCACGATAGTCATCCGGAACGAATCTTTATGGCGTGGCGGGAGGATGATGATGGAGGTGATCGGGAAACGGGTGAAGGTGACTGCCATGTGCATATATGCGTGAAGGATTCTGAGGAGTATTTGGATTTTATTAGGTTAAGGGACTACTTAAGAGTTCATCGGGATGAAGCGTTGGAGTATGAACACATGAAATCGGTGTTTGCGGAAAAAGCGGGGTATGATCGGAAAAAGTATAAAGCTTTGAAAAGTGAGTATGTGAAGGAATTGATTGGACGAACGCGGGAGTGAAATATTGCGCAAAACGAT
>JAZTZQ010000045.1:0-15762 GCA_045637565.1 Candidatus Nanosyncoccus sp. | reverse complement strand
AATAGCATGAATAGGGTACCATTAGCAGAGAGAATGCGTCCTACGAAGTTGTCTGAAGTAGTAGGTCAGGAAGAGATTATCGGTAAAGGTAAAATTTTGACGGAAATTGTGAAGAAGGGTGAGCCGGTGAATTTGATTTTTTGGGGGCCACCTGGAACAGGAAAGACAACTTTGGCGCGAATACTGGCGCATGAGTTCAAAGCGGATTTTGTGGAAATATCGGCTGTGACAGCAGGAAAGAAAAACGTTGAAGAGGTGGTGGAGCGAGCAAAGTTGAACTGGAATTTGAAGACACGCACGGTACTGTTCGTGGATGAAATCCATCGATTTAACAAGGCGCAACAGGATGCGTTTTTGCCGCATGTGGAGTCGGGATTAATCACGCTGATTGGTGCTACAACCGAGAATCCATCATTTGAAGTGATATCGCCATTACTTTCACGCTCGAGAGTGGTGATTGTACAGCCGCTTTCGAAAGAGGCGATAATCAAAGTGCTAAAGCGGGCTTGTAAAGAAGAAGGAGTTACTATTGGTTCTCGGGGCGCGTCCGGCCGGCCCGTCGCCACGGGCGGCCGGCGCTACCCCTCGCCTTGCCAGGCTCCGGACCCCCTCGAACCCAATAGTAACTCCTTCATCACGAAGACGTCTTTAGAAATGATTGCTGAGTTTTCGGGAGGGGATGCAAGATCGGCACTTGGGGATTTGGAATTGGCGCTGTCGCTATCGAATGAGGTGGATGAAAAGATAGTGGAAGAGGCAGTGGGGCGGAAGTTGCCTGGATATGACAAGAAAGGCGATAATCATTATGATACGATTTCAGCATTTATAAAATCGATGCGGGGGTCGGACGTGGACGCGGCGCTGTATTATCTTGCGCGGATGGTGGAGGCGGGCGAAGACCCGAAGTTTATCGCACGGAGAATGGTGATATTTGCTTCGGAGGATATTGGACTGGCAGGAAACGGTGCATTGTCGCTTGCGACGGCGTGTTTTCAGGCAGTGGAGAGAGTGGGGATGCCGGAGTCTGGGTTGATGCTAGCGCATACGACGGTGGCACTTGCGATGTCTAAAAAGTCACGCGCGACTACGGATGCGTGGTATAAGGCGCTGGACTTGGCACGGAAAACTAGAGGTGAACCGGTACCGGTGTGGCTTCGTAATGCACCGACGAAGCTAATGAAAGATTTGGGGTATGGTAAGGGGCAGAAATGGGAGGCAGGGTTCCATTTAGATAAGAACTATTTGCCGGATAGTATTAAAAACGAGAAAATATTTGGTTAACTTTTGAGGCCTTCATCAAAGTAGGCTTTGACATCCTCCCAAGTACCGTTCATATTGAATCCTGGTGGAGAATAGCTGTTCAGCTTGAATGCTGGTAGACCCGTGACTAGCTTGGCGGTTTTGGCAGCGCGTTCTTGAATTTCGGAGAGCGGTTCGTCGTTTTCGACACAGGTTGCGAAATCGTCGCCGAGGTTGACTTTTTTGCCGAGGTTGATCCAGTATTTCTTATCGAGTTTGGACATTTGTGAGAGGGCAGCTTTGCCGGATTTCTTGAAATAATCATTCCAAACAGTAGAGATGGCGAGATTATAATAATCCCAGAATTTGCCTTCATTGCGGGCACAATATGAGGCGACGGCGGAATATTTGGAATTAATCGGATTAGACTCGCCGTATTCATAGAGGAAGTCAGAAAGGCGGATTTCGAGGAGAATGTCGTTGTCTTTGAGATACTGCTGGAACTCTTCTTCGTGTTCGATGATAGCGTTTTCGAAGGCGATACAATACGGGCAAACGATGTCGGAATAAATGATGAAATAGTTTTTGGCTTCGGGATTGCCAATGGTCATGGCTTGATCCCAGATCATTTCGCTATTAGATGGTTTGTTGTTCATGCTGGCGATGATGGCGGCGAATAATACAACTACTACCACTGCGATACCAGCTATTCTAGCTATTTTTTGCATTGGTCTCCTTTTTCTTGCTCTTGGCGGCTCGACGCGCCAGGAATTGTTCATTTATAATTGTAACATAGGTTTCTTCACCGAGGCGTTTGATTGATAAAATCGCAATTATAATTGCGAGCCAGGTGACGATAGTAGAGATGGCGCCGGCGATAGAGAGACTACCAGTGGAAAAAATGGCACCGATTAATGGGGTGATTAGAGTGGTGCCGCAGGTGGGGCAACCGGCACCAAGAGCGATGAGACCGGTGATGATGCCAGCGCTTTCGAGATTAGCGGAGTTTTGGGCTCTTTTTTTCTGCCAGAGTAAGATGATTAGACCGATGAGGGTGCCTTGCAGTAATGCAATGCAAAAGACTGGAAGCCAATCAAAAAATGGTTGATTAATGCCGAAAATACCAATAAGACATTCCCAAATGATGCGTAGGCCGCTCGGAAAGCCCTGTAAGCGCATAAGTTCAAACTTGGAGAGACCGCCGGATAATAGGTTCATTAATAATCCGAAGAATAGAAAGCTGGGGATAAAACCATACCAGAAACGTTTTTCTTTGGTGGCAAGTAGAATACCTTTGCCGGCCAAAACGAAACCGTCTAACCATTTCCTCCAATTCATAGAAACTATTATAGCATATGTAGTTCTTATTATTGTGTTTTTTCTCAACTTGAAATCTCGCTGTATAATATGATTGTCGTAATAAAAGGTTATGCTTGTCAAGTGATTGGTGTTCGGTTTTTGAGGTTTTGCCCCTGTTGTGAGCGTGTTTTTGGTGAAAAAGCTATGACATAAAAAATGCAAAAAAACAAGGTTGACAATGATTATGTCTATGCTAAAATGAATGTAGGTTCGGGTTAAATCCAACGTTGAAAGTAACCGGAGCCGGGGAGGAGATAATCCTTTATTGTGGTGGGCGTGTGGTTATTTTGGCTATAATATTTGTTCCACCTAGAAATCTTGATAAGAACTCGTTTTACGAGTTTTTATTGTTTCTTATGGCAAAATGTGATATAATGATAAGCATGAAGCTTTCAAAAAAGAGCGATAAAGCTCTGATAGCTGTTGTAGCAATGACTATATTGCTGTTTTTTGCTTTTTTAATTAAGGTGGGTTCGAGTTTAACTTTTGCGCGAGCGGAAGGTGAAGATAGCTCTGTTGTAGAAATGAGTGCAGCTAAACATGTGACCTTTTTTGCGGATGGTAATAAATTAACAGTAAAGACTGAAGCGAGAACGGTTGGAGAAGCCGTGACGAGGGCTGGATATGGGATTAACGAAGGTGATATTGTGGAGCCTGGACTTGAGACTGAGATCAATGCGGATAATTTTTTCATTAATATTTATCGTGCTAGACCTGTTGTGATTAAAGATGGCATGACGGAGAGATATTTGATGACGGCAAGCTATGATCCGATGGTGATTGCTAAACAGGCGGGATTGACTGTGTATGATGGAGATGAGCTTAAAATGATATTCAACACTAATTTTCTGGAAGCAGGTGCGGCAAATGCTTATCAGTTGACACGTAATGGTGGTAGAACGGTGACGGAAGAAGTTGAGATACCTTTTACAGAGGAGACGGTGCGTGATGCAAACCTCGCAAATGGTCAATCAGAAGTAAAGCAGCTGGGTGAGGTTGGTTTGAAACGAGTATATTACAATGTGAAATATATTAATAACGTAGAGGTGGAGCGGGAAGTGGTAAAGGAGGAAGTGGTGCGTGAGCCGGTAACCAGAATGACTGCCGTGGGCGTAAAACGTTCTTTGCCACCGGAGTCAGAGACTTGTGCGAATTGGGCAAGACAGGCTGGGGTATCAGAGGCGGATCTTGCGGCGGCGATTGATTTGATTTACCACGAAAGCGGTTGTAGGGTGGATGCGACGAATGCCTATTCGGGGGCTTATGGGATTCCGCAGGCTTTACCTGGCAATAAGATGGCGTCGGCTGGAGCGGACTGGCAAACGAATCCAGTGACGCAGATTCGCTGGATGTCTGGTTATGTGAATCGTTACGGTGGTTGGCAAGGGGCAATTAATTTCTGGTACGCACATGGTTGGTACTAAAAAGAGCTTGGGGCAGCATTGGCTGAAGAACCGAGAAATACTGAATGAGATAGCGGATTTAGCGAATAAAGGAAGCGCGCGGTCGTTTTCCGATATAATAGATGCAAAACTATGTGTTGAGATTGGGCCTGGGTTAGGGTTTTTGACCTCATCGCTTCTTAAGCGGTTTGATAGGGTGATAGCGGTGGAGTATGATGATAGATTGGCGGAAAATTTGCCAAAATCGTTTCCTGGTAAGAATCTGGAAGTGGTGAAGGGGGATATTTTGCAATATGATTTTGGAGCAATTGGTGAACCTTATGTGGTTGCTGGTAATATTCCTTATTATATTACGAGTCCGATTATAGAAAAAGTGTTGACTGCTCCGAAATTGCCAGAGCGGGTGGTATTATTGATACAGAAAGAAGTGGCCGAACGAATCTTGGGGGAAAAAGAGACGATGTTGTCTTTATTTGTCAAAAATCGAGCGGAGGTTTGGGCTGGTCCGGTGGTACTGGCAAAAGAGTTTACGCCGCCACCTAAAGTTGATTCGGAGGTGATAGTAATGGAGCCACATGCTGCAACAGTTAAAGAAGAGGTATTTGACTTGATTCGGCGAGGGTTTAAGGCGCCGAGAAAGAAACTGGTACATAATCTGGTGGGGTTAAGATCTCGAGAGAAACTGTCTGGGATTTTGGTGGGTTTGGAAATTTCGCCCGATGCGCGACCGGGGGATATAACACTTAAAATGTGGCAAAAATTGTATGATGCGCTGAATTAGTGGTATAATGACAGTATGTTAGATGTGAAGTTTATTAGGGAAAATTTGGAGTTGGTTGAAAAATCAACTCGAGAAAAAGGATATAAAACTAATATTAATGAATTGTTATCGCTAGATGATGCAAGAAAAGAAGTGCTTGCGGAAGTGGAAGGACTAAGACAGAAACGCAATGAAGTTGCAGCTAAAATGAAAGGCGGAAAGCCATCTCAAGAGTTAATTGCGGAAGGCAAAGCTATTAAAACGCAACTGGCCGAACTGGAAGTAAAATTATCGGAAAAAGAGCAGGCGCTGGAATCTTTGGTAAAACAGGTACCGAATGTTATATTCGATGATGTGCCACTAGGTGGTGAAGAATGCTCGGTGGAGGTGAAAAAGTGGGGGAAGAACCATGAAAAAGGTGTAGATCACTTAGATTACGCGATTAGCCGTGATTGGGTGGATTTTGAAAGAGGCGCAAAGGTGGCCGGTGCAAAGTTTTATTATTTAAAGGATGGCTTGGCTTTACTCGAAAATGCGCTTTTGCAATATGGGTTATCGAAGGTTTTGGAACACGGTTTTACTTTTATGACGGTGCCCGATATGGTTTCGTCGAGAGTACTGGAGGGGTGTGGTTTTAATCCGCGTTCGTCGGAACAATCGGATGAGTACTATATTGAAGGTGAAGATTTGGCTATGATTGCAACGGCGGAGATGCCTCTCACTGGTTATCATATGGATGAGATTATTGATGAGGACAAGTTGCCGCTACTATATGCTGGGTATTCAGCGTGCTTTAGGAAAGAAGCTGGTACTTATGGAAAGTATACGAGGGGATTATTCAGAGTGCATCAGTTTAATAAATTGGAAATGTACGCTTTTTGTTTGCCAGAGCAAAGCAAAGAGATACATGAGAAGATTTTGGCTATCGAGGAAGATATTTGGCAGGGCTTAGGAATACCTTATCACGTGATTAATATTGCGGCGGGTGATTTGGGGGCGCCAGCGGCGAAAAAGTACGATATGGAGTATTGGTCACCGGTGAATCAAAAGTATCAGGAGATTACTTCGTGTTCGAACTGTACGGATTTTCAGGCGCGTGCTGTAAACGTACGGGTGCGGCGTAAAGATGGAACGGTAGAGTTTGTGCATACTTTGAATGGAACGGCTATACCTTTGGCACGGGCGATGGTAGTGATATTGGAAAACTACGCTGTAGCCGGAGGCAAACTAAAAATTCCAGAGGTATTGCAACCGTATCTAAATGGAAAAAAGGAGTTATAAATGATAGAAAAGATTGAAATTACGGGTAATGATTACCGGGTGGATGAGCCGTTAAAGAAGTACGTCGAAAAACGATTGGGGAAGTTGGATAAGTATTTACCCAAGCAGGCGAAGAAAGATGTGGTATGTAAGGTTGTAGTTGAAGAAATTGGGAAAGGCAAAAATGGTAAATTTGAGCTATCGGCGGCGATGGAACTAACTGGTGGTAAGGTGATCGCGGCACGAGATGAATGTACGAATGTGTTTGCTGGTGTGGATTTGGTGGAAGCGAAGATGTTGGGGCAAATTCGAAGGTATAAACTGGAAGTGCAACCACATCGACAGAAGAGAGGGTTAAAATCCCTCTTTCGAAAGAAGAAATAGTGTGATACAATTGGGGGAAATAATTCTGTTTGGAGGCTATAAGTGAGTAAAACTGACAAAAATCTGAAAAAGGGCAGGGCAAAACATGATAAACGTGAAAAGAAACCTACTGATAAGTTGGCCGATAAGACGGCGTTGACGAAGTTTTTGCAGGGGGTGTTTGGTGATGCGCAGAAAAAGACTTTGAAACGATTATGGAAGAAGGCACAAGAGGTAACGAAGCTGGAGCCAAAGTATGAGGCCATGAGCGATGATGAATTGAAAGCCCAGACCGATGATTTTAAGAGGCGGATTGATAAAGCCTTGAAGCAGGTGCGTGAAGAAGATGCGGCGAAGACGGTTGCTGATAAGAAGAAACGTAGTAAGAAATCAAAAAAAATAGCAGATGATACGAAGATTTTGAATGAGATTTTGCCAGAAGCTTTTGCGGTGGCAAGGGAGGCCTCGAAACGGGTACTAGGGATGAGACCGTATGATGTGCAGCTGATTGGTGGCATGGTGTTGCATGAGGGGGCGGTAGCTGAAATGAAAACTGGTGAAGGTAAGACCTTGGTGGCGCTTTTACCAGCATATCTCAATGGGTTGACTGGTCGTGGTGTGCATGTAGTGACAGTGAATGATTATTTGGCACAACGCGATGCGGGGTGGAATGGGCCAGTGTATGATTTCTTGGGGCTTACTGTCGGTGTAATTATTAATGAGGCTTCGTTTATCTATGACGCAGAATACGAGAATGAAGAACATGACGATGAGAGGTTCCGTCATTTGAAACCTTGTACCAGGAAGGAAGCATATAATGCTGATGTGACTTATGGGACTAATAATGAGTTTGGATTTGATTATTTGCGTGATAATATGACCTCTGAAGTGCAGTTTTTGCGTCAGAGAGAGTTGAATTTTGCGATTGTGGATGAGGTGGATTCGATTTTGATTGATGAAGCAAGGACTCCGTTAATTATTTCGGCGCCAGCGGGTGATAATCCGGAGCAATACTATCAGTTTGCAAAGGTGGCGGATAGATTGGTGCCCGAGGATTATATTTTCGATGAGAAGCGGCGTTCGGTGACCTTGACGGATAAGGGTATCGAAAAGGTTCAAGAGATTTTGGGGGTTGATAATTTGTATTCGACTAAGAATACACCCCTAGTTTATCATTTGGAACAGGCAATCCGGGCGGAAGTTATTTTTAAGCGCGACAAAGATTATGTAGTGACGAATTCTGGTGAGGTGATTATCGTGGATGAACATACGGGGCGGTTGATGCAGGGGCGACGCTATAACGAAGGGTTACATCAGGCGATTGAGGCGAAGGAAGGTGTGGCAGTGAAGCAAGAATCGATGACGCTAGCGACGATTTCGTTTCAGAATTTTTTCCGGTTATACAAGAAGTTGTCTGGTATGACTGGTACAGCATTTACAGAGGCGGAAGAGTTCCAACAGATTTATGCGCTTGACGTGATTCAAATTCCGCCGAATCGACCGATTGTGCGTGTAGATAAGGATGATTTGATTTACAAAACAAAGGCAGCTAAGCTGAAGGCGATTGCTGAAGAGATTAAGAAGTATCATGAGAAGGGACAGCCAGTGCTAGTTGGTTCTGGTTCGATTGCAAATAACGAGGAAATCGCGCGCTATCTGGAACAGTACGGGCTACCATATGAGATTTTGAATGCGAAGAACAACGAGCGCGAAGCGGCGATTATTGCCAAAGCGGGCGAAAAAGGTGCGATTACGCTAGCGACAAATATGGCTGGTCGTGGTACCGATATTAAGTTGGGACCTGGTGTAAAGGAGCTAGGCGGACTCGTAGTGATTGGCTCGGAGCGACATGATTCGAGGCGGGTAGATAATCAGCTTAGGGGTCGTGGTGGTCGTCAAGGTGATCCGGGTACGACACAGTTTTTCGTGTCATGTGAAGATGATTTGATGCGGATTTTCCAGGGTGATAGGGTAAAGATGCTCATGACGAGATTAGGGGTGGCGGACGATATGCCGATTCAGACGAAGTCGATTTCGAAGACTTTGGAAGCGGCACAGAAACGAATTGAAGGATTTAACTGTGATTCACGTAAGAATGTGGTGCAATACGACAACGTGATTAACAGACATCGTAAAGTTGTATATATGATGCGGCGGAAGATTTTGGAAGGCGAAGACATTGAGCCAGAGATTAAGCGTTTAATGCGTGATGAAGTGAAAATGCTGACCGAATTTTCGTCGCGAGTTAATAAGCGATTTGATGAAGAGTTTAAAGCGGTATTTGATTTTGATGATGATTTAATTCACGGTATTGGCATCATGCGCAAAGAGAAAGACCGTGAAAAGCATGCCCTAGAAGCGGTGGAGGAGGCTTATGCTAAGCAAGAAGAAAAATTCGGGGCTGAGACGATGCGTAAAGTAGAGCGCGAAGTGTATCTTAAAGTATTGGATACGCTATGGATGCAACATTTGGAGAATATGCAGCATTTACGTGAGGGGATTCATTGGCGTTCGGTAGGACAGAGGGATCCATTGGTGGAATATCGGTCAGAATCACAGAAGTTGTTTGATGGATTGCAGCGGAATTTGCGCGAAGAAGTGCTGAAAATTCTACTCACGATTACTCCTTCGGAAGCGGCGGCTGATAATGCGATGGATGGCGAAGAATATGAGTCGGAATTGACCAAAATGGCAGAGACACAAACCGAGCGTGGTGTTAATGAAATTTCGAAGGGTGAGCGGAATTTGGATGATGAATTTAGGAAATCGGCTCCCAAAAAGAGCCCTACTAAGAAGAGCTCATCAAAGAAAAACAAGAATAAACGCAAGAAAACCAAGGGGAAGCGGAAGTAGTAATATATTTGTATTATATCATACTTTCGTAGATTTGTAAAGATGAAGCATGCGGTAGAGGAGGTAACGCTAAAAAACGGAGCTAGGGGACTGCTTGTTGATGTACCGGGGGCTAGCGTGATGTCTACCAAAATACAGTTTAGAGCAGGGATGCTTTATGCGCGTAATAAATATGTATACGAAATACCGCATGTGGTAGAGCATTTGGCATTTGGAGCTAATGCAAAATTTAAAGATGAGCAGGCATTTGAGGCGGAGTTTACGAAAAATGGAGCCTATCATAATGCATGGACATCAGATGTATCAGTTTGTTATGAGACGGAATGTGCGGATTTTGAATGGGAAAGGATCATGGAGCTTCAGCGTTTGTCGATAGTGGAACCGAGATTTAATGAAGAGGAAATGAAATCAGAAAAAGCCAATATTAGATCGGAGCTGACTGGTTACATGAATGATTATTATCGATTGTTGTGGCCGAGAGTACAACAGGCTGTGGGTGAGGATGTACTGGCTTTACCAGAGAGGTTAGAAACGATTCGGAATATTGAGCTTCGTGATATTCGTGAACATTACCGACGGACACATACGGCAAAGAACATGCTTTTTATTATCGCTGGGTCTTTGAAGGGGCGCAAGCATAAGATTGTACAAATGTTGAATGATTGGGGACTACGTGAAGGAGAGCGATTTGATGTGCCGGAGTTTGACTTACATACTGGTCCTGCAGTATCGATTCGGCGTAAAGATGCTTCGAATATTACTTTTGGGTTTTCTTTGGTGGTACCAAGACGATTGGAGCCTGAAGAGGTATTTGCGATGGGTTGTTTGAATCATATTTTGAATGGTACGACCAATTCGCGGATTTTTGGAATGGCGCGAAAGCACGGATTAGTGTATGGGATGGGTTCATCGGTGGCGGCAAATCCGCATAATTCGTATTGGGATTTTGATGGTGAGGTGAATGTTGAGAACTCGAAAGCTTTATTTGAGCTTATACATACGGAGTTAGCTAAAGTATTGGACGGTGAAATTACGGATGCGGATTTTGAGGCAGCGAAATCGTATGCGTTGGGGCGGTTTCAGATGGGGGCACAAACGCCATCGCAGATTACAGATTATTACGCAGAGGGGTTCTTTACGAATGGTATGATTGTAAAATACGATATGATGCCAGGACTTATTAAGTTGACTAAAAAAACGGATATGATTGGGTTGGCGCGAGAATTTGTGGGGTCTGGTATTAGGGGGTTTGCGGCTGTGTCTTCGGTTGAGAAAGCGTTGATTACGGCGCTAGATAATAGGTTGAACTTCTAATTAGCAGTTTATTCGCGCTTCGCAATGCTCATAAACTGTTAATTAGAAGCTTAAACTGGTCTCCGCGGTCGTAAACGTTTTTGAACATGTCGAAGGAGGCGGCGGCGGGGGACATTAAGAGAATGTTGTCGCGATCCGTGGTGAATGATTGATGGGCTTTGTCGATGGCTTGGCGTACAGCGTCTTCTAGTGATTGGGCAAGTGTGAAGCGATTGTCGGGGTATTTTTTGATGAGTTCATGGCCGGATTCGCCAATTAGGATAACGTTCTTGACTTGAGGTGCCTGTAAGAGTTCGTGAAGTTCTGGAAGGTCTTGATAATCGGTTTTGTCGCGGCCGCCTACAATAACAGTGAGATTACTATTGGGGAAGGCATTGATGGCAACCCGTGTGGACGAGACATTGGTGGCGAAATTGTCGTCGTAGATTTTGATACCATCTAGATCACGAAGGAATTCGAGACGATGAGGAAGTCCTTTGAAATTACTAAGCCCTGTAAGGATGGTTTGTTGTTTAGTGCTCAGATATTCGTCTGGTGAGATATCATAGAAGCAGGCGACAGCGGCAATAGCGGCCATGGCGTTTTCTTGATTGTGGCGGCCTGGGAGTGAGATTGAATCACGGATGATTTTGACGATTTCATCGTAATTATTGAATGGGTAGGCGATTTTGATGGCTTGGGAGGCGACAGCGATCTTGACTGCTTCGGTATTGTTCTGATTGAAAACGAGATAATCGTGACTGGATTGGTGTTTGGTAATGTTAGATTTGGCGGTGAGGTAGTCGTCGTAATCCTTGTGGACGTTGAGATGGTCGGGCTCGAGATGTCCGAGTACGGCTATATGGGGGGATTTATTAAGGTCCCAAAGCTGGAAGCTGGAAAGTTCGTAGATAACGACAGAAGATGGCTTTAGCTCGTCGAGAACATCTAAGGCGGGTGTGCCAATGTTGCCGATGAGATAAGCGTCTTCGTGATGAGCGTCTAATAGGGATTTGATGAAAGAACAGATGGTGCCTTTGCCTTTGGTGGCTGTAACACCAATGATGGTGCAAGGACAGTGTTCGAAAAAATACTTAGTGATGGAGGTTTCATTACTGAGGTGGAGCGGCGGAACTGATGGACTACGGAAAACATAATCGTAACCTGAGAAATCTTGTTGCTTAATCTCGTCGATGGTGAAATTCTCAAAAATGTTACATTCGAGATCGTCATAGCGGTGTTTAAAATAAGTTTCTACGGATTTACCTTCTTTGCCGTAGCCGAGTAGTGCTATTTTCATGTAAACTATTATATCATAGAAGCAAGAAAGGAGATTTGCCAGCTTGGACTTCTAAATCTCATTATGCTGGCAAATCTCCTTTCTTGTTTCTGATATACTATGAGTTTCCATGAGTTTGGCGCGAAGTTCTTTAGCGCCAGGGAAGTTGTTGATGTAGATTTTGAAGAAATGCTTGAGGGGTTCGTAGGAGTGAAAAGCGTATTTTTCGTACAAGTCTAAGTGTATTTCCAAAAGCTCCATGAGTTCTTCGCGGGTGGGGGTGTGGTTGGTGAAGCAGTAGGGGTTGGCGAAGACGCCGCGGCCAATCATGAAACCGTCGATTTCGGGGTATTGTTCATGGAGTGCGAGGGCGTGGGCGCGGTCTTTGATGTCGCCGTTGATGATGAGCTTGGTATCGGGACTGATTTTGTTGCGGAGTTTGATGATATCGGGGATGAGTTCGTAGTGGGCTGGAACTTTGCTCATTTCTTTCTTGGTGCGAAGGTGGACGGTGAGAGCGGCGGGGTGTTCGGCAAGTAGGACTGGGAGCCAGGTCTGGTACTCCTCGGGGTCTTTCCAACCGAGGCGGGTTTTGATAGATACTGGTAGATTGGTGCTCGTGTGGGCGTTGCGATAGCATTTGATAGCAAGATCAGGAGTTTGAATCATGGCGGCGCCACCGCCGGCTTTGTTGACGTGTTTGTCGGGGCACCCAAAGTTTAAATCGACGCCGGCGAAGCCGAGATCCTCTAGAGCGGCTGTACATTCGGTGAAATGTTCCGGATTTTTGCCCCAGATTTGAGCGATGATGGGGTTGTCGGTTGGGGCGATTTGAAAGCGCTCTAGGGCGTTGTCACGGCCTTTTTCGGAGGCGTAGCTCGATACATTGGTGAATTCCGTGAAAAATAAGTCTGGACGACCGGCGTGCGCGATGACTTGTCGAAAAACAATATCAGTGACACCTTCCATGGGTGCCAGAATGAGAAATGGTCGGGGTAATTCTTGCCAAATGTTCATAATTGTATTATAACATAGATTTGGTTTTTATGCTGATGGGTGATGGGATAATCGTGGTATAATAAAAGTACTCACGTTATACTTCGGTCACTGGCGATGAGAAAAGTTTAAAGCTGCGTGATATTGTCATTTATATCCGTAGCCAGGAGCCAATAAATCGGGCTCGCATAAATGACTCTAATAAATATAATTTAAAGGAGTCTTTATGAAAAACTTTAACAATAAAACACAAGAGCAGGTCGAAGTGATGGCTCTGTTTGGTTACGAGATGACACCGTGTCAGCCGCTTACTTTTAGGCGACGTGGTGAATCGGAAACCGAAATCACAGAGTTACTTCGTACGCAAATTCGTTTTGCGGGCGGAGTTGCTTTACATCTTTTCGATGTGCTAGTGGGTCGGGAACAAATGACGCTCGAATTTAATTCGCGCGATTTGTCCTGGCACATACTGGTGGCTTAAACTTTCTTTCGGCGAAAGAAAGTTTAGCAAAGAAAGCCAGTAAGAAAATTGAATTGGAAGTGAATTCCAATTCAATTTTTGATTATGACTAATTTGTTCCGTTGGGACAAATTAGGGGGTGTGTTATAATGATTTTATGCAGGAATTACAGAAGAGATTGACTGAGCTTGAGGGGGAGTTTTTGAAAACTTACGAAAAATTGCAGATTGCGGAGAAATTGGAGCAGGTGAAGCGACTTGAGCAGGAGGTGGCAGAACCAGATATATGGAAGAATGTAGAAGAGGCGACGGAGAAGAATCAGGAACTAGCACGGTTAACCGATGAAACGCAGCCTTGGGAATTGATGCGAACGCAGATTGAGGATTTGGGGGAGTTGATGCAGATTTCGGACGATGGAATGAAGGAAGAATTTGATGAACAGATTGGAGCGATGGAAGGGCAGCTTAATGAGCTAAAGAAGGCATTGAGGTTTCAAGGTGTATATGATGGCAAAGATGCGATTGTAAGGATTACGTCTGGTGCGGGTGGAACGGAGGCGATGGACTGGGCGGGGATGTTAGAGCGGATGTATCTGAGATTTTTCGAGAAAAAAGGCTGGAAGGTAACGTGCCTTGAGCGGACGACGGGGGAAGAAGCGGGGATTAAGACTGCAGTATATGAAGTCTCTGGAAGCAATGCTTATGGATGGCTGAAATCGGAGCATGGAGTGCACCGATTGGTGCGGTTATCGCCGTTTAATGCGGATCATCTGAGGCAGACGTCGTTTGCGCTGGTGGAGGTTTTGCCGGTGATTAAGGCAGATGCGGATGTGGTGATTGATGAGAAAGATCTGAGAATTGATGTATATCATTCGGGCGGACATGGTGGTCAGGGGGTAAACACGACGGATTCGGCGGTGAGAATTACACATTTGCCGACTAATACTGTAGTAGCGATTCAAAACGAAAGGTCGCAGCATCAGAACAAGGAAAAGGCGATGGAGATTCTCAGGGGGAAACTGGTGCAGATGCAGCTTGAGCAACACGCCTCGACCATCGGTGAGCTCCGGGCTGGTGAGTCGGCGGGTTGGGGGCAACAGATTCGGAATTATGTTTTGCAACCATATAAGTTGGTGAAGGACACGCGGACGGGATACGAATCGGGCGAGCCGGATAAGGTGCTGAATGGCGGAATTGAGGGCTTTATTGACGCTTATCTGGAAAATATGGTTTAGATATTGATTTTTTGTGTGTTTTGTGATATAATAAGGCTATTGTTGTACGTTAATATATCAAGAGGAGGTAAATATGGGGAAAAAGGATTTACCGAAAACTGTAGGGGATGTTTATGCTGAGGCTGCCTGGGGTTGCTTTAGGGAGCGTTATCCCGAAATGAGCGTAGTTGAGGTGAGTGGCATTCTGAATCGCCGTGATTTTGACGAAATCGAATCTTATATTCATCTCGCTAATTTGTTTAAAGCTGGTGTTAAAAAATTGCGCCAGGAGTTGAAGAAAGATAACATTATGGTTCCCAGGGATTTTCTGATGCTGTTACTTTATAGCGATAAGCCGAGAGAGGATGCAAGAAGGCTCATAACTGAGCTCAAACTGCATGACTATATGGAGAGAGATATCTCCCGGATTGCGATTCAGATGCTGAAGGCTATTCACGATGAGTGGGTGATACAGTACAAAGATGACTTCTTCGACCCGAAAAGGATGTGGCAGCGTTCGAGGTTTATGCCGTTTGAATTGATCGGTTTAGACCCTGCGCGTCGTTATCGTATCGTGTTCGATGAGATAGCAATGGTGCTGGGTTGGAAGGTCCACACTGAGACACTGAGGGCTCTGTATTGGCGCCTTCAGGATGATTTTCATCGGAAAAACCTTCTTCGTACACATGAAGATCTGCCGGACTACTTGAGACGGGCAGAGTATAAATCTCTTTCGCCGGAGATTGTCAAGGCTTTAAAAGATGACCCTGCAATCGCCATTCAGATGGCATACTCTTGATAGTGGGGCTGGGGCCGTAATGGCCCCTTTTTCATGATTAAAACCTCTTGGCAAAAAGTAAAAAGTGTGATAAAATAAAGATGTTATACCTAGACATAAGGTCAGGTCTGTTGTCTTGTGACAGAAACCAGCCTCAAAGTCTAGTTTTAATGATGCGATTTTACGGTGGAGATGTGGGATCGCGAATCGAAATGTTTTGCTTGGTGTACAGAGGCAAAACGCTTCAAAAAAATACCTGCTATAGGCAGGAAGGGTAGTTTTACCCGATGTACAGGGGTAAAACTCTAAAGCGACCTTATAGGGGTTGCAAATAAAGTAAAATAAAGGAAAGGAATAGGATGCAAGTCATTCTCGGCACCAAAATTGGTATGACCCAGATTATCGGCGAAGATGGCGTCGTAACTCCGGTTACGATTCTCCAAGCCGGTCCGTGCACGGTGACTCAGATAAAGACTGTCGAATCAGACGGTTATAATGCTGTGCAA
>JAZTZQ010000044.1:0-21794 GCA_045637565.1 Candidatus Nanosyncoccus sp. | reverse complement strand
AGACCGCTTGGCCTCCGACTTAAGGGGCATTGATAGGTGATCAGAAATTGGCTGAGGGCACTATTACTGGAGCAGAACTGAATGCTAATGTTCTAAAGATTGTTTTGCAAGCTCCGGATGAGCAATCTGATGCAATGGTTTATGATTTGGTAATTAAAAAAGGTAGCAAGTTGGTGATTATAGTGCGAGACGAAATAGAGATTAACGATGGGCCGAGGATTGAATCATTTAAGATAAACAATGACTCGGCAGAGTATACGCAAACTAGCAAAACTAACTATAAAGTGACAAAAGATGTAGATGTGGCAGGGACATTGACTGGGAATGGTTTTGATGACAACACGACCTATCGGCTTAATGTTGAGTATGGTAAATTTGTTTATGATGAGGGCTTGGGATATTCTGATTACATCGAATTTGAAGACTTGAAGCAAGAATTGAGTCTGACTGGCGCAGAGCTAAATAGTGGTTATACTCATACAGTTTATTATGATGAAAGATTTGCAGAGGAAGGGGTGGATAGTGTCGAAGTATACTATTATTTCCCGGACCATGAATATGAATACATGGGACATGCGATTCACTTAAAATATGTAGAGTCAGAGGAAGTGCAGAATACAGAAGAAGGGTTTCATGTTGACGAAAATGGGGAGGTTCAAAACGATGAACACGGTGATACACCGGAAGAGGTAACAGTGGATATTAGAACTCCGAATGATGTAAATGTGATACGCGAAGATGGAATAATAACTGTAGTTTCGGAAAAACCTGTTACGGTGGTTGGTTTTAGAGATGGTGAATGGGTTAAACTCTATGAGTGGGATGTAATCCAAAATGGTGAGGAAAGAACAAATCATTACAGCATTGGTGATTGCGATGAGGTGAAGGTAGTGTTGAAGGGTGACGGTAATATGGATGGTCGTATTTCGATTACGGATTCGAATATGATTAACAAGTCGAAGGTGAGTCCGACACTTGATAGAGTGTATCGACCGCTAAGTGATATAGAAAAGATCGTGCTTGACCTTAATAATAATGGTAGTGTGACGATTGCGGATTCGACTATTATTAATAAGTCGCTCGTGAGTGAGTCTTTGACGAATATTTACCAGCCAATAGCTTGGGATTAGTATGTTTAATAAGGTTATGGTAAAATGAGAGTATGAGTAAGCATCTTATCAAAAAACTAGTATGGTCGGTAGTAGCGGTTGTGCTCGTGGCGGGGGCTACATGTGGAGCGCTATGGCTTATCAACAATAGAAAAGTAAGCATCGCCGAGACGGAGGAGCCGACAAATGAGCAGATGGAACAGTATTTCCAGGAGTATGCGGAGAAGACAGCGCAGAACGACCCGGAAAATATGCTTATCGTGATGAGTGAGGGGCGACCGGAAACTTATGGTGCAGTGGATGTAGTGGAAGCACCTGGGCATACTTATTATTTAATGTATGGGTCGGCGGAAGCAAGGGATGAAGCCTATGACAAGTTGCAACAAGATAATCTGGTGAGTGTGGAGAAGAACACTAAAATGGAGTTACTGGATTATAATTCGTGGGGGATGGCGGCGATGGGACTAGGTAATGCGCGTGAAGAATTAGGGTATGGCGGTGAGCCGGTGACGGTGGCGATAATCGATACGGGGCTCGATATGGATTTGTTCCATCTATGGTATCCAGATATTAGGGTTTCGACATATGATGTGGCGACGGATTCTTCTTATACCGAAGTGACGGATCTTATTGGGCATGGAACGCATGTGGCTGGAATAGTAGCGGAGGGGATGCCGAAGAATGGCTCACTATATATAATGAAGGCGACGAGGGGAAGTAATGATGAACTGTATTCGGCGGACGTGACGACGGCGCTTCGGCGTGCATATTATAATAGTACTAAAGTTGTCAATATGAGTCTTGGGTCGCATGAGCAAATTGAAAGCCAACGGTCTGCGATTGAAGATTTAAAAAGTAGCAAAATAATAACCGTGGCGGCAGCGGGAAATGATGGGACTTCCGAAACTTTGTATCCAGCTGGGTATGATAATACGTTGTCGGTTTCGGCAATTAATAGTGATTTAAGCTTTGCGAGTTATTCTAATTATGGTAATAAGATTGATTTCGCGGCGCCAGGGACGAGTATTTTGAGCATTAATGGGAACATGAATGGGACTTCGATGGCGTCACCACATGTGGCGTCTGCGGTGGCAATACTCAAAAGTTACAATCGGAATCTTAGCTTCGAACAGACAAAAACATTACTGCAGGGGCACGTGAGGGATTTAGGGGAGCCAGGTTGGGATGAGCGATTCGGATATGGCATGATAGATTTCAATGGAGCGGAGTTTTGCGAGCTAGATGAGTATTGTGATGAGTACGGAGTATTTAAGAGTTCGGCGCCGGTGTATGCACGGATGGAGATAGATAATATAACACTCACGCCGGTAAATTATTATAGTATTTCGAATTTAATGCTAACCGAGGTGAAATTATATACTGATGCGACGAATTATGTGACGAAGAAGTTGCAGGATGTACATGATTTAACGATTACGGGATATAGCCCAGAGACTTATGGGCTTCAGACGGTGAGGATTGCTTGTGAAGGGGTGTCGGCGACTGTCTATGTAGTGAATCCGGATAATTATACGCCTGGGTGGGAGTATCGTCTGAACGATAATGATGAAGTACTATTAACGCGGTATTATGATGTAAGGGATTATGATGATGAGAATTATGAGACTTCGCTAAAGAAACTATATATACCTGAGCAGATAAATGGTAAAAATGTGGTGGAGCTTTCGGAGACGGAGCGGACTTATAACTGGGGAGAGAATGATGAATACACTTCTACGACGATTGATACGGTGTTTGAGCGGTCGAGTTATGCGGATGACTATTTGGAGGAGGTATATTTACCTGATACTATGACAAGAATTGCTGATGAGACGTTTGAATGGTTTGATTATCTTCGGAAGGTGGTATTGCCTACCGATGGGATAATACTAGGTAAGTCGGTTTTTGAAAGTGCGGATAGGTTAAAGGTCGTCGAAGGGAGGATTATAGAAATGGGGGAGTCGGCTTTTAAAGGTACTGGAATGTTGGAGTCGATAGAGTTATCGGAAGGAATGACGACGATACCGGATTATGCTTTCCAGGGCTGCTATTCATTAACTAGTATTGATATTCCAAGTACAGTGACGGAAATTGGTAGGGGTGCATTCGAAAACACGAGGTCGTTAGGGCAAATAATACTACATGGGAACAATTTGAGAGTGATAGGCGCTTCGGCGTTTCGTAACGCGAGGAGTCTGACTAGCTTTACTTTGCCGGTAGGGCTAGCGGAGATTCAGTCGGGGGCTTTTGCCGGGACGAGTCTAACTAGTATCTCTATTCCGGCAAGTGTGACGAAGATTGAATCTGGAGCTTTCTCGTATAATGATAATTTCGCGACGGTGACTGTAGACTCTGGTAATCAGAAGTATTATGATGTGGACGGGAAGGCTTTGATGTATGATTTGTATTCCTCTAAGATTCTAATGGTCGGTACGAGAGGCATGACGATACCCGAAGGAACGACAGAAATAGCGAGCGATACTTTTGCTGGATTTCTTGCTGTGGGGCGCTTGGTGATACCAGATAGTGTGACATATATTGGTAGTAGGGCGTTCTATGGGTGCTTAGGGCTCACGGAAGTGTTTATACCGAGACTAGATGATTATGGTGATTTATATCGTGTATTTGAGTATTCAAAGAGGAGTGATTATGGCTATATGGACGATGCACCGATGGATGTAAAGCTGAGAGTCTATAATAATAACTTGGCTTACGAATATGCCGTAGAGCGTGGATTTAATTATCAGACGATAGATGCGTCGTATGCGAGAGTAGTGGAGCCGTTTGAGGCGGGCGATGTGCTGACTGGTGAGACTGAAGTGGAATTCTATCAGGATTATGGGACTCGGGAAGGAGGTGAATTTACTAATCATACTGGTACTGATGGGGTAAAGACGGTGATTCCGGTGGAGGGGTTAGTAAGTACGGAATATGCGGGTGAAGTAGAGAGGTTTAGGCTGGGAGATACGTATTTCAATGCGACATATCGGGATGATTTGGCTAAAGAGGCGACGATGAGGGTGGCAGTGACGGTTAATGGTGAATATCCGGATTATACGATACCGACTGGTATTACTACGAAGCTCAGGACAAGTATACGCGATGTGGAGTTGCCAGAAGGATTTAGCTGGATGGAGGATTCTACTTACTTCTGGGAATTGGGAGAATTTGAGTGTATGGCGATGTATACGCCTGAAGATACTACGGCTTATGCGCCAATTGAGAATATTCCAGTGATGGTAACGGTGATACCGGGGCGTGAAAAACTACCTGAGCCGGTGATAACGGTAGATAGTAAGGTGTATGATGGAGAATGGGATATTGACCTGAGCTTGATACACGTGACAATTGAGGGACTTAGTGCGGACGATTATAGTGTGTATGGTTATGCATATAGTCCAGAAGTAGGAACGACGACGGCGTATGTGAGCATTAGCCTAGATTATGAGGTGGCGGAGGAATATGGGTTTGGCGATGATTATGACGAATATTATAATTATTATGTTTACGATTATGAGATTTTGCCGGCGCCGGAGGATGAGCTGGAGGTAGATGATAGGACTGAAGGACTAGCTATGGTGGTGACGCTTGAGGATGGAATTAAGGTGACGGCGGAGAGGGCGTGTACAGTGATCGTGACGTACGATGAGGGTGAGACATATATGCGGGTGCCGGCGGTGGCAGTGGAGGGGGAAGAGAATACGTATAAGTTTGAGTTTGAGATTACCGCAAGTACGAAGGCGCTATTGGTGCTTCGGGGTGATGGAAATATGGATGGGCGACTGTCGATTGCTGATTCGAATATGATTAACAAGTCGAAGGTAAGTCCGACGCTTGAGATGATTTATCGACCTTTGAGTAAGCTTGAAGAATTGATACTGGATCTCAATAATAGTGGGACGATTTCGATTGCGGATTCGACGTTGATTAATAGGTCGCTGGTGAGTCCGTCGCTTGATGGGGTGTATCAGGCGATTTCTTGGTAGTGGACGCCCGGAGGAGTATACTGGGCGGTGGCGGTGACGGCGAGACCGGATCTCGCGGAGCTGGGGGCGCTTGAAGGTAATACTATATATTATATATAGTATATTATATATGGTCATGCTATAATGGTTATGTAAGTAGGAGCGAGCCTACGAAATATTATTAAGTGGAGAATAATATGAAACTCAGAGCCAAGATTTCAAAAAAGAAAATATCAATCGTAATGACGGCTTTGGTACTGGTCGCGGTGGCGGTGCTGTCGTTAGTTGGTACGGTGTCGCAGTCGGAGACAGCGTATGCGACGCGAACGATTGAGACGCGAGACGAAATGGGGGCGAGCAATAACCTGCATTTCTATATGTCGGATACCGGAGTGTTGTCTTGGACTGCGGTGCCGGGAGCGGCGAAATATATGTTTCGTTCGAATTGGATGCCGGGGGATTTTGAGGATTGGCACCAAGAGCTTACGACAAACAGCTATGATATCATTGGCGAATATGATAATCTGAAAAGGGATACGCATTTATATAGATTCCAAGTGGTGGCTCTAAATGATTCTGGCATTGCGATTGATGGAACTGCAGATTATATTATATATTATTATATTAGTCCATATCCGGAGCTTGCGATGCCGACAAATCTCAGATGGGATGGTAAAGTTGCGAGATGGGATGCAGTAGATGGAGCGACTGCGGGATATAAAGTGACTCTATATGATACGGATGCGAATGCTGTTGGTGGAACACAGACTACAACTAATAATTATTACGACTTCTCGGCTTCAGTCCAGACTGGATATCATTTTAAGGTTTCGACTACAAAAACATCTGATCATCGAGGTAGCAATGCTAATGATAGTGGGCAATATGGCGATTATTCACTAGTGTTTGACAAAATGGGAGTCGAAAATAAACTTCATTTTCAAATGTCTGGGGGTGGATATTTAACTTGGGATGATGTACCGGGAGTAACGGGATATAAATTTGAAACCTATTATTGGCCGGGTGATTTTAGAGATTTAAGAGAAGATGTGTCTGTAAGTGGATATAATTTGGTAGGCGATTTTAATAATCGAAAAATGGATACTGGTTGGTATAGGATTTGGGTAAGACCACAGGGCGTGTCGGGATATGATGATTCGATAATGTATTACTATATAAGTCCATATAGTAAAATGACAACGCCGACGAATCTAAGGTGGGATGATAAGACTGCTAAATGGGATGAAGTAGATGGTGCTTGGAGGGGATATAGTGTCAGTCTATATAATTTAGCTGGTGAGACGGTGGCGACTTATGATGTGGATAATGAGGAATGCAATTTTTCTGAAGATCATTTGAAGGATGGTTGGATTTTCTCGGTGAGTGCTAAAAAGACGGATGTAAATAGACCGAGTGATGCGGTAACTGGTCCACAGTTTGAGCCGTATTTGATTCATACCGGAGTATACGATGCGACTGCTAACACGAGCAACCAGGGTGGACAGATAACTGTCCTTACTAATCATAGTGATTGTGCGAAAGGTTATGGCTGCTATGCGGAAGTTACGAATGAAACTGATGTTACTTTGACGGCTTATCCGGACGCGGGATATAGATTCGTAGCGTGGAAGATTGGTAACTGGAATGGGCAGACTTTGTCTACTAATTCGACTTATACTTTTAGCGCAGATGGTAATATTAGAATTATGGCGGTGTTTAGAGATGCATCGGAGACGCATACAGTGACATTTGATACCCACGGTGGAAATGCAGTGGAAACACAGACGGTGCCATATGGAATGCCGGCGACGGAGCCAGAGCCGACCTGGGAGGGGCACGTGTTCATGGGCTGGTACACGGAAGCAGGATATGAGAATTTGTATGACTTTGATGAGGAAGTGGAGGCAGATATTACGCTTCATGCGAAGTGGGCGATTGCGATACCAAGTGCGAATATCTTGATTGACGAGCCAGTGGCGAGTGAGCATCCTGATTTTACACTGGAAGTAGATGGGGAGCATTATACAGTGGTATTTGATAGCTGGACGCTACTTGAATATGATGCTGAACTCGATGGCTATCCAGAACTTACGTCGGAGTCAGTATTCGAAAAAGGGTATTACTATGAGTTGTCATATAATTTGTATGCGGATGAGGGCTATGCCTTCCCAGAGGACGCAGTATATACTGTGAATGGCTATGATGCGTATATTGCAGGTGGCGATAAAACAGGTCCATTTGTAAGGTATGATTTTGAAATACCGGATGAGCAAGTGGTGGAACAGTGGCTCACCTCGGCGAATATTCTAATTGATGAGCCCGTGCGGGGTGGTCATCCAGATGTAACTTTGGTGGCGGATGGAGAGCACTATAGAGTGGAGCTTGATGATTGGGTGCGGGATGACGGCGATGATTATACGGAGGTTGATGCGGAGCATGTGTTTGAAGGTGGGAAATACTATGAGTTGTCGTATCGATTATATACGGACGAGCCGTATGGATTTACGAATGATGCAACTTATACAGTAAATGGACGCTTGGCGGGAAGAGCTGGCGGAAGTGGTGCAACTTATATATTTGTGAGATATCGCTTCCAGATACCGGAGGAGAGCCATGCGCTTCATGTGGACGATAGGACTGGTGGAATTGCAACGATTACGGAACTTGATGACGGGATTAAGGTGACGGCTACGAAGGCGTGTGCGGTGGCGATTACGGACGATGGTGGACGTCATTATACTCGGGTCCCGGCGGTTGCGGTAGATGGAGAGGAAAATACGTATAAGTTTAGCTTTACGATTTATGGGAATACGGATGCGGTGGTGGCGATTAAAGGTGATGGGAATCTTAGTGGTACTATATCGATTGCGGATTCCAATATGATTAATAAATCACTCGTGAGCCCTTCGCTTGATATGTATAGGCCTCTCAGTGCGCTTGAGGCGGCGGTACTAGATATAAATGGAAGTGATACGATTTCAATTGCAGATTCGACTTTGATTAATCGGTCGCTCGTGAGTCCGACTTTGACTGGTGTTTATCAGGAGATTGGCTGGTAGGATTATGGAAAAAACGTAAAAAAGGCACTAGCATAAGCAAAATAAATGTGATAATATGGTATGAAAGGAGATACACCAATGACATTAATCAACCATTTGAAACAAAAGAAAAAAACAATCGGAGTCATAGCAGGGATTTTTGCTGTGGCGTTACTTTGCTTTGGGGTACTACCCAATGTTTTTGCAACGAGTAATATTAGCGTGTCGACGTCGGGAGAGGTGGCACTTGATGGCACTAATGATGGAAGTGTAAGTGTAGTAATATCTTCTAGCGTGGCAGATACAATTCATGGTGTACAAGCGACTTTCCAGCCTTCCGTCAGTGATAGTTCGGGGACACATTTGACTTTGACCGAATTGACGCCGGGCGGAGCTGTAACCCCGACGAGTAATGAAACTTCGGATGGTATTGTGTATTGGTTGGACGGTACATTGACTCATGGTTTTGATGTATCGGCTGGTGGCGCAATTTGGACTGGGGTTTATGCAGTTGATAAGGATACGCCGGCAGGCGATTATACGATAAGTATTCCGGCTGAAATTATTACGGCTGGGGCAGATTACGATGCAGCTTATTCGGGAACTTTGACGGCAACAGTGACAGTGACGAGAAATGATACTCCGGCGACGAAGCCATCTCAGGTAGTGACTTTCCGTGATGGTAGTGGAAATCCAGTTACTGGGCTCACGCAATGGTATGGTGATGCAGATATTACAATAACGAAAGAAGTGACGACTGGTGATGGTGCGATTACCGAATATCATCCTGATGATGATGGGTCTGGTACTGTGGCACACACTGCTGGTGATATGGTGGGCTTTGGTGAACCTGGCAATGTAGATATCTGTGCTTGGGTGGCTGAGACGGAAAATTATGCGGCGACCAAGGCTTGTTTCTCGGTGGAAGTGACGAAGAGACCGATTGGCGTTGATAGCGCGACGATTGCGAATAAGACTTACGATGGTACAACTAGTGCAGAGGTAACTGCGGTGACGTTCTCCAATCTTGGTGGTGGTACTCCTCCAACCTATACAGCGGAAGGTACATTTGGTACTGCGGATGCAGGTGCTGATAAAGCAATTCGTGTAGATGTAACTTTGACTGGTGAGGAAACGTTAGCTCATTATACTTTAAGTCCTTCGTATATTAATACGACAAAGACGATTTCGCCGTATGTTCTAAATGTTTCTGGAGTGTCGTTTTCGGATGGAACAGATACTTATATTTATGATCCGGATGGAGTGGAGCCTGGTGTAACAGTGGAAGCGAATGTGCATGGTGGGACTTCGACACTTGTTCTTGATGCTGATTATGAAGTGGAATATACCGATAATACTGGTGTGGGGACTGGGCACGCAAAGATTACTGGCAAGGGGAACTTTACGACTGGAGCTTTGCCAATTGATTTGTCGTTTACAATTACTAAAGCGACGATTGCGAATGAAGATGTGACGGCGCCAAGCTCTATTGTGGACGGGCATATATTAAGTGAGAATGAAGTATCAGTTAGTGTGAATGGACATACTTTGACACAGTGTGCTGCGGATGGTGCCGCTAATTGTGATTATCTTTTGACTATTACGAATAATACTGGTGTGGTTGGGGATACTGTAGCAGTGAGGGTGGAAGGTCGGAACAACTATGATGGGACTGTCAATAAGAATGTGAATATAGTGGACAAACTTCCTCAGACTGTGACATTTGGAGAGATAACTAACACTACGGTAGATAAGAGCTATGGTGATGAGGACTTTACCAATGTTGCTACGATTGTAGAAACGGGTGAAGGTCACGGTGAGATTTCGTATCGTTCGACCAACGAATCGGTGGTAAGGGTAAATGAATCTGGTACGGTATCGATTGTTGGTGTAGGTGATGCGGATATTTATGCGACGGCGGCTGAGACTGCGACTTATGCGGAAGGGTCGGCAAAGTATACAGTGCACGTTGACAAGAAGGCGATTACAATCACTGGTGCTACGGTTGCAACTAAAACTTATGATGGAGCAACTCCTGCGACGGTAAGTAGTGCATCTCTAAGCGTCGAATCGTTAGTATTTAATACCGATTTTACGGCGGTTGGAGCGTTTCTTGATGTAAATGTGGGTAATAACAAGGCTGTACTTGTTAATATTGCGCTAAGTAGTGATACGTTTGCGCATTACTGCTTTATAAAAGATGATGAATGTAGAGATATGGCTGCAATTATTACTAACGGGGTGATTGAGGCGTTTAATTTAAATGGTGATACTGCGACGGCGGATTTGACTGCGAATTCGTTCGTATATAATGGTTCGGAAAAAACTCCTGGAGCAACCGTGAAGGCGGATCTTGATGGGGATGGAATTAAAGAAACGACGCTTGCAAGCGAAACCGATTACGATATGAACTATGAAAACAATGTTAATAGAGGAACGGGAAGCGCAACGGTATCAGGAAAGGGGAATTATGCTGGTAGTTTGGCTGGGTTGGAATTTGAGATTATAGCGGCTCCGGTTGAAAATGTGGTGGTGACTGCTCCTTCACAAGATTATACCGGTGAAGCTTTGGAGCCGGTACCGACAGTAACTGGTGAAATTAATGGTTCTAGCATGACATTTAGCGCTGGTGACTACTATGTAATTCCTCATGCTGATTTTAAGAATGCGGGTAGTTATACATTTAGTGTAAAGTCGGTAGACGGTGGTAATTACTACTTTGATAGTACGGATGGTAGCTTTACTATTAATAAGGTTGCGTCTGGTAATCCTGCGGAAATGACGGCTGGGCTAAAAATTGCAGCTGGTTGTACCTTGGCTGAACTAGGTGAGAGAACAGTTGGGTTTGCCTGGACGAATCCTGATACGGTAGTGGGTGCTGGGAATCAGACTTTCCCTGCGACGTATCTCCAAAATGATGACTCGACAAATTACACTCCGATTACAGTCGATGTGCCTGTATACGGGTTGAAGAGACTGTCGGTTGTGACGGCAATAATGGGAGAAGGCGGCGAAGTGACTAACCCTGGGGATTTGGCGGTCGAAGAAGACGAGCTAACTTGGACGATTAGTCCGGATGAGGGATATGAACTAGAGAGCTTCGTGATAAATGCTGAAGACAAGACTAGCGAGGTTTCTGGCGGGCGCTTTACGATGATTGCTGGGACGGATAATGTTACGGCGATTGTGAGATTTAGGAAGGTGTATGAAGTAATTAATGGGGCCGGACAAACACATATTCGTGGTGTAGACGGTGCGGCAGAGTTTGAGATTGATGCGGAGTATGAATTATTCGAAGATGATGGTAAGGTTTATGTTGATGATGAGTTGGTGGATCCTGAGAATTATGATTCTAGGAGCGGTAGTACTATAATTACTTTCTCTGCAGATTATTTGAATTCATTGACGGTAGGCGAACATACGCTAGCTGTTGTGTTTGCGGATAATGGAATTGCGAGGACGACATTCATCATTGCGGATCCGGAAGCTGAGGATGATAATCCGGCAGCTGCAGATACTGGTGTGTTTACTAGTGCAACTGGTGGAGCAATTGCAACCGGCGCATCGGTAATGGTGATGGGGGCTTTGGTAAGTGCGATGTTCCTCGCAAAGAAGAACCGAAAAGAATAGTCTGGGACTAAAAAGACAACGCTTGGGGGAGCGTTGTTTTTGTATGTTATAATGGTAGGAAATATAGGAGGAGATATGGTGAGTATATATGATTATAAAGTAAAGAAGCGTGATGGCAAGGAGCTAGATTTGGCGAATTTGAGGGGTAAGGTGATTCTGATTGTTAATACGGCGACGGGATGTGGGTTTACGCCGCAATATGAGGGATTGGAAAAGTTGTATAAAGAATACCATGACAAAGGACTTGAAATACTGGATTTTCCATGTAATCAGTTTGGCCACCAGGCGCCGGGAAGTGACGATGAGATACATGAATTTTGCACGGCGAAATACAAGACGACTTTTGATCAGTTGGCGAATATTGAGGTGAATGGCGACGGGGCGGAACCATTATATATGTATTTGAAAGAGCAGATTGCAGACGATCCAGAACCTAAGGGAATGAAGAATAAATTAGCAATGAAGGCAATTGCAGCGATGCCGGGAGTGTCGAAAGAGAAAGGGTTTATTAAGTGGAATTTCACGAAGTTCTTGGTAGATCGTAAAGGTAAAGTGGTAGGACGATTTGGGCCGACAGACAAACCGGAAGAAATGGAAACTAAAATAAAGGAGTTAATATAATGGAAATTTTGGATTTTTATGCGGATTGGTGTGGACCATGCCAGATGATGAAGCCGACGATGGAGGAATTTGAAAAGGCACATCCGGAGATCAAGGTGACGGCGGTAAACCTTGACGAACAGGAGGAGTTGGCGGAGAAATATGAAGTGTCGACGATTCCGTGTATCATCGTACTGAAAGACGGAGAAGAAGTAAGGCGCGCTGTGGGGGTGCAATCATTAAAGAAATTAGAAAAATTGGTGGTATAAAATGAAATATGACGTGATTATAGTGGGGGCAGGGATTGCGGGGCTAACGGCAGCGATATATGTAAGACGGGCTGAAAAATCGGTACTGGTGCTAGAAGGGAAGGTGTCAGGTGGACAAATTATTAATACATTAACGATTGAGAACTGGCCGGGTGATATGGGGGTGTCGGGCGTGGAATTGATGCAGAAGATTCAGAAGCAGGCGATGGAACTTGGGACAGAAATTGAAATGGAAGAAGTGACAGAAATTACAAAATTGGATGAAGGGTTTAGGGTCGTGACGGAGGATGACGAGTATACTGCGGGCGCTGTAATACTGGCGGTGGGGGCGGAAGACAAGAAGTTAGGTTTGGCACGAGAAGATGAATTAGTAGGGAGAGGTGTATCTTACTGTGCTACTTGTGACGGTGCTTTTTATAAAGATAAAAATGTAGCGGTAATTGGTGGTGGGAATACGGCACTTTATGATGCGTTGTATTTGGCGGATATTGCGGCTAAGGTGCACGTGGTGCATCGACGGGGTGAGTTTCGCGGTGATGCTAGATTGGTTGATAAATTGCGGCAAAAGGATAATGTAGAATTTGTGCTAGGTTATGTGCCAGAGGAACTGCTAGGTGAAAAGAGTGTGTCCGGTGTAAAGTTGAAGGCTAGTGGAATGGTGGACGAAGCTAAAGATGAGCGGGTGCTGGATGTAGACGGCGTGTTCGTGGCAGTAGGAAAAAAGCCACAGACGGAAAGATTTGCGGGGTTGGTTGAGGTAGATGCAGGTGGCTATGTGGTAGCTTCGGAAACCTGTGAAACTTCGTGCCCTGGCGTGTTTGTGGCGGGGGATTGTAGAACGAAAACAGTGCGACAACTAGTGACGGCGGCGGGGGATGGAGCGGTAGCGATTGCCGGTGCGCTTGACTTCCTGGCTAGCAAGAAGAAATAGAGAAATATCGGTGCGGTTTTATGGTATAATATAGGTGTGGCCGAGTGGCGGAATTGGTATACGCGTTCGACTTAAAATCGAATGGGGAAACCCGTACGGGTTCAAGTCCCGTCTCGGCTACCACTATTTAAGTTAAAAGGCGCCATTTTGGCGTTTTTTGTATTAAGTTTATTAATAATAGCGTCGCATGCGAAGAAAGAGCTAACACGGTGTGTTTGATTTCTGGTGAAAACTTAGCGAGGATGATGATTAAACCATATACTTTTTACATTACAAGACTATTAATGTGATATTGTTTGTGTTAAAATTAAAGCATAAATAGTGTGGAGTAAACAATAAAGCATGACGAGACGTGTGTTTTTAAGATTATGTTTGGTCGCGATGATGTTTTTGACATTGTTTATGTCTCATTGTTTAACGAATGGTCATGCTGTTGCGGTTGGTAATAGGAACAGTGAAGAAGTGTCTTGTACGCTTTCTTATAGCTCTATGGATAATCATAGTGTAACTGTTATGAATGGCAATTATGTATCAGATATCGGTACGACTGATTTTGGTGCAACTTGTAGTGATGAAGCTGGGTTTGTGATATATACGGCAGGTTTTTCAAAAAACTTGTTTGGCAACAATAAGTTGGTGGGATATTTTGAAGATGGCTATGATTCTGAATTCGATATTGAAAGTGGTACGGCGGTTAGTGGCGACACATCTAATTGGGCAATGAAGGTAGGGACGCTTTCGGGTGACTATACTCCGACTATTGAGAATGGTTTTGGCTCTTATAGGGCAATACCAACTGATTATACTAGAATGGTTTCATTTAATGGTAGCACTAATGAATCTCCATCTATGGTTAGGATTAATTATGCGGTTTATGTTTCTAAAACCCAACGGATTGGAACATATGCTGGCAAAGTAAGATATACCTTAGTTCACCCACAAAATGCCGAACCGCCGCTTCATCCCGAAGTTTGCCCAGGTGAGGGCAACATCTGCTATATACCAAATGCTAAAAACGTAGTTGGCAAAATAGCTTCACATAGTGCAACTATCGGCGAGAATACACTACGCACTAGCAACTTCAAAAGAGCGGGCTACGGATTTGCGGGCTGGAATACTGAATACGACTATTCAGGCACAACTTATGGTCCAAACGAAACCATCACTATTTCTGACTATTTGGGTGAAGCCGGACTTCCGTTGTATGCCGTATGGGTTAAATCTAGCGGCAGTCTCCAAAACTGGAACGGCTGCTACGAATTGTCAGTAGGTGACGTGATTGCATTAACCGACCAACGTGATAACCAGACCTATGCAATTTCAAAACTCGCAGACGGCAAGTGCTGGATGATTGAAAACTTGAGACTTAGCGACGACGCTAATAATGAGGCAATGTCGCAGGGCTACAGTGGAAAATTTGCTGGTCTACCGGAATCGCAGTATAGTGAAGAATTCCGAGATGGCGCGACTCCGTATAATAGTTTATACTATTACGACATCGATGAGCCAGATGACTATCATGGTGAGGCTACGATTAACATCGGGTCGGATGATTATCCGAGTACTAGGCTTCCACGCTACAACAACGATAACACTGTTTGGCAAGCAGCTGTCGCTGAAGAGCCAACTAATAATTATTATGGCTACGGCCATTATTACAACTGGCCAGCAGCAATAGCTAACACTAGCTTTTTTGGGAACAATAATACTCATACTACCACATCAATCTGTCCAACCGGGTGGAGATTACCGATGGGCGGCGATAAGAATGGTGAGAGTGTTAATGAATATTGGAACTTGATAGTAAAAAGCCTAAATAACAATGTATTGCCCTCAAATTACGGATCACAAGAAACACCTAACTACTCTGGTGGTACAGAAACAAAAATAGCTAGCGAACTAATAAGGGCTTATCCTAATAACTTTATAAAATCTGGTAAATATGAAGGCGGTGACCATATTGACCCAGGCGATAGTGGAATGTATTGGTCGTCAATATCCGGTCAAAACGAAGTAGCGTATGGTTTGTATTTTGATGAGACGTCGCTCTATCCTGGCACAAAGACTGAAGCGAAATATAACGGTGGCACAATTCGCTGTATTACGACACCAGAAGAGTATCGGGACGTAACAGTGCATTTTGACAGCGGTGTTAGTAGTATTGTGTTTCATAGCGATGAATTTGGTGAGCAAGAGGCGATAGCAAATGGAACGACCGTAAGCCTTGCTAAGAATGCACAATATACGATTTGGGCGACATATAGTGCTGATGATCGTGGCGCAAATACTTGGACGACTACATCAAGTGGTGTTTTGGGTTCTGCGACGAGCGCCGTCACCACTTATGTCGTAAGTGATGACGCAGAATTATCGTTAACTAGCAAGGAAGTTTGCCCTGCAGATAATATTTGCTACCAGCGCAATGATACAGCTACTGGTACAACAAGTGGCGCAATGGGGCAGCAAAGTATCGGCGGCACAGATGCAGTTTTGATGGCCTCAAATTACAGCAATACAGAGTATGGTTTTGCCGGTTGGAATACTGCACCAGACGGTAGCGGCACTTTTTATGGGCCAAACGAAACTATTCATTACGCTAGCGGTGCTTATAGCCGCCCATATAACGGTTTAACTCTTTATGCTATGTGGGTACCATCGGCTGGTTATTTGCAAAACTGGTATTGCCCGCGTGATGATGCTATGCCGATTGGCACGGTGACTGCATTAACTGATTATCGTGATAATCAGGTGTATGCTGTGGCAAAATTGGCTGATGGTAAATGCTGGATGATTGAAAATATGCGATTAGAGAGTGAAAACACGGTTGGCAATAGTATAAATAATTCGAACATAACAAATCAGAGTTTGGCCCAGGGTTATGCTACTTCTTCAGGATATGGTAACTTTATTGGTCTTGCAGACGCAGAGCAATCTGATTTTAATACTAATGGCAATTCAAATAGTATATATGGTACCGATATTGGCAGCATAATTGATATTGGGCATATTGACGCCAGTGCATATCGTGTGCCGCGCTACAACAATACAAATACTCTAGCGCGCGCTTCGGAACCAACAGACAATACAGAAAACATTTATTCGTATGGGAATTATTACACATGGCATGCTGCTATTGCGGATACTGCGTACTATGGCGTTGACAACAAGAATTTGGATGAAACATCTATTTGTCCAGCAGGTTGGGAATTACCAACTGGTGGTTCGGCTTATGTTGCCGGTAGCATGAATGGGGTCAATGTGACCGGAGATGAATCTACCTATCGCGATTATTATAATTTAGGCTACCACCTAATAGGTGCTACTGCCTATGAAAATAATCCTAACAATGGTCACTCATATTATTCCGCTAGTACTGGTGAAATATTCCGCAAATATCCAAATAATTTCTTATATTCTGGCGTTTATTATGATTCATCTGCACAGGATAGAGGAACATCGGCATATTATTGGACTGCTACATCTAGCGGAAATGACGTCGACGCTTATCAGTTATCTATTGGCCAAGATGTTAGGCCGGGCACCGATAATGTCGTGACGTATAAAGGCGCTGCGATTAGATGTATAAATGATAATACACCAAAAAGTATAAATGGTTTAGAATATATGCAAGATTTTGCAAGTCTTTCGGCGCAGGAAATGGAAGAAGTAAAAAGTAACATGATAGAAGATGAACAATACTTAATAAAAGACAGCCGTGATAATAAAGAGTATTTTGTTTCAAAGTTGGCAGATGGGAATATTTGGATGACGCAGGATTTGGATCACGATATAGTGACAACTCCTGATTATTACACTTATGAGAATACAGATATTGGACATGGCGAAATAAAAGATACGAACGCTACCTGGACTGCATCAACTGCGACTTACGAAACTGGAGACACAACTTGGATTAATGGTGGCGATGGCAATAATATTCCGCAATCTTATGATCCTGGTAATGTAATATGGGATGGTGTACCTGATGAACGTTGGTATACTACCTTAGATAATATGGTGCAAGGTTTCGAACCACACTATCGTATTGGTAATTATTATGATTGGACGGCAGCTATTGCGATGAATGATAGTAGCAGCTATACGAGTGGCGAAATAGACCAATCGATTTGTCCAGCTGGTTGGACTTTACCAAAATCAGGACACGACAACGAAGAACCAGGAACGTTTGACTATATGATAAAAAAATATGGGTATGACTCTAGTACATTTCATATGGACGACCCATATCCATGGGAAGCTCCGCTTTATTATGCATATGGAGGGTATTGGAGAGGCGATACAGATTTAGTGGCTACGTTCGCATATTACTGGTCATCAACTGTTGATGGACCTAGAGGGGCCTTTAATATGTCGGCGGATCCAGATGCCACGAATGTAACGCCGAGAGCTTCATATGGTCGTTCTGATGGACTTAACGTACGGTGTATCGCGAGAACCCCAGCTGCTCCTCCAATGAGTATTAATGATTTAGAGTATATGCAGGATTTTGCTTCGCTTGATACTGACGATAAGGCGGACGTGCTGGATTCGATGACGGAAGGTGAGCAATATCAGTTGACAGATTCGCGTGATGGTAAAGTTTACTTTATTTCCAAATTAGCGGACGGAAACGCGTGGATGACGCAGAATTTGGACCACGATATTGTGACGACGTCGGATTTCTATACCTATGACAATACCGATATTGGACATGGATCTGTACGAAATGAAAATGCGACTTGGACGGCTCCGATTGCAACTTATGCAACTGGAGACACTACGTGGGATACGAGTAGTGATGTCGGAACTCTTATCCCGGAATCGTATGACCCTGGTGATTTGTGCTGGAATGGTGTGTTGGAGACTGATACTTCTGGTACTATTAGTAGCATGACGACCAGTTGTATGGATCGTCATTATCATTTGGGTAATTATTATAAATGGACGGCAGCGGTGGCTTTAAGCAATGGCGGTAGCCTTTCTGGGAGCCAAGAAGATTTAGATCAGTCGATTTGCCCAGCTGGCTGGATGTTGCCAAAGGATGGTATGGGTAGTGGCTCTGGTACATATGCTGATTTGGTGAATCGTGCTAACTTGGCTTCTGGGTTTTCTGGTAATATTCATCAATCGCCTTACTTCTTTGTTTATGGCGGGGCTTGGTCTGGCTATTCAATAGGTGTTGGTAATGGTGGTCTATATTGGTCCTCAGTAACAGATTCTGCCGATGATGCACATATGCTACTATTTGAATCAAGTGGTTATCTGTATGAAGATGCTACCGATGGTAGAACCGGTGGTGATTCGATGAGGTGTGTAGTTAGGCCGTAGCAATTGTTGCAGTGTGTGATATGATGGGTCTGAAATAACGTTGTTTTATGGTATAATATGTAGAGTATGACTGGGATTGGCGCAGTGGCAAGCGCGCACGCATGGGGTGCGTGAGGTCAGGAGTTCAAATCTCCTATCCCAGACCAGTTTATAAAAGATTAACAGGGTGTGGCGCAGTTGGTAGCGCGCAGCGTTCGGGACGCTGAGGTCGTCGGTTCAAGTCCGATCACCCTGACCATAAAAGCAAGTACGTAGAAGACTTGCTTGTTTTTTGCGCATAAAAATGGAGGTGCCTACCGGAATTGAACCGGTGTACGCGGTTTTGCAGACCGCTGCGTAACCACTCCGCCAAAGCACCTTGTAGAATTATTGTAACATTATGTTTGCAATAAGACAACACCTGCTACGATGAGTAGGATGGCGATGATGTGGACGAGGATGGTCTTACGTTCGAGCTTTTCGCGACCGTATTTGGGCCAGACTAGCGTTAGGATAATCCCCATAAAGAAGATGACGATTGGCCCAGAAGAATCGGAGACGGCGGAAGCGAGTGCGACGCTGGGTGCGGTGACGAGGGCGGCACGATAGACGAACTCTTTGGACACACCGATGATGGTGTTCGCTATCATCGGACGATAGATTCTACCTTTACTTCGTTTGACGACCGTGTGGTAACGCTGATTCCATTTGGGGACGGAGTAGACAAGAATGATATTGGTGATGCTTTTAGATAAAAGAAGGAGGGCCGTGGTGGTAATGAAACTGACATCGGCGGCATTGGCTTTGACGAAAATAAGATTGCTAATAACGGCTATGAAGACATATAAGAAGGAATAGGCAGCAGCTTTGATTTGGATGTTGCGAGATCTTTTATGAGTAGTGATAATGATGAGCGCGGGCGCAGAAACGATGATAAAAAAAGAAATCAGCTGGATAGGAGATATAGTTTCGCCTAAAAAAAGCCATCCTAGGATTAAATAAAGGATTGGGGCGAGTTGGATAAAAATGCCTAGGTTGGTGGAATTATCTAGCTCGAGTGCTCTGAAATAGAAGACACCAGAAATAGCACTGATAAAGCCGGCAAGAATTAGCGAGAGGAAAAGAGTTGGAGTGAAGGCATCAAAATTAAAACCAGTGATTGCTAGAATAAGAATCGAAACTATGGAGATGGAATATCCATAAAAGAGCTTTTGGGAAGCAGCGTTTCGTCCTTTGAAATAAACATCGGAAACGTAATTGTCGGTGAAAATACGAAAGGCATCAACAATTAATGTGATGCCAATAAAGGCTAACCATATCATACGAAGGCCCCGTAGATGATGTAACTATAATAAATGATAAAGATAGCAAGCATAAGAAAACCTTCGGATCGTGTGATTTTGTGGTTATGACGAGCAAGGAGGCAAACGAAGAACGAAGAGAAGAGAAGCATGACGAGATCTATGATTTGGAAATTGTTCGGCGTAATGCTTCCCGCAAAAACGACTGGAAGTGCTAGGACGATACAGATATTGAAGATATTGCTACCAACGATGTTGCCAATTAAAAGATCCGATTCGCTTTTCCTAGCGGCCGTGACAGTTGTGACCAGCTCTGGCAATGAGGTGCCGAGCGCGATGATGGTTAATGAGATGATACGTTCTGAAACGCCGATAGTGCTTGCGATGGTACTGGCGGAGCTAACTACTAATTCGCTACCGCCAACTACGCCAATGAGACCCAGAATTACAAACAAGAAAGATTTGCCAAGCTTGTATTTGGGTTTTTCGACTTCTTTTTTGGCAGATTTACCGCGACGGTTTTTGCGTGCCATAGCGATGAGGTAGTATAAAAAGATGCCAAAAAATAGTAGGCAGATGATAGCATCGGCGCGAGAAAAAGTGTTGATGATTGCATCGGCAAGGTTGACGTCGAGAAGGAGGACAATAAGAGCGGTGGAGATTAATAAGAGAAGTGGGAGCTCTTTGGAGACAGTGTCTTTTTTGACTTTAATAGGATGAATGACGGCTGCGACGCCGATTAATAACAAAACATTGATGATATTACTACCAATGACGTTGCCGATGAGGATGTCTGTGTTGCCGTTGATTAGAGACGAGAATGAAACGGCGAGCTCGGGAGCGCCAGTACCAAATGCAACGATGGTGAGGCCAATGAGGAGTTTGCTAACTTTGAAATTGGAAGCGACCGATGAGGCACCGTCGACAAGCCAATCGGCACCTTTGATTAGTAAGACAAAACCAATGATTAGAATCAGAGTTTGTAATAGTATTTCCATTATGGTTATGATTATAGCATATTTTTTTGCATAAAAAAAAGGCTTTTGGGGTCTCCGTGATATTGTGGTGCAACCATTTTTATTGACATAAAAAATGGTGCGAGCGAAGAGACTCTAACTCTCGACCTCTTCCTTGGCAAGGAAGCGCTCTAAACAACTGAGCTACGCTCGCACGTTTGCTCGCTTCGCTCAGTTGTTTAGGCCTGTCTTTAATTGACTCGGCCACAAGGGCCTCGGACAGGAACTGAGCTACGCTCGCATGTAGTGTTATTATAGCATAGATTTTTGGTTTTGTGGGAAAAATCGTGTTATAATGGGTACATAATTTAAAAAGGAGAAAAATGTCTACAGGTGGAATAATTGCTATTGTAGTAATTCTGGTAGTCTTGATGATTGCCGGTGTAGTGATTGGGGCTTATAATAGTCTCGTCAAACTAGATGAACGCGTCAATGAGGCGTGGTCGGATATTACGGTACAACTGAAGTACCGAGCGGATTTGATCCCGAACGTGGTGGAAACCGTGAAAGGTTACGCAAAGCACGAGAAGGAAACTTTCCAAATGGTAACCGAAGCGCGAACTGCAGCGATGGGTGCCAAGACGGTAAAGCAAGCAGCAGAAGCTGAGAAAGAAATGCAGGGTGCTCT
>JAZTZQ010000043.1:0-4513 GCA_045637565.1 Candidatus Nanosyncoccus sp. | reverse complement strand
ACATGGCTACGATCCGACTTGTTAGTGTTGATGCTTAGGAAGGAGGGGGTGAGGAGAGGGAGGAGTAATGCTAAGAAGCAGGTGATGAAGCCGGAGATTTTGTAGTGGATGAGGAGATTGATGATGGGGGTGATGAGAATGTAGAACATGAGGTCGAAAAGGAACCAGAATTGAAAATTGTATTTGTAGAGAAAGATGCCTGCTAGGATGTTCTCGGGGGTGGGGGTAAAGAGTTCGCGGCCGGAGATGTAAGAAGAAACTGGAGTGTAGGTGTAGAGGATAGCGAAGAGTAGACCGAAGAGGTTCCAGATGAGGTAGGGGATGAGGATGGATTTGGCGCGGGATTTGAGCTTGGTGAAGTAGAGGTTGGGTTTGTAGTTACGGAAGAAGGCTACGCCGGAAATGAAAAATAGGAAGGGGACGGCGACGGAGCCTAGGATGTAGGCGAGGAAGTTGTGTAGGTGAGTGGTGAAGTTAGTGATGGTATCTGGCGGGAGAGTGGTGTATTGATTGGTGGCGGAGTTGTGAATGATGACGACGAAAATGATGGCGATAAACGAAAGAATGGTCTTCTTGTGCCAGAAATAAGATAGGCTGGAGGGCTTATTCTGATTCATCTGAAGAGCCGCCGAGGATTAAGACGAAATTGTAATCTCTAGAGACTGCCGGCGGGAGCTCGTCGTAAGATTTGCTAGTGGTGGAATATTTGGATTCGAGGAGCTTCTTGGTGGCGGGGGTGGTGTCGTCGAGGACGTAGAGGGAGTATTGATCGGTGTATTCGCCTTCGGGAGCATCGTCGATGGTTATGTTGGCGTAGCCTTCGTCTTCGAGGGATTTTTGTTCGGTGGCGGCGAGGCCTGGGGTCTCGGTGCCGTTTAAGACAAGGATAGAAGCGTCTTCGTAGACGGAGGGGTTGTTGGAGAGCATTTTGGCGACGTAGTCTTGGATGCGGGTGTAGTAGCCGGCGCCGCCGGCGGGAAGGACGTAAGAGATGCCATTGATAGTGCCGGTGGTGACGAGCATTTCTGGTTCGATGAGGGAGAGTTGACGCATGGCGTCAAAGTCGAATTCGGAAGCGAGATGGGCGAAGGATTTGAGTTCTTCGACGTTGAAATTGGTGCGAAGATTATCGCCGAGGGTATTAGCAAGACCGATGAGGTCGGTGAGGGAGAGTTGCTTTTCGAAGACTTTGTTTTTGATGCCGATGAGGATTTTTTGCTGGGAAGCGCCGCGGCTAAAGTCGCCACTGGCGGTGCCATGACGAGCACGGGCGAGAGCAACTGCTTCGATGCCGCTAATGGTGTAGGGCTTACCGGCTTCAAAGACGATACCGGTATAATAATAGTCTTCGATGTTTTCATCGAGGGTGACAGTGACGCCGCCTAGGGTATCGACGATTTGAACGAGGGAGCCCCAGTTGAGGTGGGCGTAATATTGGAAATCGATACCTAGGATACTGCCAACTTCTTCCATGAGGGCTTCGGCGCCGGCTTGTTCGTTGTCGCCTTCTATGTTGTTGCACCAATAGACTTCGTTGATTTTGCCGGTGGCGGTGCAGGTGGGGGAAGCTTTGAGGTCGCGGGGGAGGGAAAGCATGGCGACGTCGCCGGTGTCTTGGTTGAGGCTGATAACCATGATGGAATCGGTGAGCTGGGCGCCGTCGTGGACGCCGTTGCCTTCGTCGCCTTCCATATTGTAGCCGCTAGTGCCGATGGCTAATATATTGGTACGACCGTTTTCGTCGGTCTTGAGACGTTCGTAGGTGGGTTCCATGAAGGTGACGAGATCGAAGACGTTGCCTTGGCCGCCGGTGATTTTGGCGATGATGTCGTTGCCCCAAAGAATGAGCCAGACGATGCCTGCTATTAATAATAGTACGATGGCGAGGATGATGCTGGTGATGATTTTGCGTTTTTTGGACACGGGTTTTTTCACTTTCTTAGGTTTAGTTGGGTTTTCTGTGGTGGGTTCGTCGGTAGCGTCGGTGTCGTCTGTGGAATTGGCGGCGTGGTGGTCGATGGGGGTGTCGCTGGCTTGGAGCTCGCCGGTTTGTTCGTCAAAATTGAAAGCTTGGGTAGGTGAAAGGAAATCCTCGGCGGAGGAGATGGAATGATCTTGGGTGAGCTCTGGGGTGGTGGAGGCCGGGGATGGCTCTAATTCTGGGGTGAGTTCTGAGTTGAGCTCTGGGTTGATGATGGATTCTGTGGTGGGGTCTTGGATGGTGCTGGATTCTGGGATGGTGGGTGTTAGAGTTTTGACGGTTTTAGAAGTTCTGGAGGCTGATTTGCGGACAGGTTTTGTTGCGGGCTTGGCGGCTTTGGTAGTCTTAGTGGCTTTGGTTGGCTTGGCGGCTTTGGGGACTTTGGTGGATTTGACTGTTTTGGTAGCGTTGGATTTGACTGGTATTGCCGCAACTGAGTTAGTTTTGGTGGGTTTCTTAGAAGACGCGCTGGTTTTGGCGCGACGAGTAGAAAGCCCATCGATTGATTTATTCTTGTCCATTGTTTATAATTATAACATGACAAAGCTGAAAATTACAAAAAAACAACAAGCGGTTTTGAATTTTTTGGAGGATTTTACGGAGGAGAACGGGTATTCGCCTTCGTATCGGGAGATTCAGACGGGGCTCGGGTTGTCGTCGGTTTCGGCGGTGGCGGAGCATATTGATAATATGGTTTCTAAGGGGATTTTGAAGAAGGTGCCGGGGGCGGCGCGGTCGCTTGAGGTGTTGGATTTTCGGCATACTGAGACGGTGGAGCTGTTTCGGGCGAAGCTGATGGATGCTTCGGAAGAGGAGCGGAAGGTATTGCTCGCGGCAGCGGAAGTGTTGGGGTTGGATTTGGGGGAGTAGCTTGTGTATAAGCTAGTTTTAGGGGTTTACTTTTTTTGAGAGTATGATACGATTTAGATAGGAGAATTGTAATTTATGGTAAAAAAACAAAAAAAGAATAAAAAGTGGTTATATTGGTTATTGATGCTTGTGTTGTTTGTGGCAGCTGCTGTGATTGTGTATCTGGTATGGAATGCTTATTTTAAGGATAAAGATGAGGAACAAAACTCTAGTGTAACTACTGAGACGGTTGAAATTGAAAAGCAAGAAGAACAACAACAGCAAGAAGATGCTGATATTCCGAATAAACCTAAGGTAGTGCAATATGATGGTGAGGATCCGAATAGTGCTGAAGAGTTGTCTGGCGCTATTACCTACGCTGGGTTCAATGATGATGGATTGATGATTCGAGTGAATATAGATCAGTACGTAGATGGTGGCGAGTGCAGATTAGATTTAATGAGAGATGGTGTTCTGATACATGAAGAAGTGACAGGGATAGTTGGGAATGTGTCAACAGCTAGTTGTGATGGATTTGATGTGCCGATTGATATTATTGGTGAGGGAGCGGTTGAGATTGAAATACATCTAGATTCGAATGGCAAGACAGGTGTAATTAGGGGAGGGGTGGACGCATGAAATATGGTGAAATGAGTAGTAATGGTTTGGCGGTAAGGCGACGAGATAAAAGAATTTGGTTTGTGGTGCTTGGGGTTTTTGTAAGTATGTTTTTGTTTAGTTTCTTGGCGCAGAGGTTTAAGGACAATGAAGAAGCGACAGCAGCATCGCTGGCTGGATTTGATCCTGGTTACATTATTTCGGATTATCAGATGGGGAATTATAATTCGATGAGTGAAGCGGAGATTCAGAACTTTTTGACAACTAAGAATTCTTGCGGTAATCGTGATTATAACTTCTATATGAGTTTGTCTGGTGCGACTTGGCATTGGGAGAATGGACATTTTGTATGTTTGTCGGAGGAAAGATTTGGAGATGGTGAGGTGATTGGCTCGGGTGATACGGCCGCGCATATAATATGGCAGACAGCGCAGGATTATAAGATAAACCCGCAGGTGCTGTTAGTATTGTTGCAGAAAGAGACCGGGCTTATTACTGACCCTATACCAAATAATTTAGACTATCGTAAGGCGACTGGATTTGGGTGTCCGGACACGGCGGCTTGTTCGTCGAAATATTATGGATTTAAAAATCAACTTCGAAATGCGGCAGCGTTATTTAGGACGGTACTCGATGGGGGGTGGACAAATTATCCTTTAGGCAATAACTATGTGCAGTATAATCCGAACGCGGCTTGTGGTGGGTCGGTGGTGAATATCCGTTCGCTCGCAACATCTGCGTTGTATAGATACACGCCATATCAGCCTAATGCTGGTGCTTTGGCGGCTGGATATGGAACGGCTTATTGTGGTGCGTATGGGAATCGGAATTTCTATTTGTATTTTGAGAATTGGTTTGGGGGAATAACGGAAGGAGTGTACGTTGAGCCGGTGGTAGAAGCGGAAACAAAATATGAGAGACCGATTTCGGATGGCGTATATAGACTATATTCAAAATCTTATGATGATAAAGTTGTAGATATAAAAGGCGGTATAGCTACTACTGGTAGTTTGCAGATGTATCAAAGAAAGAATACAAATAGTGAAAATCAGTTATTTGAAATAA
>JAZTZQ010000042.1:0-2609 GCA_045637565.1 Candidatus Nanosyncoccus sp. | reverse complement strand
CTTGGCCTCCGACTTAAGCTAACTAAGGAGGGGTTGTTCGATCCGGCGAAAAAGCGGCCGTTGCCGACGGATTTGACGCGGCTCGGGGTAATATCGTCGACTGCCGCGGCGGGGTATGCGGATTTTATTAAGATTATTAATGCTAGGTGGGGTGGCATGAAAGTCCTAGTGGCGCATACACAGGTGCAGGGAATGGATGCGCCGGACCAGATTATGCGAGCCCTTAAATACTTCAATGAGAGGGGTGAGGTGCAGGTAATTGCGATTTTGCGCGGTGGAGGGTCGGCGGATGATTTGTCGTGTTTTAATGATGAGGCGTTGGTGAGGGAAATTGCGGCGAGTCGGATTCCGGTAATTACGGGAATTGGGCATGAAGTGGACGAATCTTTGGCAGATCTCGCGGCAGATATAAGGGCGTCGACACCATCGAATGCGGCAGAAATGCTGACACGGGATAGGGTGGAGGAGCTGGCGAAGTTGGCGCGCGTGATGAATCGCGCAGAGCAGAGTTTGTTGCAGTCGGTGGAGCGGGCACTAATGAATAATCGCGAGAAAGTAGCAAATGTATCGAGAGGATTACTGGCAAAGTATATTGAACCGGCGTTGGTTCGGAATCGGCATGCAATAGAGAAGGTAGGGCAGAGTTTGCTATCGCGCTATATTGAGCCGATGCTGATGCAAAATCGTGAGAAATTAGCGGGGTGCCTTGTAAAGATTCAGCATGAACTGGAGCGAATAAGTATGGAGGTGGAACATAGGTTGAAGCTTCTTGAGACTTTGAATCCCGAGAAGATATTGCGACAAGGTTATGCGATATTATCGGGTAAGATTTCGCCCGGAAATGTTGTAAATATTACAACAATGAAACAAGAGATTAAAGCTGAAATAAAGGAGATATATGAGCGAAGCGAAAATGAGTCTTAATCAGAAGATTGAGAAACTGGATGGGCAAGTGGAATGGTTTTATTCGGATGACTTTAAACTGGAAGAAGCCACTGGTAAGTATAAGGAAGCAGTGGGACTTGCGAAAGAGATTGAAAAAGATTTGAAAGAATTAAAAAACGAAATTGAAGTATTGTCGGCGGATTTTAGTAAGTAATCGCGGCTGAATTAACACAATGAGAGAACCCTGTTCTGATATTAGAACAGGGTTTGATGGTGTGATGATTAAGCGTTGAAGGTGACGGTTTCTAGGAGTTTGTCGAAATCGTCTTTGAAGAGGACGCTGTCGGTCTGCATGATGACGGTCTTGTCACGTATTTTGAAAATGACGATAAAGCCAGATAATTCGGTGCCTGGTATGGTGCCAGTGTAGCGATTGGCAGGAGCGCCGTTTACTGTGACGACTTCCATGGTGAGGGGTGATTCTTTGCGGTCTAGCTCTCTTTGGTATTCGGAGGTGACGTCTTCGAAGCTTTTGTTGCGGATGGTGACTCGGAGGGCGTTGATGGTGTCTTTGCTTACGGCATCAACTTGGATGGGGTTAAAATAGGCATTGAAGTCGCCTCCAGTGGTGGCAGCTTGAGCTATGTATACACTCCATGTTTTGGGATATTCGAACGAAAGTTGACCGTAGTCAATAGGGCCGGAAAAAGTGCGGTAGGGGTATTTTTCGCGTTCGAGAAATTCCGCTTCGTCTTTGGCGGCCTGTTCGTCTTTGGCGGCGGCGACGGCCTTGTCGACTTGCCCTTGAACTGTTTCGCTGACAGTGTTGTATTGGTTGCTCATCCAAATAAATAAGCCGATAAATGTGACCATGACGAGCGAAAGCACGACGATGATAATTGTTTTAATAAGTTCAATGATTGGTCGTTTGGATTTGGGTACGACATTGACTTGCTGAACCATTGGTCGGTTGTTCGGGGTGGTGTTTGGGGTAGTTGATTGAGGAGAGGAAAGTGACGATGCTGGCTGTGTGGGCGACTGCATGAGTGGTTGAGTAGGTGACTGTATTGGTGGTAATTGTTTGTTATCCATATTATTAATTATAGCATATTATTTGATTTCAAGCATAAAAACAAACGGAATAATAAATGTTTTAAACGGGTGGAACGATACCTAGGCTGAATTATGGTGTATAATAAATAGTATGAATAAGGAGGTAAATGGCTCGTTGATCGTGGCGCATGAGCTAAAAGCGCCACTTGCGGTTTTGCGACAGCTGGCGTTGTCACTTGGTGAGATGGATTTGCAAGATGAGCATATCCGGGCAGAAATGATTAATGTATCAGAGCGAGCTTTGCGCCAGGTGAATGATTTGACGAAGGTTGGTCGCCTGGAAGATGGGCTTTTTGAGATGGAGCCGGTAGCGGTACGTGCGGTATGCGATGATGTGACGAGGGAGATTGGACATTTGTTTGCTGGGCAACGGAAGGATTTACGAATCAAGTATGCAAATCGGGCGAAACTGGTGAACGCGAATCGTGAGTTATTGTATAGTGTGGTATATAATTTTTTGCTAAACGCGATACATTATGCTGAAGAAGGAAGAGCTGAGTTGACGGTAGGCGATGTGCGTGGCAAAGTCAAAATTGCGATTAGGGATTATGGGCCGGCTTTGCCGATTGGGATATGGCGAGAAATAAAATAAGGTTGGATAGAGCAGCCCA
>JAZTZQ010000041.1:0-3610 GCA_045637565.1 Candidatus Nanosyncoccus sp. | reverse complement strand
GTGATAATGCGACCGGATAACACAAGGGGATATATAATAATGGCAACGATTGAGGGTGTAATGGTGGTGGTGTTTTCGGTGATGGTAGTGGTTGCGGCTAAAATGGTGATGCGAAAGACGAAAAACAAGTAAGAATCGCTGGGATTTGGTTGCATTTATTAGGGGGTATGTGTTTTAAGGGTGTTGATTTCGCGGGACGGTGATGCTGCCGGGACGTTGTTATTTGCGTGGGGCAGTGATGTTGGCTGGACGTCCGTAGTCGGGGACGATGATGGGGAGTTTTGTGCCGTGGTGGTCGTAGAGGGGAATGTTTAATTCGTGGGCAAGGGTATTAACAATGGCAGCGCCGATACGAAGGCCCGTGAAAGAACCTGGGCCGGACATGAAGGTAATTTCGGTGAGATCTTGAAAATCCTTGCCGTTTGCCTGGAGCTTGTCGTGAATATAAGAAAGAAGTTTCTCGGCGAGGTCATGGCCGAAATTGTGGGTGTACTCTTGATTGTTGAGTCTTAATATGGTTATTGGAGTACTGGTGTCTAGATATAATTTCATGGTATCATTATACCATTATTGTCTAAGTCTGTAGCTTCATTCGTCTCGGATGAGGAAATGCTGTAAAAAATAACTGGGTTCGTTAAATGCTTACAAAACTACGGACTTAGATACTAATGGTTCTAGTGCCATCGTCGTTGTAGTCGATTCTGATGACGGTGTGGTTGGGTGGAAGGAGGTTGGAAATGGATTCGCCCCATTCGATGACGATGATGTTGGCGGGGTTTTGCAGGTTTTCGGTGAGGTCTTCGGACATGAGACCGGGGTCGGAAAGGCGATAAAAGTCGTAGTGAACGAGACGGCCATCGTTGTTTGGTAAGGCGTATGATTTGGAAATGGTGAAGCTGGGGCTGGTGACTGGTTCTGTGATGCCAAGTCCGGTGGCGAGGCCGCGTACGAAAGTAGTCTTGCCGGCGCCAACGTCGCCAACGAGCTCAATAATTATGGATGACTCGATAATTATGTTTTTGGCGAAGTTGGCGCCGAAGTCTAACATTTCTTGTTCGGAATGAATAATCATTGTATAATTATAGCATGAAAGTGTATATATCTGGTATATCAGGTACGGGAATGGGACCGCTGGCGTTGATGGCGAGGGCAGCTGGCATGGAAGTATGTGGGTCGGATTTAGCTAAGGGTGCGATTTATGAGGAATTAGTGAAACAAGGCATTGAAGTGTTTATTGGTGAACAGGATGGGGATTTTTTGCGGATGAAGATGCAGCAGGGCGTGGATTGGTTTGTGTATACTTCGGCGTTGCCAGAAGAACATGCAGAGTTGGTGCTTGCGAAAGAATCCGGGATAAAATGCACGAAACGGGATGATTTTACAGCATACTTAGTAGAGAAGTTGGGGCTGAAGATGATAGCGGTGGCGGGAACGCACGGTAAAACGACCACTACCTCGATGATAGTGTGGGCAGCGTTGAAATTAGAATTGCCGGTGTCTTATATTGTGGGGACGACGCTAGGATTTGCGCCTTCTGGGGCCTATCATGAGGGGGATGAATATTTTGTCTATGAGGCAGATGAATATGACCGGAATTTTCTAAAATATCGGCCGTGGTTGGCGGTGATTCCGGCGGTGTCGTACGACCATCCAGATATTTATCCAACGAAGTCGGATTACGAGGAGGCTTTTTCGCAATTTAGGGGACAGAGTAAATATTTGATTGAATGCAAGAATGGTGTGGTTCTACAGAGGCTAGAAGAAGACAATGAAGTTTATGAGGATGAATGTCTGTATCGGGCGAGTGATTTTGCATTGGCTGGCGAGGTGAGGCGGATTGATGCTGCATTGGCGGCGAATGCCGTACACTATATAGAACAAGAAGGTTTTGAAGAGGCCGGAATTGATGTAATGTATAACTGTTCGGTTTTGGTGGATATTATGAACGAGTTTCCTGGGGTGGGGCGGAGATTTGAGCGAATCGCGGAACACGTTTACACGGATTATGCTCACCATCCGGAGGAGATTGCGGCAACAGTTGAAGTGGCTAAGGAGGAAGTGGAAAGATTGGGTGCGAAGGGTTTAGTTATAGTGTATCAGCCGCAGCAAAACACGAGACAACATGAGGTGCGCGATGGGTATCGTGAGGCATTTCTAGGTGTGGATAAACTGTTTTGGCTGCCGACTTATTTGACGCGAGAGGATCCAAAGCTTAGTGTGATTGAGCCGAAAGAATTTATTGCCGGATTAGCAAATGCGGAGGTAGCGGAAGTGGCGGAATTGGATGATAAGCTAGCAAATGAAATTCAACAATACGTAGACGATGGGTATTTGGTGGTATTAATGACGGCTGGACCGGCAGATGAGTGGTTGAGAAATAATTTTGTGAGCAATAAATGAAAGTTAAGAGTCAGTTTGTTTGTCAACAATGTGGTGCGGTGTATGCGAAGTGGGTAGGGCAGTGTTCAAATTGTTCGGCGTGGAATTCTTTGGTGGAACAGGTGGCTGAAAATGGTGGTAATGGTGGCGGTGCTGGTGGAAAGTCGGCTTTGGCTAAGGGTGCAGTGTCGGGTAAGAAACTGGAATATGCCAAGATTTCGACAATTACACCGAGTGATGCGAAGGCGAGGCTAGTGACGCAATTTAAGGATTTGAATACGGTGTTGGGTGGTGGAATACTGATGGGGTCGGTGTCGCTACTCGCTGGACAGCCTGGGATGGGAAAGTCTACGCTGCTAATGCAGATATGTGCTGAAGTGTCGGGGTCGGGGCACGAGGTGCTGTATGTGTCGGGTGAGGAATCGGCTGGGCAGGTAAAACTACGTGCGGTGCGGCTCGGGGCAGAGTCGGACAAACTGTCGTTTGCAGCATCGACGTCGGCGAATGATATAGCGAAGACGATAGAAACGGGGGAGTTTGACCTTGTGATAGTAGATTCGATACAGACGCTTGCGATGGATGAAATCTCGTCGGCGCCAGGGACAGTGTCGCAGGTGACGAACTGCGGGAATTTGATTATTCGGGCGGCGAAATCAACTGATACGGCGGTGGTGATAGTGGGACATGTAACGAAGGATGGGACTTTGGCGGGACCGAAGGTGCTAGAGCATTTGGTGGATGTGGTGCTGAATTTTGAGGGGGATAGATATGGTGGGTTTAAGACGGTGCGAGCGGTAAAAAACCGGTTTGGGGCGACGAATGAAGTGGCGATTTTTGAAATGATTGATTCGGGGTTGCGTGAGGTGGAAAACCCGTCGGCGGCCCTGCTTGCGGAAAGAACGAATACAGATGGGTCGGTGATATTGGCGACACTCGAAGGAAATCGGCCACTACTTGTGGAGATACAGGCGCTCGCGACGAAGTCTAATTATGGGTATCCGAAACGGACGGCGAGTGGGTTTGATTTGAATCGGTTGAATCTGCTGATTGCGGTATTGGAACGGAGGACGAAGCTAAGGCTGTCGGAACAGGATATTTTTGTGAATGTGGTAGGTGGGATTCGACTGAACGATTCGGCGGCGGATCTTGCAGTATGTATGGCGATAGCGTCGGCGGTGGCGGGGCGGAAACTCTCGGATGGATATGTGGTGTTTGGTGAGGTGGGGCTGGG
>JAZTZQ010000040.1:0-19318 GCA_045637565.1 Candidatus Nanosyncoccus sp. | reverse complement strand
AATCTCTTCTAATTTCCTTAATCTTTCATTTCGATAATCTTCAAGTAACATAATAAATATATTATAGCATAAGATAGGCATTTTTGTGAGCATTGAGCGAGCCAAGAATTTTTTGACAATTTTTAGAAAAATCGACGCTTTGGGACCCACTTCCGGCGTGAGACGCGCGATTTTTCGTTAAGAAAATTGTCAAAAAATTCATGACGCGAGCGAAGCGCGAACAAAAAATGCCTATCTTATGCTAACTAATATTTATTATCTTTACTTGTCGTCCATTGAAATCAAAAGTTTCACCGGCTTTGCGTCCAAGTAAAGCTTTGCCAATCGGCGATTCATTCGAAATCTTCCCTTCGAGCGGATTCGCCTCGGTCGGCCCGACTAGAGTATAAGTCTTCTTACTGCCACCAAAATCCAACTCACAAGTCGCACCTAGGTCAATCTTGGTACGCTTGCCGCCACGAATCACCTTCGCGTTCTTCAGGATATCCTGAATCTCCAGTATCCGGCTCTCGGCAATCTTCTGCTCGTTACGAGCCGACGAGTATTCCTCGTTCTCCGACAAATCACCAAAAGCCCGCGCCGTTGCGATTTTCTCCGCAATCTCCGGGCGACTCTTAATCAAACTCTCTAATTCCGCCTCCAATTCTTTCTTTCCTTCGGCGGTCAAACTAATCGATTTTTTAATCATAACCATCACTCCAACTTAAGACTTATATTAGTCTACACGAAATCCATCCTTATGTCAATACTAATATTTTTCAAATAATTCATCAATTGCGATCGTCCAACTCTTGCCCGTCTTACGGTCGGTAATCTCCGCTGTGCCTTCTTCAAGTGTCCTATCCGAAATCACAATCCGAAGCGGCATCCCCATCAATTCCGCATCGGCAAACTTCTCCCCCGGCCGCCTGTCGCGGTCATCATATAATACAGTATCCTCACGCCCGGCGTAGAATTTCTCTGCTTCCGCTATGCCTTTTTCACCAATCCCGATTAGGTGATATTGATACGGTGCCACTGTGTCCGGCCAGACCAATCCTTTATCATCCGCATATTTCTCTGCAATCACCCCCATTAGTCGCGAAATCCCAATCCCATAGCACCCCATATATACAGTTTGCTGTTTATTGTTCTCGTCCACGAAATCCAGCCCCAGCGGCTCCGAATATTTATGCTTCAACTTAAAGATATTCGCTACTTCCGCTGCCGTAGTTTCTTCGAATATCTCGCCACTCGCACCGAGGTCAGCCAGCACCTCGTCATTATATACCTCTTTATTTAGTACCACTGATTTGTCACTATTATAATATATAGTGTCCTCCCCTACCGGTAACATCGTCTGAAACTCGTGTGAGTATTTCGAGAAAATCCCGCCCGATGCGAACGTCTCATATGTACAGTCTCCAATTCCAGCTCGCTCAAAAACTCGCTTGTAAGCCTCTTCCACCTTAGTATAGAACGCATCCAAATCCTCCTCCGAAGTATGGAAGCTATATAGATCTTTCATCAAGAATTCGCGTCCGCGCAATATCCCCGACTTAGCCCTAAGTTCATTCCGGAACTTGGTCTGGAACTGGTACACCGCCAAAGGCAAATCTTTGTAACTCGCAATATATGACTTCATCAAATTCGTAATCGGCTCCTCGTGTGTCGGCGCGAGTCCTAGTACTCCACCCGATGCCAGCTCTGTTTTGAACCAAATATCTACTTCCTGATCCGAGAATCTACCCGTCTTCTCCCAGGGTTCTGGATTCTGCAAAGCCGTCAGTGATAACTCTTCGCAGCCAATCCGGTTCAACTCCTCGCGCACAATTGTCTTGATATTGTCGAGCACTCTAAGCCCCAGTGGCAAGTAATCGTACACTCCAGCCATTTCCTTGTGGATGTACCCCGCCCGAATTAAAAACGCACCGTTTTTCGCCGTTTCGTCCTTCGGTGCCTCACGTAAAGTCTTGATAAAAGTTTTTGATAATCTCATGCCCCCATTATATCACACTACCCTATACCCATCACGAAAAGCAGGTAAAACGCAATCCCGTTTTTCAGCATATGTAACAAAATCCCAGCGTGAATCGTCCCCGTAATCTCGCGCAAGGCGCATAACACCAGTGACAACGCAAACACATTTACCCCCACATTCCATTGCATATGGACAATCCCGAACAATAGTGATACTAAGAAAATCGATATCACCATCGAAACTTTATTAGAGAATTTCTTTAATAGTTCCTCCCGCATTCGTCCATACAGCCACCCGCGGAAAATAATCTCCTCTGCTACCGGCGCCACCACCACGAGTGTCAGAAACGCCACCAACCGGTCGCCGCCAGTCAAATAATAGCTAAACCCCACTTCCTGCACCTCACCTGCATTAAACCACGGAAACAAACTAAACAGCGCCACGAGCCCCGCCGCCAGTATTAAATACACTATGTACCCGACGGGTGCCAATCCGATATCGGTCCAAGTTGGCCAGTCGTGTAGTCCCAATTCCCTGTAATTGATGAGCTTGTGCTTCTGCGACGAAAGTTTCTTGTGATTTGTCCGCCCGTTTTTATCTAGAATCAATGCTGGTACAATGATGACCAGTAACATCGCAAGAATGTATGACGATGCCGAGTAGACTGCGGTCGCCACTGGTTGTGAAAAATTGTCTGGCCCCATTATCCATATCATGAGATATCCCATGACGAGTTGTGCGGATATTACTGAAGCAAACACCCACAGCATCATCCCCATAATCATGAAGAACAGCTTCCACCCCTGTTTCTTCAGTAAAACCTCAGGCGCTTTTTTCTGCCTTTTTTCTTCAAGTTTGCCCTCGGCTTTTCCTTCGCTTGTCTTTGTCATCAATGCGCAATCCTTATGATATCTAGAATCGTCACTATAAATATCAGTGCTAGCAGTACAATAAATGCTCTCGAGACAATCTTTTCCTCAGATTCCTTAGTTAATTTCTTACCACGCAGCTTGTAAATGGCGATTAAGAGCCACCTCCCACCATCAAGCGCCGGAATCGGCAATGCATTCATGCAGGCCAGCGACACGCTAATTAGCGCCGCTAGGAACGCCAAATTCGATGGACCCGCTGCGGTAAACGCCGGGAATAGTACGCCAATAATCCCAACCGGGCCCGACACGGAATCCTTCACTTCACTCAGGGCTTCCTGGCCACTCTCACGCACCGAATCATCTGGACTAAAGAGCCGCGCCGTGCCAGATACCAAGTTCCCAATCATGATGCCGACCCCCTTAAATGTCTCGCCAGTCAGCTGCAGAGTCAGCCCGGCTCCCACAATCGGTGCCGACCAAGTCGAATATGATACTGCTTGCGAAGACGACATCGTAACACCTAGCAAATACTCTGAATCTGCCGAGTTTAATGTCACAGATGGCTCATATACTCTACGCTCTTCACGTTCTTCCGGGCAATCACACGGAGCCTCCTCACATTGCGGCTGGCTCGTACATACCTTTTCTAGCCGTTCCACTTTGTAATACACTTCCCCCCCGGCGTGCGCTGTATTATAATCAATAATTTCACTAGAATACGCAAATTCATTTCCGTCCACCGCAATGATATAATCCCCCGTCTGTAATCCCGCTCGCGCGGCTGGCGAATCTTCAGCCACCGATGTGATTTGTACCGGCTTCGCATCGCGCCTGGTATCGTCTGGAATCGTAAACTGACCATCCAGGAACTCCGGCATCCCCGTCCACGCCAGCACCGTAAAAATAATAAACGCCACTAGCCAATTCATCGTTACGCCAGCAAATAGTATCTTAGTCTTCGCCCAGAACTTCGCATTGCCAAAAGTCCCCTTCCTACTATCTGCGGCGGATTCCCCATCCATCTGACAGAATCCACCAATCGGCAACCAGTTCAGACTAAATACCATCCCCTTCTGCGCCAAGCTCTCATCCCTCTCCGAGTAGACGACCTTTGACATCTGTTCTTTCTTCCATTCGCTCTTAGGCAGTCGCTTCCATTTGCCAGTTTTCGGGTCTTTGCGCCAGGCTATCGCTCGCGGCGGAAACCCAATTCCGAATTCCAACACGTTGACACCGTTTCTACGCGCTGCCAAAAAATGCCCAAACTCATGCACTGTCACGAGCATCATTAATACGACTAAACCTACAATCACACCTAAAAATATATCCATAAGACTATTATACCACGAACGAATCTAGTTTCTGCTATTTTCCGAAACGTCGTGAACGCGATTTGTATTCGTCAACAATCTCCTCAATATCATCCTCGCCCATCTCCGGGAAATACTTCTTAATAAACATAAACTCAGCGTATGACGACCGCCATAGCATGAATCCCGAAATCCGTTCTTCACCCGAAGTCCGTACCACCATATCAATATCTGGAATCTCCGGATGGTATAAATGCTTCCGGATAGTTTCTGGTGTAATCTCGCCTTCGGCTTCGAGTGCGATATTCGCCGCATCGGCAATCTCGTGCTCGCCTCCGTAGTTAAAACAGAATCCTACTGTAATCCCGTCGCAGTCCTCGGTTAGTTTCTCGGCTTTCTCAATGATAGTAAGCAGTTTTGGCGGAATCTTGTCCTTGGCGCCCAGTATTACCATTCGACCATTACGTGCCTTCATTTTCTCGGCGTAGCCCAGAATTTTAGTCTCGGCCAACTTTAAGATATATGATACTTCTTTTTCGCTACGGCCCCAGTTTTCAGTACTGAATACATAAAACGTAATATATCGAATCCCAGCCTCCATGGCGCCATTTACTAGTTTTTCAATTGACTTTAGCCCCTGGCGATGTCCCTCTATTGACGGCAGCCCATGTTCCTTTGCCCAACGACGATTACCGTCGGCGATTACTCCGAGATGTTGTAAATCTGACATAATACTCCTATAACTTCATTATTTCTTCTGACTTTGCCTTGAATTCTGTGTCGATTTTGTCACTAAATTCCTTCGTTAAATCATCAATTTCTTTCTCGGCGCGTTTTTTGACATCTTCGCTCAGTTCGGCGGCGTTTTTGATAGCTTTGCGGGCATCCTCGCGGACGTTACGAATCGCCACCTTTGCATCCTCGACCTTCGCAGAAGCAGTCTTCACGATTTCTTTACGGCGTTCCTCGGTCAGTGGCGGAATCGGCACCCGAATCACGCGTCCATCATCGGCGGGATTAAGTCCCAACGCTTGATCGGCTCGAATCGCCGCTGCTATTGCCTGGATATTGCTCGGGTCGAATGGTGTCACCACGAGAAGTGTCGCATCTGCTGCGGTGATATTGGCGGCTTGGTTTAGCGGCATGAATTGTCCATATACTTCAACCTTGATGCCCGAAAGCATATCGGGATGCGCGCGTCCGGTGCGGACTTTCTTCATTTCGTCTTTGAACCGCTGCACGATTCCCTCCATTTTGCTGCGGTCTTCTTTGGTGTCGAACATAAGTAACTCCTTGTTTATATATTTATTATATCATGCCTTTAATAAAACCGACCCGTCACGGGGTCGATTTGCGGGCTATTCTAATACCCCCCAACAAAAACCGACCCGCTATAGGGTCGATTTTACAGACTATTCGCTAACTTTGGCTTCGATTTTCTCTTCTTTAGCCTTGGCTTTCTTTTCGGCTTCACGAGCGGCCTTCTTTGCCTTACTCTCAAGCGCCGTCTTCATCTTGGCGGCGCGTGCTGCGCGTGCCTTGAAGCGATCCACGCGACCCTCGGTATCGATAATCTTCTCTTCACCCGTGAAGAACGGATGCGATGCAGAAGAAATCTGTACCTTAACTAGAGGGTATTCTTTGCCATCTTCCCACTTAATGGTTTCTTCGCTCTTCGCCGTGGATTTGGTCAAAAACGAAAAGCCAGCCGCTTCGTCGGAAAACACGACGTCACGATAATCTTTAGGATGTAACTCTTTTTTACTCATAATTACCAATCATTATACCAGAGATTTCTCAAAAAGTAAAGCAGCTCAAAAAATAGCGAGCTATACAGCCCGCTATATTATGGAATCGATATCGGTGACTATTTCGTCAATAAAACCATATCTCAGTGCGTCTTCCGGCAACATATAGAAATTCTTTTTTGAAATGCCATTATATTTTCCCGGCGTCATCTTGCTGAATTCAAGCACATGTTTACGAATCACTAATTCATTGAAACGTTTATTGAATTCCACCTTGTCGGCCATGTCGCTAAACTTACCAAGAGTCAAACCTGAAGGCTCATGCATCATGAAGATGGAGCTCGGCAAAGAATAACGTTTCGTGCCGGTAATTCCGATCAAGAACGCCATCGAACACCACTCTCCTACATTAACCGTATAGACCGGCGTTTTGCTCAGCTTGATGGTGCTTACCAATGCAAACCCTTCTGTTACGTCTCCACCAGGAGAATTAATGTAAAGCAGGATTGGTTTTCGCTCCTCTGCTGCAAGCGAGATATCCTCGCGATTGAACTGCATGATTTTTTCAACCAAAGTACTCGTCATCGATGCATCGTCAACCATTACTACTTCATGCTCGTCAATAGATGCAATTTCTCCGTATAAATAAAGCCTCCTTCCATCCAGATCTTTAGCGCGACCATATTCCTGCATCGTGCAACCTATGTCGAATGTCAAATTCTCCTTTGTTGCTGGAATTCTATAAGCCATATTTGCACCTCCTCTTAATGTACGGACCACCTACTACTGTTAACTATTCTACTGTAGAACCTTGCTTTTTTCAAGCATAGGTGCTATAATATGAATATTAATAGTTTTAATGGAACAGCTCTGGGGGGATTTCCTGATTGCGAGGTCCCTAGAGTAAAGAGAAAGGAAATCATATGGCAGTAGATGTCGATATGAAAGCTCTGCTGGAAGCAGGTGCCCATTTTGGGCACAAAACCAGCCGGTGGCACCCCAAGATGGCACCGTACATTCACAGCAAACGCGGTGAATCACATATTATCAACCTAGAAAAGACCATCGAAGGTCTCGAAGCGGCCCTGCCCAAGCTCACTGAGCTTGCAAAATCAGGCAAGAAGGTACTCTTTGTCGGTACGAAGAAGCAACACAAAGACATCGTCAAAGCCGCGGCCGAATCAGTCGAGATGCCCTATGTGACCGTACGTTGGGTTGGTGGCACTTTGACTAACGTCGAGACTGTTAATCGTCAAATCAAAAAACTCAAAGACCTAGAGCGCCGCATGGCCTCAGGTGAACTCGAAAATCGTTACTCGAAGCTTGAGGTACAAAGATTCCAAGAAGAGATCGATTTGCTCAATGAGCGCTACGGTGGCATCAAAGATATGACCGAGCAACCAGCTGCTGTCGTCGTACTAGATGCGATGGAAGACAAAAACGCCGTCAAAGAGGCAAACAATCTGCATATCCCAGTTATTGCTGTCGTCGATACCAATGTAGACCCATCGGATATTGATTACGTAATCCCTGGTAACGATGATTCATTGAAAGCAACCCAGCTTTTCCTTGACTACTTCGTGGCGGCCATTAAAGAAGGAAAGAAATAATTACCGTGGGTAATCACCGAATCTTACATAAATTTACACTAACTATTTATAAAATAAGGAGGCAAAAATGGCTGAAGTAACAGTCGAACAAATCAAAAAACTCAAAGAATTATCCGGCGCTGGGCTTACGGATGCCAAGAAGGCGCTAGTCGAGGCTAAAGGTGATTTCGACAAAGCTCTCGAAGCAATGCGCAAAAAAGGCTTGACCAAAGCCGAGAAACGCGGTGACCGTGAGACACGAGAAGGTCTCATCGAATCATATATTCACGATGGCCGTCTTGGCGCTATCGTCGAGGTTAACTGCGAAACATCGTTTGTAGCTAAGACCGATGAATTCAAAACCTTAGCTCACCAAATCGCCATGCAAATCGCATCGATGAATCCACTCTATGTATCCGAGGCGGATATCCCAGAAGCTGATCGCAACGCCAAAATCAAAGAACTCGAAGCTAACTTCAAGGGTCCAGAAAACATGAAAGAAAAAATCCTCGAAGGCCAAGTCAAGAAAGCTTTCTCCGACAAGGTCCTCATGAATCAACCATATATCCTGGATGATTCTAAGACCGTCGAACAGTTTATCAAGGAAGCTATCGCCAAAACTGGTGAAAATATCACTGTACGTCAGTTTAAGCGAATCGAGCTAGGCGTTACGGAGTAAAATAAAATAAATCGGTCACCCCTCGCAGTTTAATGGGTGACCGATTTTTTGTGCAGAGTTTATCAATTACTTTTTGTGCTTGCCTGTAGTGCAGCTGTGCTTACGCATAAATATTATACCGCCAATACCTACTATCAAGAATACACCAATTCCAGTTACAAGATAATCAGTTCTGGAAATATTCAAATTCTTAAACAGACCACCGGTATCAGCCGTTGATGGCACCACGATGCTACCGCCATCATATTCAACAGTCAAAGTTACGGTTTGGAAGAGTGAATCGCCGGCCGCATTGTATGGTTGTGCCACGATGGTATACTTACCGGCTGGAACATCGTCTCCAAACGGAATCTCAACTCGTCCAACTGGTGGTTTGACGACAATGGGCGAGATGCCAGGCACTTCAATACCGTTTTCGTCTAAAATAGTGAGTATAATATGATCGATCTTCAAGTCATCAGTTAATTCGTCTTGGTTCTGGTCAAAATCCAAATCCACATATGTGTTTCCGGTTTCGCTATCAGTGGAAGTCTCAGCCTCAATCGCCACATATTCAAATTCTATCGTATCTCCCAACACCGAATCGTCATTCCCCACTGCCTCTAATTGTATTAGATATTTACCATACCCGAATCGTTCAGCTATTGACCTAAAATCATATGATGCTGGACCTACTTCTGGAGGATTATTATCTTCCGCGATAGTCTCCGTTGTTTCATTGCCATTTTCGTCTGTATACGTCAAAACAATCTTGTACTGTTTTAGATTATTGAATCCAATCTCGATGTTATGATCTGGAGTCAAAAACTTATCACCAGAATCGGGACTATTAATGGCAGCTGACGGCGGCTGTTCAGTGTTAATCACCGTTATCATCACGGTGTCACTTACGTTTGTTAATGCAGATGCCTTTGGCCCTGGCAAGAAGGCTGCAAAAACCGTCATTGCAACCACAGCTACAAGCCCGAAAGCACCAATTACTTTTTTGTGTGTCTTTCTCATACTCTACACTCTTGTTTATGTTTAATATTTGTTTTGGTTTCGTATGTTGACCGCTCACAACGGTCCCCGCGCCTAGACTGCTAATCTAGAACGACGGTCTCTACGTCTCCTGGTAAGCATTATAATCCATATGGTTATAATTGTCAAGACTATTATTACAATAATTATTGCCAAAATTGGATTCACGAAAACAATTGATTCGACCGTCTCGGTCTGCTCTCCGGCTTTTACAGTCCAAGTTGCCTTATACAACCCGAAAGCCGGCGATTCCTCCCATTTATCGCTCACTTCAAGCTCGGCCTCCGGAATAACAGATACCCTTCCTTTATTCGACGGCGTCTCATAGCTGCCAAACCCAAGAATCGGTTCGACCTTCAACGTACCCACTGCATTAAAATCAACGTTCCCATCGTTTTTGACTTTTGCAGAACCGTAAAAATAGCTCTTCTGCGTATCGTCACCGAAAGGTCCGTATTGTGTCTTCATGTCGGAAATCTGTGCAGCAACTTTTACCTCACCCTCGGTCGAGCGTCCAAACAGCACCATGCCCGGACTTGCTTCTGTCTTGATGCCACTTGCAGATATTACTCCTGTCAGAGTGTGGGCAAATATCACAGCATACTGACCACCTGCCGGGATACTTTCTGGCGTCGCAATCTTGTATTTCACACTTACACTTTCATGTGCCGGAATCTTGTATTCGACACGTTTATCCCATTCGCCGTCAGATTTCTGGAAGGAAATCCAACGTACAATTTGGGTGAAATTGGTTTCGGTATTGAAGCCTAGCTTATACATTCTTTCTGCCTCGGAATAAACATAGGAATACGGAGCAGCAAATACTTCTATCTCAATTTCCTCGTCGCCATCATTATTAACGGTGATTGCATCTTCGTATTCAGAATGCGCAGAAAGGCTTAGCACCTTGCTCACCGGCATTAAACTAATACTAGTGCCACCGGTCTGAACCTTCGCATCATTAGCTGTCTCTGTCGCATCTTCGCCTTCGGCACTTGCCGTTAGTGGCAAAATGGTGCCCATCAATAATGCTACCAAAAGAACGATAATTGTCTTCTTAAAACCAATCGTTTTCTTCATTTATTCCTCCACTTATTTACATTACCAATTATATCACATACTTTCCATCATGTGAAGCACATCTAATGGATGAGCGAGGTACAAAAAATGCCGCGTCGGCGGCCTACAACTTGAATGAATGGTGCGCGCGACTGGACTTGAACCAGCACAGCCGTGAATGTGGCCACTACCACCTCAAGGTAGCGTGTCTACCAATTCCACCACGCGCGCATAATGATATTATATCATATTATTTATATTATGGTGTTTTATTCTTGGTTGATTTAGATGCTGCCCAATCAGTAATATCCGAAAATCTATCCAGTGCTGTCACTAGCTTGACGTCATCGTCGAATGTTCTAGCGTTCTTATTATAATAATATGTCAGATTAGGCTGATATAATCCGATCGCTGGAGTATCCGCCACCCAGTATTCAAGGAAACGCTCGTATTTTTTAATACGCAACTCTTCATCTAAGGTATCCCTGGCTCCCAACAGAAGATCATCTACCAATGCGTTGCGGTAGTTGGATAGATTAAGTCGTCCATTGGAAGCTTGTGATGAATGGTAATACGGTAGTAAGTCTGGATCTGCTCCTAGCTCCACTTCATATATTAATACATCGTAGTTTCTCATCGAAACTACATTGCTGATAAAGTCCTGATTTTCTTCGTAAACAAACTCATTAACATTGAATCCTAGGCTCTTTAGTTGCTCGCTTACCTCATTGGTTACTGCGGGCAAGAAACCGGTGCTAACCGTCGCGACATTGAGACTAATTGGCGTGTCGCCTGCCAATTCAGCGATTTTCGCCTTTGCAGCTTCATAGTCGTGTGCAGGGATGGCCGGATAGTTTGATAGTTTAATCTGCGAGCTTAATAACGGGTAATCTAGTGACACCGTGTCGGGTGCTCGCTCGCGAATCTTAGCCAAATCCAATCCTTGTCGAATCGCCGAACGCATCGAGGCATCTTTGAGAGCGGCATTTTTAGTATTGAAGAAGATAAAAGCACCAGAACTTAGACTCGAGTTCTTCTCGAGGAACTGACCAGAGTTGATCTCGTCACGACTGGCCCCAGTCAATTCGGCGGTTGCTGTTACGGTGCCAGCGTTCAACGCAGATACGATAGCCTCTTTGTCATCATAAGTATGGATTGCGAAGCTATTCAGGAGGGGCTTCCCTTTGTAATAGTTGGGATTGGCGGAGAGGTAAAATACTTCCTCTTCGGTTTTTGAAGTGGTCTGCATCGCATTAAAGGTAAATGCGCCCGACGTGACTAAGGTATTAGAGAAACTATTCTCGAGCAATGTATTGGGGTCACCCTCGCCTAATGAATGCTTGGGCACAATTGGTATATTAAGAGCCGACATAAAATCAGCATATGGCGCCGGGAGCGTGAAAATGACTTCATTGTTTTCACCAAGAGACGCTTTTACGTTCGACAAGTTCGGTTCGTATACGGAATCTACCCGTGGGTTCTGGATTAGTTCTATTGTGTAGATAACATCATCAACTGTAATTGGCTCGCCATCCGACCACATCAGGTTATCGCGTAGCTTCACGTGCCACTGTTTGCCGTCCTCACTTGGTACCACGGAGCTAGCTAGTCCAATATTAGAGTGCCCAGAATAATCAACCGTCACCAACGTTCCAAATAGCAACTTGCTCAGTGCTTTTTCGCTATCCGTTGTAGCAAAAAGCGGGTTTAGCGAAGTCACGTCACCAATCGTTGCCTCGACGTAACTACCCCCGGACGAAAACACGTCTTGCGAATACGAATCGGCGAACCAAAAAGCTTGTGCTAGTGCAAGTAATATTAATGCCGTTACCAGTAAACCCCACTCCAGTATTAGCAATCTAATTTCACTGACTCGCTTCAGCCGCCCAAAAAAATTCTCCTTAATATGCTCTTTACTCTCTTCGCTTGCTTTTGTAGTGGCACGCGAAAATCTTTGAATGAATTTTTGCCCACGCTTTCGTAATGTGTTACCCATATTATGCCGGTATTAATAATACTCCAATAATCGAAGAAACGAATATTACTACAAATACAATTGTTGTCACGAACATTGATTTCTCTAAGCCACGACGTTTAGTGTATAATTCGCCAGAACTACCAAAACCAGCACCAAGTGATGCTCCACGGGTCTGTAATAGAATCAGCACGATTGAGAGAAAGGCTGAGATAAAGATTACTACTTCTAAAAAATTTCCAATCTGCATAATTATCTCCTGTATGGAGCTATTTTAGCATACTTTTTCGTTTGAGTAAAGAATGATAAGTAATTGCAAATCGATGCGCCTCTTCATCAATCCGCGCGATTAATCGCGAAACGTGTGAACTAGTCGGTAGTTCCAAATACATCCATCCTCGGGGCGCGTCCACAACCCCTGTCGCCACAGGGGTTGTGGCGCTACTCCTCACCTTGCCAGGCTCCGGACCCCCTCGGATTGGAGTATTTGGAACTACCAATTTGACTCCCGCATTTCGTGTATGATCACCTGACTTATCGCGGCCGATTATCGGTATTTTGTATGACTCTACTAGTGGCAAGATTGCGTTGACTTGCGTAATTCCGCCATCCAGTATTATTAGATCCGGATAATCCCACTCGGAATGTTTCAGCCGCCTTATAAGCATTTCTCGCATGCTTTTTAAATCGTCGTTCCGTGAAGTACGAATCTTAAACTTGCGGTACTCATCTCGCGCTGCGGCGCCATTAATAAACACTACCATACTACCTACGGTGTTTTCGCCAGACTGATGTGAGATATCATAGCCTTCAATGCGCCGCGGTGGTTTCTCGAGCCCTAGCATACGCTGTAGCTGCACCAAAGCCTGGTCGGACGAAATATCTAGAAACTCCTTATCAGAAAACACGATTTTCTTTTTCAGCTCCCTTAGCCCAAACAACTGGTCGCGTGCTTCGGCGGCCAACTCATAATTCCCTTTGGCGGCTTCGTTTTGCATTGTTTTTTCGAGCTCCCGAATCAGTTTATCACGGTCGCCCTCTAGATAGCGAATTAACTTGCGTAGATTTCGCTTATAGTCGCGGGGAGTGCATTTGTTAATCTCGATTCCGGGTGTCAGCCCCAGGTCGGTGTCCAAAGTTTTGCGTCCCGTATACGGTTTGTTATAATACGGGAAAATTCGTCGGAGCATCCTCACTGCTTTTTCTACCGCCGATTTACCGTAGAATGGGCCTACATATACTGCCTTATCGTCCATCGGCGTCCGCGTAAACGAGACGTATGGCACTTCATCCCCCATGGATACCCGTACGTACGAAACGGTCTTGTCGTCGCGCAACAAAATATTCCATTTCGGCATATACCGCTTAATCATTTCCGATTCCAAAAACAGTGCATCCATCTCAGTGTCGACTACAATCCAGTCGGTATCAAAAATCTCCGCCACCAAAGCTTCGGTCTTAACATCTTTATGAGTTTTTTGAAAGTATTGTCGCACCCGATTCTTGAGCACGGCGGCCTTGCCTACATAGATAATCTCTCCAGCCGAGTTTTTATGAAAATAAACCCCCGGAGCGGCCGGGAGTTTATTTAGTTTTTGTTTCAACGCCTCATTCATATCTATATTATATCACACTTATGAATAAAAGTCAATAGCACCTCTATTGTTGGACATTATACATACCCTGGAACAGAGTTTGGATGATTTCCGAAAAATCCTTATATTCTACTGGCTCAGATACATTTACGTTATTCGGGTAGCTGAATCCAAGATCGATTGTAGCAGTTGCCATTCCATTATTGATATCGGATTCCATATATAACCTAGTGAAATTGTTTTCGCTATTAACTTCGGCGTAAATATTTGGCATCTTGTCGGTGATTTCCGCCACGTCTTCTTCGGTAACGGCGGCATTGTCGTCCCAACCGAGACAGTTATAGAGCGATTCCGCGATACTAGTGCTCTGCATTTCGTCTATGTATCTAGCAAAGTTTTCATTATCCAACCAGATTCGGTAAATAGGGTTTTGCTTACTAGGGATTGGTATTTTTTCGTTTGTCGACATAACGAATGGATGCTTATTGTAGAGTTGAACGGCGCTGTTGGTGTTCTTGTCGAGCTCGCTGACCAGATTGGTTACACAACTGATGTTGCTATTTCCGAGAGACTCATTGTTCATCAAATTCATTTCCTCGGAGGAAATCCTCAAATAAACACCATCAATTGCTTCGATTACACTAATCAAAGTATTATTGATGAGCGAATTAATTTCGGATGATTCGCTAGTCGATTCGGAGGCAACGCAATCTGTACTATCCCCATCCGTGACACAATCATCTGTCACAATTGGTGTTTCACAATTAGTTAAGCCAGATTCATCTGTAACACAGTTTGTAGCGGGAGTAGTACCGTTTAGCATCTTGAGGATACCAGAATCTTCAATGGCTTTTTTGGCATCGGTAAGCTTAAAGAACAAATCGCCATTAGCGGCATAGATTTCTTCGAATTTCATCGAGTAATCCTTGTCGTCTTTATCGGTAAAACTAAGGACGGCGGATGAGGTGTTAATCATCGACCCCACCATGATATCAGAATCCAAATCGATATTGATCCGTTTAATTGGCAGATTATCATTGTTTAGCATAATATTAATATCGCCGTCTATCGCTACCTTGCTTGGTGCTTCGCCACTCATTATTCTCTGCATGGCGGTCGCTACGGCATCTTGCTTACCCATACCCATCGCCAACACCACTGCTGCAACAATACCGCAAATCAATAATACGCATCCCACAATAATCCCGACTATTAAACCGGTCTTAGGCTTCATTGGTGACTGCGGTGTGTCGACGCTCTGCTCCATGGGCCTACCGGTGGGGTCTAATGACTCAATCGGAGCAGCAGTCTGCGCGGTGGGCGCTGGCGGCACGTTACTAGTGTCGTTTGTCTGGGGTGCCGCTAAATCGGCGCCAGTCTGTGCGGTGTCAGCTGTTTTATCCATTGCAGCTTCAGCATCGCTTGATGGACTCGGGTTCAATGGATTCGGCGTTTCGCCCGAATTATCATTCATAAAAATAACTCCTTATATTAATAATACTTAAAACAATTTTAGCACAAGTTCTTTGAAATTGGTATATAATTACAGCATGGACAATTACATAATAGACAACATCAAAGCAAGACAAATATTGGATTCTCGTGGTAACCCCACAGTGGAAGCTGAGGTTATTTTGAAAAACGGAGGCATAGGACGTGCGGCGGTCCCATCTGGCGCCTCAACCGGTTCGGGTGAGGCTTTGGAGCTTCGCGATGGCGACAAATCTCACTACGGAGGTAAAGGTGTATTAAAAGCAGTCTGGAACGTCAATTCCAAAATCGCCGATGTTCTAGTTGACAATTCCGCTGATCCCCGCTATGTTGATCAAATCATGCTCGATCTCGACGGCACTGATAACAAATCCAACCTCGGCGCGAACGCCATCCTGGCCGTTTCGTTAGCTAACGCCAAGGCCAACGCGCGTGCCCGCAAGCTCCCTTTCTATAAATATGTGGCCGAGTTAGCCGGCACTACCGACGAAATGTCTATACCGATGCCAATGATGAATGTGATGAACGGTGGTGAACACGCCTCCTGGGCCACAGATTTCCAAGAATATATGATTATCCCCCGCTCAGCTGGCAATATCGCAGACGCAGTCCGCATGGGCGCCGAAGTCTTCCATGCCCTGAAGGATGTGTTGAAAGAGCGCGACTATCCCACCACAGTCGGTGACGAAGGTGGCTACGCTCCACGCGTCCGAGAGGGTAATAATGAACCGCTCGAATGTATCAAATATGCTACCGAAAAAGCCGGCTACGCCCTAGGCGCCGACATCGCTATCGCCATGGACATCGCCGCCTCCGAATTCTACGATCGAGACCACTATGTCTTAAAAACCAACGGCGACTGGAAATCTGCCGATGACCTCATCAACTGGTACACCTGGATTGTCGACAACTACCCAGTAGTCTCTATCGAAGACGGTCTCGCCGAAAGCGACTGGGCCAATTGGCATATTCTCACCGAACGGCTCGGCAACCGTGTCCAACTGGTCGGCGACGATCTCTTTGTAACTAACACCAAACTCCTCGAGCGCGGTATCGACGAACAGTGTGGCAACGCCATCCTCATCAAGCCCAACCAAATCGGCACTCTCTCCGAGACCATCGACGCCGTCATGCTCGCTAAGCGCGCTGGTTTCCGCACTATCATGTCGCACCGCTCCGGTGAAACCGAAGATGTCTCCATCGCCCACCTCGCCGTCGGCCTCGGCACCGGCCAAATCAAAACCGGTTCCCTCTCCCGCAGCGAACCCATCGCGAAATACAACGAGCTCATCCGCATCGCCGACACCAACTCTCGCCTCGGCCTCGCCCACCCGTTCTAACGAAATAGTTGCATCTCCACCACAAACCATAAAAACTATGTTATGATAATAATATGAAAAAGACCAACCATTATTATATATCAATCATTGCCGCCATCAGCATCACCAGCATCGCCGGTATGTTATTGTCATCTCAATATTCATCCGCCGAATCCACCTCATCCACAGCATCCGTCACCGTCCCAGAAGCCTGTACTATGACTAGTACCACCAACACTCCCCATACCGCCACACTCACTCCCAACACCTACTCTGGCGCTAGCGGCTCTGAATACGAAAATGGCATTGGTAAGACTACCATGACTGTTATATGTAATGATGATAATGGCTTCTCTATCTATGCTATAGGATATACTGGTAATTCATATGATTCAGAAAACCATACTAAACTAATCGGAACAAATACAGGCGGTACAATAGCCACTAAAGCCTATGCTTCGGGAGATACTACTTCAAACTGGTCCATGAAACTAACTAAAGTCACTGATACAACAGAATCTTATAACCCACAGAACTTAACTATTCAAAGTGATACAGAGGGAACCTTTTCTTCATGGCATAGTGTACCTGCTTCATATACCAAAGTAGCAGAATACCATGCTAATACTGGTTCATCTACTACTGATACTACATTAGGAGTTAAGCTAGAAACTACCTATGCCGCCTACATTTCTAGTTCTCAACCAGCTGATACTTATGTAGGACAAGTTAAGTATACTATGGTGCATCCATATACAGAAGAACCATTACAACCACAATCCTCAGCATCAGGTAAAATCTGCTACTATGCTAATGCTTCTAGCGCAGAAGGTACAATGGGTTGTCAGAATGTAGCAAGCTCCGTTACATTACTTGCCTCCAACTTCAGCCGCACTGGCTATGGTTTCGCTGGTTGGTCTGATAAGTTTGACTATGCTACAAACAATGAAGCGCACTTCTACGGCCCACAAGAAACCATCACCATTCCAGACACTTCCATTTACACTGGCGACGGTAAAGGTCTATCCCTCTATGCTGTCTGGGTCAAATCACAAGGTAGCATCCAAGACCAATCCAAAGTCGCCAGTGTCTGCAACTCTCTCACCACTGCTCCTACTGACGGTACTGCTAACCTATCTTCCGTCTCCGCCTTAACTGACCAGCGTGACAATGAAACCTACGCTATCGCAAAACTAGCTGACGGCAACTGCTGGATGATTGAAAATCTACGGCTAGAAAGCACCGCCGAGCATAACAGTGATGGTACTCTCTCCCAGGGCTATGGCGGTCAATTCGCTGGTCTCGCCAATGCCGAACCAGTCTGGGCAGACAATATCACTACCGCCAACAGCCTATATAGCACCGATGGTGCAGACGGCACTATAAATATTGGTACCAGTAATGCAGGCTATCGTTTCCCACGCTACAACAATGTAAACACCCCAACCACAGCCTCTGACCGCCCACAAAACCCAACCACAAATGACGCCACCAACACCACCTCAAACGCCGGTATGTACAGCTACGGCAACTACTACACCTGGCCTGCTGCCATTGCTGATACTACGCACTATACCAGTGGCGACCACAACACCACCTCCATCTGCCCTATTGGTTGGAAGCTCCCACTAGGCAATACCAGTACTGGCAATATAGACCAAGGCGCCTCCGACCCAGCCAACAAAGTCCCAGGCTTCTCCTACTTAGATAGAAAAATGGGTGGTACTGGAGCAAACCAATCCACTGCAGAAGCCTCTCTCCGTTGGCGCAAATACCCAGTCAACACTGTCTGTTCCGGCGAAGTCTTCGGTGGCTCGGTGGGTAGTCGCGGCACGGACGGCTACTTCTGGTCGTCTACGGCGGTCTCGTCCGACCTCGCCTACAGCCTGCTCCTGCGTTCGTACCATGTCATCCCAGGCACAAACTACTACAGCGTCAAGTACCGCGGGTGGACAGTGCGTTGCGTCGTGTCCGGCGTGTGAATTGTATCCCTAAAAATGGACACCTAGTTCTACACTCTCCCCATTCGATGGACAATCAATCTACATAGTGTATCCCTAAAAATGGACACTTCTATATTGCTTAAGCTTGCGTAATTATTAGTTCAATGCTTAACTTGTGGCACAATATTCTTTTAAACGAATAGAAGTTATAGTTATGCGTCAGAAACCGTCAACTCAAGAACAACGAGAAATGTTGGAGAACTCACCTTATGTAATGAAATTGACTGATGTTTATGTATTCTTTAAATCTTCATCTATAAACAAATTCTGCGTAGATTATCACGCTGGTAAGACTGCAGATTCTATTTTTCTTGAAGCTGGTATAGACCCTAAGATATTAGGTAGAACAAGGGTATTATACGTGATATATGCACACATGAAGTAATGTCGCATATTACCAGCTGGTCTCATAACCATTACAAGACGTTTATGCTCTACGCTTTTTTTACTTGATTATTTTACTCTTTCAGAGTACGGATGCGTGTCCACTAATGGGGTACAATTCATAGGATGCGCCTTCTATCCTAGAGTACACCCTGGTTAAAATGGTTCGAAGACTACTTTCATATAATAAGTAACGTAACATGAGGGCTTAATCCCAATAGCCTAAAATGTTATAATTATTGGGATATCGTGGGCTGGTGTGTCTACTTCAACGATTTTGCGTTTACCCTAAAACTCCAGCCACGACCTCCTCA
>JAZTZQ010000039.1:0-8338 GCA_045637565.1 Candidatus Nanosyncoccus sp. | reverse complement strand
AGAATATGGAAGAAGGGGGATTTGTGAAGAATTATTGCGATGAGAATGAGACGAAAATGAAGGTGTATCCTAGAGCGCCGTATGATAAAAAGTCATATCGAATAGAGTATGAGTATCGGTGTGAATATTAAAAATAAGCCCTTAAGGCTTGTTTTTTATTATATTGGTGATCTCGGCGGGAGTTGAACCCGCGTTGTCGGGATGAAAACCCGATGTACTAACCGTTATACTACGAGACCAGATTATTAATTCATGCGGCTCCCGGTGGGAGTTAGCCTCCGCTGCGCTCCGGCTATTCGCTTCGCGAGCGAACCCGCGTTGTCGGGATGAAAACCCGATGTGTCTCACCGTTATACTACGAGACCGTGAGGTAATTATAACAAATTTTGGTGAAAAAAGCAACGTGTGATAAAATGGGGAGAGTAAGGAGATAAGAGTGGTAGAACAAAATAAAATGTCAAATAAGACCAAGGGGCGACCCAATAACCAAAATAATTATTCGAATGCGGTGAGAAGCATTATTTTTACTGTTGTGTTGATATGTTTTGCGGCGTTTTTGATTACCAATATGAATTATGGGGCGGTGCAAAAAACTGAGGTACCGATTTCGGAGGTGATTCAACGAGCGAATGATCCAAATGGGGATATTGAGAAGATTACTGTAATAGGTAATAGTCTTGACATTACTTTGAAAGGTGAGAAACAGCCGACTCAGACATCGCGTAAGGATGGTGCGGGGACACTCTATGACCAGGGACTGGTAGATTATTGTGATGATTATGAAGGTGATGAGCTTACGGAATGCAAGAAAAAGTACCCAGTGATTGAATATAAAGAAGATATCGACGTGATGGGGATTGTACTAAATGTGGCCTTGACGGTATTACCGATACTGGCATTGATATTATTTTTCTCGTGGATGATGAAACAGGCGAATGCGGCAAATGCAAGTTCGATGTCGTTTGGGAAGTCAAAAGCGAAATTGTATGGTCCGGATAAGAAGAAAGTGACTTTTAAGGATGTGGCGGGGAACGAATCGGCAAAGCAGGATCTCACGGAAATTGTGGATTTCTTGAAGAGTCCGAAGAAATACGAGAAATTAGGCGCGAAGATTCCGCGGGGCGTACTGCTAGCTGGTGATCCGGGTACGGGTAAAACATTGATGGCGCGAGCGGTGGCTGGTGAGGCGAATGTGCCGTTCTTCTCGATTTCGGGTTCGGAATTTGCAGAGATGTTTGTGGGTGTAGGCGCTTCGAGAGTACGGGATTTGTTCTCGCGGGCGAAGAAAAATGCGCCTTCGATTATCTTTATCGACGAAATCGATGCGGTGGCGCATAAGCGTGATGCGCGGGGTGGTGCAGGACGCGAGGACGAGCAGACTTTGAACCAGATTTTGGTGGAGATGGATGGGTTTGATAATGATTCAGGTGTAATTGTGATGGCGGCGACGAACCGAGTAGATATGCTTGATAAAGCTTTGCTTCGTCCTGGACGGTTCGATAGACATGTGAATGTGGCTTTGCCGGAACGAAAAGATAGACTTGAGATACTGAAAGTGCATTTCAAGGGTAAACCGGTGGAAGCGGATGTGGATCTGGAGTCACTTGCAAAGAAGACGGCGGGGTCGTCGGGAGCGGATCTCGCAAATATTGCGAATGAAGCAGCGATTACGGCAGCACGTGAGGGCCATAAGGCGATTGCGAATAAAGATGTAGTGGAAGCGTTTGAGCGGGTGGCGATTGGTCCGGAGCGGAAGTCGAAAGTAATGAACGACAAGGAGCGCAAGATTACGGCTTATCATGAGGCGGGACACGCGATAGTGGGGCATGTGCTACCAGATTCTGACCCAGTGCACAAGGTGACGATTATTCCGCGTGGGGCGACTGGTGGTGTGACTTGGTTCTTGCCACCGGAGGATAGGAGCTATAAGAGCATCTATGAACTCAAAGACATCTTGGCGCGAGCGATGGGTGGGCGCGTAGCGGAGAAGCTGATATTTGGTGCCGATGCAGTGACGACTGGGGCGTCGTCGGACCTTAAAAATGTAGCTTCGCTCGCGAAGTCGATGATTGTGGAAGAGGGGATGGGTGAAAACTTGCGGAATTTGGTGTTCCCCGAGGGTGATATGGGTTACTATACGATTACGACTGGTAAGCCGTATTCAGAAAAGACTTCGGAGTTGATTGACGCGGAGATTAAGAAGCTGTCAGACGAGGCGGCGAAGCGAGCGGAGGAAGTGCTGAAGGCCAATAAAGCGGTGCTGGATAAACTGGCCGAAGAGCTGCTAGCACATGAAACGCTTGAAGAGGCGGAGCTTGAGCCGATACTGAAGCCGGCAAAACTGCCAACTATTGCTAAGTTACATTAGCCTTTGATTGTAGAAAGGATTGATATAAATGGAAAGATTTTTGGATTATTATGTGCCAGAGCGGTATACGCTTGATATTGCGATTGATAAGTATGAAAAGACGATTGGTGGGGTGGTGACAGTGACCGGGAAAGTGCTCAATGAGACGGTGAAGTTTCATGCGGTAGATTTGGCAATTACTGATGTACTGGTGGATGGGGAGAAAGTGAAGTTTAAGGCGGATGGAAAAGTGCTGGAGATTGAGAAGTTGAAGCTTGGGAAAGCGGAGATAACTATATATTATAATGGTAAGTTGAACGAAAACATGGAGGGGGCGTATTTGTCGACTTATGAACATAATGGTAAGACGGAAATAATTGTGGCGACGCAGTTTGAATCGCATTATGCGCGCGAAGCTTTTCCGTGTATTGATGAGCCGGAAGCAAAAGCAGTGTTTGAATTGTCTCTTGCGGTGCCGGAGGGTTCGGAAGATATTGTCTTATCGAATATGCCAGAAATTAAAGCTCGGTCGGGCGCATTCCGGAGCGCGGCAGCGCGAGGGTTAGCGCGCTCGCCCCGTGGCGACGGGCGCGAGCGACGCGGCGCCAGAACGAGCTTTAGTTCTGGCTACGTGATGGCTAATTTTGCGCCGACGCCGCGGATGAGTACGTATCTGCTGGCGTGGGTTGTGGGTAAGTTTCACGGGAAGACTATTACGAATGAACATGGGGTGGAAATAATAACTTATGCAGCGTTAAACCAGGATGTGGATTCGGTGGATTTTGCGAATGAAATTGCAGCAAGGTCGCTTGAGTTTTATGATGATAATTTCGGGGAGCCGTATCCATTGAAACGGTGCGTACAAGTGGCACTGCCGGATTTTGAGGCGGGAGCAATGGAGAACTGGGGGCTGGTGACATATCGGGAGTCGATGTTACTTGCTGGCAAGAATGCGACACTGGGTACGAAGAAATCGGTGGCGCTTACGGTAGCGCACGAATTGTCACATCAGTGGTTTGGGGATCTGGTGACGATGAAGTGGTGGGATGATTTGTGGCTAAATGAGTCGTTTGCAAGCGTGATGGAATACTATGCAGTGGATGCGATTCATCCAGAATATAAGATTTTTGAGGGATTTTTCACTGGGGATGCATATCTTGCTTTAACACGGGATGCGTATTCGGATGTGCAATCGGTGCATCAGGAGGTACGTAGTCCGGAGGAGATTGCGACGTTGTTTGATTCGGCGATTGTGTATTCGAAGGGTGCTCGACTGATGTTGATGATGATTCGGTTGATGGGTTGGGGGCAGTTTTGTAAAGGCGTGGCGGATTATTTTGATAAATATAAGTATCGGAATACCGTAGGGGATGATTTGTGGCAGTGTTTGAAGCCTTATGCGGAGTTTGACCCGAAAGAATTGATGCATGCGTTTATTGATAAACCGGGGTATCCGGTGGTTGAAGGCGAAGATGGATTCGTGAAATATACACAAAAACGGTTTTTGTTGGATAGTGCAAAAATGCCAAAATCGGACTGGCCGTTGCCGGAAATTACGGAGGATATGTCGGGACATTATGTGATTAATTTGTCGGACAAGCAATTCGAGGAAAGGCTGACGCAATTTGACAAATTGGGGCTGGAAGAGAAATTGAGACTATTAATTGATCGAAACTTGTTGGCGAAGACGGATTTGGCTTCTTCGGCATCTTTGGTGCCGTTGATTCAGAAGTTTAAGCATGAGGATTCGGCAGCGGTGTGGGGGGTGGTGTTATCGATTGTGTCGGGACTGAAAATATTCTTTGAGCATGATTCGGAAGAGGAAAAGCAATATAAGAAGATGGTGGGTGAGTTGGTGAAACCTAAGCTTACAGAGATTGGGCTAACAACTGGAGGAGAAGACGACGAGAATACGATTCGATTGCGAGCGATTCTGCTGGGACTAGATTTTTATGCGGAAACCCAGGAAAACATTGAGAAGCTGGCGAAGTTATATAATGATGATTTGGCGATGCTTGAGCCGGAGATTCGTGAAGCGATTATCGACGCGAAGCTGTATATGGAGCCAGAAATGATTGATGATTATTTGGAGAAGTATCAATCGGAGGTGGACCCGGAGGTAAAGTTTGAAATGTTGCTGGCTGGAACGGTATCGAAGGATGAGAAGGTTTTGGCAAAGATGCTGAAGCTACTCGAGCAACCTGAAATCGTTAAACCACAAGACCAATTATATTTATATGTATATTTGTATCGGAATCCGCGGTCGCGCGTGAAGGCGTTTGAATGGCTGAAGGGGCATTGGGATTACGTAAAGGAAATAGCCGGCGATAAAACATTGGAAGGGTATCCGCGCTACATGGCTGGGTCGGCTAGGACGGAAAAAGAGTTTAAGGAGTGGCAGGAATTTTTCTGGCCGATGCGAGATGATGCGGCGGTGTCGCGGGCGGTCGTAATTGGTAAGAAGGAAATTGAGGCAAGATTAAAGTTGGTTCGAGATGACAAGAAGGCTGTATTGGAGGCTTTGGAAAAAAGCGGGGATAGAGATTGATTAAAATATCTGAGTGATAGAAGCATGAGCGATGCTGGTGGTAGATAGTGAACACCTGGAAGTCTAAAAAAGCCCCCCGGATGAACCGGGGGGTAAAATAAAGGAAGCTGCAACGGGGGGTATATCAGTCTACACGCCTTTCTTCCGTGTAGGGAATCTTGGGGTCTTCCTTTATTCTCTTGAGGAGTTTTTGTGGCGGTAATTTGCCACCATTGTAGATGCAAATAAATGTTCCATTGGTTTCGTCCATATTGTTCGTAAAATCGACCTCTTCGAGACCCATAATACTACTACGGAGAACTCTGAAACCATTGTGCTGCAGGATTGTGGCGAGTTTTTTCTTTTCGCATGGTAATACTGCTTTAAATGTATACTTCATTATTTATCCTCCCCAGATATAGAGTTCCTTCCCCTTAAAAAGGAACGAATGATAAGGTACTTTTATTATTATAGCATACTTTGTAAGAAAAAGCAAGGGTTTTATTTCGCGATAAGGGTTGGTATAATGTGGAGAAGATAGTTGGAGGAAATATGATAAAAGTGAATTTTGAACCCGCGGTAGATGCGAAACATGCAGCGGAGATTTTGAAGGAGATAGCAAAGGATAAGATGGGGGGATGGTTCAACTTGCCGCGAAAGTATGATATGGGGGAATTGGTGCGAATTAAGGAGGCGGCGAAAAAGATTCAGGATGAGTCGGAAGTGTTGGTATGTATCGGAATTGGTGGATCGTATTTGGGCCATCGGGCGATTATCGAAGCTCTAAGGCCGAAGTCTAACATTAAGATTGTGTATGCGGGAAATTCTTTGTCACGTCGGGAGTTGGAACATGCGTTGAAGATGGTGGGGGACCAAGACTTTTCGATAAATGTGATATCAAAATCTGGTACGACTTTGGAGCCGGCGGTGGCGTTTGGTGAGTTTAAGAAGAAATTGATTGAGAAATATGGTGAAGAGGAAGCTTATCAACGAATTTATGCGACGACAGATAAGAAGCAGGGGGCTTTGCATGACGAGGCGGTGGCATGTGGCTATACGAGGTTTGTGGTGCCAGATAATATAGGTGGGCGGTACTCGGTGTTAACAGCGGTGGGGATGTTGCCACTCGCGGTGGCGGGGGTTGATATTGATAAACTGCTGGAGGGGGCAGCCGATGCGGCATCGGAGTCGGTAGAAGTGGCGATGAAGTATGCGTTCATGCGCCATGAACTGGGCACTAAAGGGTATGACACTGAAGTATTTGCGAGCTTTGAACCGTGTACGGCGTATTTCAATGAGTGGTTGAAGCAGCTATTCGGTGAATCGGAGGGGAAAGGTAAACAGGGGGTGTGGCCAGCATCGGTGATTTATTCGACGGATTTGCATTCGCTAGGGCAATTTATGCAGGATGGTAGGCGCAACCTATGGGAGACGATTATTGATTATCCGACGGATGAAACTAATGCCAAGGTAGTGCAGGCGGTGAAGGTGGCGCATCTGCAGGGTGGAATACCGGTACTAGATATTACGGTGCCGTCTTTTGACGAGAAGGGATTCGGGGAGCTAATATATTTCTTTGAGCTCGCGTGTGCAGTGTCGGCGAAGCTATTTGGAGTGAACCCATTTGATCAGCCAGGGGTGGAGGCATATAAAAATGAGCTTTCGAAGCTCATCTAGGGATTTGGCTAATTGTTGATTCGGGTGCGACTATATTGAGATACTATGCCGAATGCAGATTATTCGCGGATTGTATAGTTATGATGGTGCCCGAGGCAGGACTTGAACCTGTACAGTATTGCTACCACTAGCACCTGAAGCTAGCGCGTCTACCAATTCCGCCACTCGGGCATGGCGTAATTATACCATAATTTAACGTGAAATGATAGTGCCGGCTTTGCCAGTAAGGGCGAGAGCGAGGTGATCGATGTCGGTGATAATGCCGATGCGACCTGGTTTGTTGGGGAAGGCAGCAGCAGCTTGGATTTTGGGAAGCATGGAGCCGGCTTTGAAATAACCTGCTTTGATGTACTCAGTGAGATCTTTGACTTTGATACGATGAATAGCCTCTGCCTCTGGGGTGCCGAAATTGATGTAGGCATTAGGGACGGCAGTGACGGAGACGAAGATGTCAGCTTTGACTTCTTCGGCAAGACGTTCGGCGGCGAAATCTTTATCGATGACAGCGTCGATGCCCTTGAGGCGTTTTAAGACTTTGGTACGATAGACGGGGATGCCGCCACCGCCGGCAGCGATGACAATGACTCCATCTTTAATAAGCTCGCGGATGGTGCGTTTTTCGACGATGTCGATGGGCTTCGGGCTAGCAACGACGCGGCGCCAGCCACGGCCGGCGTCTTCTTTGACGGTCCAGTGGTTGACTTTGGCGAGAGCCTTGGCTTGTTTTTCGTTGTAGAATTGACCGATTGGCTTGGTGGGATTCTTGAAGGCAGGGTCATTTACATCTACGACGACTTGGGAAATAATGGTGGCAACTTTGCGGTTGGTGCCTTTCTTGGCGAAAGCATTATGAATGGCTTGGGTGAGCCAGTAACCGATTTGACCTTGGCTCATGGCGACGGCGGTTTCGAGTGGCATGGCGGGAGCTTTGTCGGAGGCGGCTTGCTCTTCGTGGATGAGGATGTTGCCGACTTGGGGGCCATTGCCGTGAGCGATAACGATTTCGTATTTGCCGGCGAGGGCTGCGACAAATGTCCCGACGGTGTTTGCGACTTTTTTCTGGGCTTCGGCGGTGACTTCACCATTTTTTTGAAGGGCGTTGCCGCCGAGGGCTAAGACGATACGTTTTTTCATAGTTTTATTTTAGCATAAAACGCTTGTGTTTAAAATGTTTTTAATTTATAATGTAAATTATGGATAGGTATATTTTAAGACATAATGAGCCAACAAGAAAAGATTTTATTGATACGGCTAATTTTGACCAGTCGGAAATCGTTGATATTATCAAGCTGTCGCGTGTGGTGCGTGAACATATTAAGTCTGGTGGATATTTGAATTCGTTATATCACAAGACTTTGGCGATGCTGTTTGAGCAAAAGTCGACCAGAACTAGGGTGTCGTTTGAAACAGCGATGGTACAATTAGGTGGACATGCTTTAAACTTGGCTCCAGGTGCAATTCAACTAGGTGCTCACGAAACAATTGAGGATACTGCGGTAGTGCTTGGAAGAATGTGTGATATGATTATGTCGCGCGTTGATAGGCATGAGTCGATTGAAGCATTGGCGAAGTATGCTAATGTACCAGTGATTAATGGTATGAGTGATCGAGTTCATCCGACGCAGGGGATTGGTGACATGATTACGGTATTTGACCATTGGCCAGCTGGGAAGAAACCGAATGACATAAAATTTATTTTTGTGGGTGATGCGACTCAGGTATGTAATACAATTTGTGAGATTACGACAAAATTAGGGTTTAATTTTGTACACTATGGTCCGGAGAAT
>JAZTZQ010000038.1:0-3391 GCA_045637565.1 Candidatus Nanosyncoccus sp. | reverse complement strand
CTAGTTCGTTCTTCCGAGACGACGACGGGTCGACGACTTCAGTCGACGGGCCGGACGGACGCGGCCCCGAGTGGGATATTTGTCCGTCCAATAAGCTTGTGAACGCTAGGTTGTTCGCCTCAGTCGCCCCAGCCGTCATCACGAGGTCAGAGGCCTTCGCACCAATCGCATGCGCAATAGTAGCCTTCGCAGCTTCGTAATCCGCCGCTACTTTTTTTGACGGCAAATACGCCGCTGAAGGATTAAAAAAATCTTCCATAAAATACGGCCTCATCGCTTCAAACACTCTAGAATCAACCGGCGTCGCCGCCGCATGGTCCAAATAAATCATAACAATATTATAACATAATTACTCTGTTTGCGCCACAAACTTGTACTCGTGCTCGCCATCCGAAAGCGTGAGGATTCCATCACTTTGGTTGAGCTCATAGTCGTATTCGTTGTTCAGCTCGTATAGCCAATCTGTTTGAATCATCAACCGTCCATCTTTCAGTGCCCAGGCGAAATTGTAATCGTTAACATGGTTGTTCGTGGTTAGTGCCCCCTTGCCTATCTCTGTAAAATCCCACACTACATTTTCGTTTTCCAGCACCCAGTTTTTCATTGATACTAGGTACTCACCATCCTCAATCGACGGTTTGCTTGTTAGTTTGATTATCAAAAAAACTATCCCAATCACCAAGGCTACCACCCCGATTATCATAGTTACAAGCGCAATAATTCTTTTTTTACTCATAACTATATTTTAACATAGTTATGTATATTTTAGCTATAAAGTTTTGTTTTGATGAGATTTAGATATGCTTTTGCGGCTTCACGGAAGTTGTCTAATTCGCTTCCCTCAATTCTGCGATAAGAGCCATTGCCTGGTCGTTTGAATACGCCATCTGGTCTTACTTCGTAACGAACGGTCATATCTTGCAATACGCCATTAACGTCAACGAAGCTTTCATGCCAAATCCAAACGTTTTTACGGTACTCAAAAAACTCTCTCTGATGGCCTTCTGGGATGGGTCCGAAAATCGTCCTACCAATCGCGCTTTCAGCGTTCACCAAATCTTCGTAGGAAAGCTTATTGGAGTAGTGATGGGGGTCACCTCTATACCCAGAATGCCTCGAAGCTGCACTATGGTTTTTACCCATTAACAGTTTTTTAAGCGACATTGTTCAATCTCCTCTGCAATCTGGTTAAGTTCTTGGTAAATACTCAAATCAGCTTGATTATCAACAAAATGAAAAATATCGCGCCTTCCGAAGGCGGGTACCTGATACTCTGAGTTATTCCCAATATTATTCATACTATAATTATATCACGAAATAGTGCTAAAGTCAATAATTCGTATCTGTTCAGCGCATTAGTCCAGTCCGAATAGCAAAGCGGCGTTATTGGAAGTTGAATCGGCTGTTTTCTGCCAAGAAACCCCAAGCTTTTCGGATAACCAGATAGCAATATTGGCGACATAGGCTGGTTCATTTATCTCGCCGCGATGAGGCACTGGCGCCAGAAACGGCGCATCGGTTTCGAGCAAAGTTCTCTCCAGTGGTGGCGTAGGTAAAGTCGAATAGGTAGCTAACCCATTAACGCCAATATAGAAATCAGTTTCGTTCAGAATACGTTTTAAAACTTTTTTACTATCTGTAAAAGAATGCACTACTCCATGTACGGTCGGAAAATTTGCCACCACTCCGAAAAAATCCGCGAACGCTTCGCGTACATGGAATGATACTGGCAAACCATTATCCACTGCAAGTTGTAACATTTGCTCGAACAATCTAATCTGCGCCGCGCGATTATAACCCTCGTAATGGTAGTCTAGCCCAACCTCCCCGATGGCGACTGGTGTAACTTTGCTACCCCGAAATCCCCCGAATTGGAGCAACGAAGCTTCACTCGTGGCATTCTCTGGATGTATGCCGTACGTCCAATAAACATTATCGTGACTCGCTGCAAAATCGCGCGCAGCTAGCGAATCCTCGTGCGAAGTACCGATACAGACAACCTTCTCGACCCCAGCACCATGCGCCCGTGCCAACATCTCTTCCGCTTGAGCTTCAGTAAAGAATTCCCGGTCATGCAAATGACAATGCGAATCAATCAACATAGCAGTATTATAACACAAGACCAAGACGGTGTGATCATTGTGTGCGGTTCTCGCGCTTGCGTTTGATTGGATCAAGCTGGCGCTTGCGTAAACGCAAGGATTGTGGCGTCACCTCTAGCAGTTCATCATCAAGTAAGAAATCTAAACACTGCTCAAGTGATAACTGTGTATAAGGCGTCAGTTGAATAGCTCCATCTGAGGCGTGAGTCCGCATATTAGTGAGCTGCTTCTCGCGGCAGACATTGATATCGAGATCGTCCTTTTTATTGGAAAGCCCCACAATCATGCCTTGATATACCGGTACTTGCGGCGGGATATAAAGCACACCTCGTGCCTGAGCTGCATCAAGAGCATATGCCGTCGACACGCCGGTCTCAAAGGATACCAATGCGCCGTTCCGCTCTGGTTTATAACGCCCTTCGACCGGACGATATCCGGATGGAATCGATGACATAATTACGGTGCCCTTAGTTGCTGTGAGCAGATTATTGCGCAGTCCAATCAATGCTGCGGTAGAAATCTCGTAAACAAATCGCGTAGCACCAGATGAAGTCAATTCTTGTGTCTTGAGCTCCGCTTTGCGGATGCCCAATTCCTGCGATACTGCCCCCACATATTCCGGCTCGACTTCAATCGTCAGCGATTCAATTGGTTCCTGTTTGACCCCATCAATCTCGCGATATACCACTTCAGGTCGTCCCGCTTCGAGCTCATATCCCTCACGTCTCATTGTTTCAATCAATACTGACAAATGAAGTTCGCCGCGTCCGGACACTTTATAACCTAGCCCATCAGGCTGGATTCTCAGAGCAATATTGGTCTCAAGCTCTCGCTCCAATCTCTCCGCAATCTGTCGTGAAGTGGTGAATTCGCCTTCGCGTCCCTTAAGCGGAGAAGTGTTTGGCCCGATATATATCGACAAAGTTGGCGCCTCGAGCTCTATTCCAGGTAGCGGTTCCGGATTGTCACCTGTTGCAATCGTATCACCAATATTGGCCTCAGCTACACCAGTCACTGCCACAATATCCCCCGCAATCGCCTCAGTGACTTCTTCCTTGGAAAGCCCTCGGTAAGAGAACAAACGGTCAATCTTTGCGGCCCTTATGACGGCGGCGTCTGAACCTGTTTTTCTCGGATGCATAGAATGATTTGAAAATTCAACACCTATATTCCTGACGGACCCGACAGGTTCGTCCCGAAGGGACGGTTCTGCCGGCGTCCCAGCGTATGAGGTGCTTGAATTTTCAAGTCCCGCATCCCAAAAAATAGGTTCAGCCACACCTGCCATA
>JAZTZQ010000037.1:0-10508 GCA_045637565.1 Candidatus Nanosyncoccus sp. | reverse complement strand
CTATTACACCCATTTTTTCCTTCACCTAAATAAATTAATAACTTTTTTATTATAACATACATTTTTCGTGATATAATAATATAAATATTATTAAAGGAGGAATAATGGCGACCAAAAAGTCGAAATCGTCGAATAAGTCCAGTAAGGCTAAATCGACCAAATCCGCAGCAGAGCAATCTACTGCCAAATCTACCGCCAAGTCCGTAGAAACTGCGAAAACCGACACGGTAGAAAAAACCACTAAACATGAGGATACTTATACAAGTTCGTCTAGTAAAACAAAGAAATCCTTCCTATCGGGTTTCTTTGCTAAAAAATACGAAGGCAAAGAAAGCATCCTAACCATCTTCAAAGATCATAAGTTTTATGGAGCATTACTAGGCGAAGTTCTAGGCACAATGTTCTTAGCGACCCTGTTTTTTGCAATCTTATTGATGGGCATCGCCAGCACAGCTACCTACGTCTTTGCGCTAATTGCCATTCTCATCGCAGTTTACGCATTTTCTGGTTCATGTTTGAACCCGCTCATCACTGTAGGTATGATGGCATCACGCCGCATGTCTGTAATTCGTGGCGTTATGTATATCATCGCTGAAGTAGTCGGCGCATGGTTAGGCTGGCTAATCTTCAACGCATTGCACCTAGCTGGTGGCGATGGAGCTGGCTATGAAATCTCCACCATGTCCGAAATCGCCGAAAACGGTTTCTGGATCACCGCTGCCATCGAGTTCATCGGCGGCATCATCATTGCATTCTTCTTCGCAAGAGCATTAAAATACAAGCGCAGCGTATTTACTTTTGCTGCCGTTATCGCAGGTGGTATGATACTGGCGATTCTGGTTGGCTACGTTGCATCCGCTGCCTTCTTGAATCTCAACAATAATTTCATTTACAACCCGGCATTAGCGATGATGCTCCAAATCTTCCCCACTTCGGGTGACAATTTCGGCGAAATACTTGGAGGCATTTGCCAAGCACTTTCGGCATACGCTATCATCCCGATGATTAGTGGCGTAATAGGATTCTACCTATCCGATTTCACCAGCAAGTTATCTGGCGAGGAGTAAATTCATCAAAATAGCCCCAAAAAAGGGGCTATTTTTTATTTCGACCGCGGAAATAGAGGAGTTTCAGGTGGCTTAATTACTTCACCAGCAAAAACTTCACGAATCTTTTCGACCGTGCTAGGCAAAAACGGTTCAAGTTCAAAGCATACTCGCATTAGTTTATTAATTAAATCCTCCATGCAAGCACGCAGGTGCTCATCATCACCATTTTTCGCCAATTCCCAAGGTTTCTCATCGTCTATCTGTTTGTTAATGTCTTGAACCCGCTTCCAAATTAGGTCAAATGCTTTTGAATACTGGAAGCTATCCATCAGTTCATTGTAGTCATTGGCAGTCCGAGTGACATCTGTAAGCTCAACCTTTTCAATTCCATTTTTAGATGCCAACGTGGCTGTTCTTTGCACCAAATTACCCAAGTCATTAGCCAGTTCATTATTATATGCCCTATCATATTTTTCCCACGTGAAATCAGAATCAGCGAAAGTATCAATATGTCTCAGGAAAAAGTACCTAAAAGCATCAACACCATATTTTTCTAACACCTCACTTGGGTCGATAACATTACCAATCGATTTTGACATCTTCTGGCCATCTGATAACACCATTCCATGTGACACTAATACCTTAGGGAGAGGAAGACCAAGTCCAAGAAGCATTGCCGGCCAAATAATTGCATGAAATCTAAGGATATCTTTGCCCACAAATTGTGCCGTCGCGGGCCACCAATCACTTATATCTTGATCTGGATACCCCAATACTGTAATATAATTAGCCAGAGCGTCCATCCACACATACATTACTTGCGATTCATCGTCTGGTACAGGTATACCCCATGTCAACTGCGAAACCGGCCTAGAAATAGATACATCAGGAGAATCCTCCAATAATTTCAATATTTCTTTTTTTCGAAAATTTGGCAAAACTTTAATCTTATCCGTCACAATGGCATCTCGTATTTCATCCTTAAAATCAGCAATTCTCAAATAGTAGTTCTCTTCTTTTAGCTTTTCGTAAGGTTTTTGGTGGTCGGGGCATTCACCATGATTCTCTTTATACTCTGTTTCAGTAATATACCTTTCACATCCAACACAATACCACCCTTCATATTCCGCCTTATATAAATGATCAGAAAGTCTGCGCCATATCTCCTGAACTCTTTTCGCATGCTCGACGTCAGTCGTTCTCACAAAATCCGTATAAGAAACTCCAAGCTGTTTAATAAAAGACTCAAAAATACTTTTATTCTTATCTACATATTCCTGAACCGGAATGTTTAATTCCTTTGCTTTTTGAAAAATCTTGTTGCCATGTTCATCAGTGCCAACTTGCATTCGCACTTCATCACCATTATTCCTATAATACCTTGCGCAAACATCAGCCAAACAATAATCCAACGCATGACCAATGTGAGGAGTGCCATTCATATACGGAATAGCCGTTGTAATATACCTTTTTATCATACCTATATTGTACAATAAAACAACCTACCGGTCAACGGATGAAGAACCGCTCGAGCTGTTTGCGCCATTACCTGAAGGTGTTGTACTATTTGGAGTTACAGAAGATCCACCCGAAGTACCACTCTGTGAAGATGACTCCTCCACATCGACCACTTCTTCATCAACAGTTTCCGCATCGGTATCTGCTTCCTCTTCTATATCCTCATAGTATTCGGCATTCGAATTCGACGGAGTAGCATTACTCGAATTTGAAGAAGAATTCGAATTAGAACCGCCAGAATTAGAACTACTAGAATTAGAGCTATTGGAGTTAGAAGATGAATTCGAAGACGAACCCGAAGCAGAATTAGGCGAAGGGTTAGAAGGTGGCGTCATCAATTGCATCACCAATACACCCGCTAATGCAATTACCACCATCACAGCTACGATAATCAAAGCTATCAAAGTCTTCTTATTAGTCTTACTGCCAGCCTTTTTAGCTGCAAGTTCATTTTGGGCAGCTGGGTCAGTAAACGCTACACTCGGCGTAGCTTTATCAACACTCGCTGCAAATGGATTATTTGCAGTTTCCGCAGTATTCTCAGCTGCATCACTTGGACCAGAAACAGCAGAACCAATTGAGCCCGGAACAGGACCCGCCGCTTTCATTGGAGCCTTCAACTCTTCTTCCACCGGATCGGGCGCTGCTGGCTGTTCCGGCATCATAATAGGATCAGTTACTCCTAATCCAGAAGGCTTCACTACCGGATTCACCAACGGCCGCACTGGCGCACCAGTAGGCTGCGCTACAGGATTCGCCGTAGGAGTAGCCTGCACAGGTGGTACTACCGGAGTAGGACCGTTAGCAGCTGGGGCAGCCGGCGCAGCTGGAGTAGCCGCAACAGATTCAGCCACATCATTTGCCACCGCAGTAACAGTGTTTCCCAAAGACTCAAAATCATTCGCCGGAGTAGATACAGGCGGCTGCGCAGTTGGCTCCTGAGCCGGTGAACTCGGTACCGAAGCAGGCGCCGGTGCGTCTGGTGTCGGTGCGTCTGGTGCCGGTGCCGGAATTGGAGTTGGAGTTGGTGTTGGAGTTGGCGTTGGATTATTTAATGGATCCATTTTATCTTTCCTTCAAAATTATATTTAATATTCATGCTTATGCTTTTATCATATCATACATTATTTTTTCTCGCAACGTTTTTAACGTCCCCCGAATCCTCCACCTCCACCCCCTCCACCAGAGAATCCACCCCCTCCGCCACCAGAAAAGCCCGAAGAAGACCCACCACCCGAACTCGACATTACTGTCGAAGCCGTTGCAACCGAAGCCGCCCTTTGCAAGCTTCTCGAAATCTCCGAAGCCGCAAATCCCGCCATCAAATAATCCGGCTCCTCAATCTCCTCTACTTTGCAATACTCTTTCATCTCATTCATCCAACTTTCTTCTAATCCAAACACTGCTGCATACGGTAATAGTTTTTCATACAATTTCACGATACCTTCCGCCGAAGTATCCGCCCCTTTTACACTCTGTAGCATTTTCATTCGCTCCGCTTCCGCCATTTCTATATATTCCCTTAGTCCATCCATATAGCGTGACATTTCAAGTCCCTTCAAAGTATGCCCTGCATATCTCTGTGTTTTATTGGATAGCCAAATAGCAATCAATGTAGTCACTACAATCATTACGAATGCCACCTTGTAAAAATGTTCTTCAAACACCATTTCTCCACCATATGCACCATCCAATCCCAATGTATCTTCCAATGTCATTAGCACAAACACTCCCACCATCAACATAACCGGCGCAATCACAATCATCATTGTTACTACATATGCCCATCCTCCACTACTACTCTTACCAAAACTATACTTACTCTCCACCAACTTATCACGTTTTAAGTCTCCTACCACTTTGCTTTCCAACGATTTCTTTAGCGTAATCAGACGATTAGTCGCTGTATGACTCTCCACCTTTATCACATCACCCTCCGTCGGTCGTGGCCCATTATTCAAAATCGATAACAAATCTATGTATTCCTCCCCCACCCCATCTAAATTCTTGACATTAATTTGCCATTTTCGTTTCTCTCCCTTTTGAAATTCAATCTTGTGTTTCACAACCATTTCTAATAACATCGCAACCTTAGCGTCTTTTTTCTTACCTATGTATAACTCAGCCATCTCCGGCAAACTATAATCTTTATTTGGTTGATATTCAGGCTTCACAAATAGCCCCTTATAGTATTGTTCCTTATCTCGCATCGACAAATACTTCTTCAGTTTCCAACCAATCACTAGCATACAAACCGCTCCTAGCGCCACAGTAAGCCATACATATGCATAATTCTCTTCCGGCTCCGGCACCACAAAAGAACCAGCCTTTAACTCCACATCAAACGTCAGGTTTTCACCGCCCCTCAATTCTTTCGAAGAAAACTGCACTCCATCATCTAGTTTTTCTATCTTACATCTGTCCTGGCCACTATCACCATATCGCCCCACATAGCACCAACTTTCCCCAGTCCACATGTTACTATCCTCAAAATGTAACCTCGCCGTCACCTTATCAAACCGCTGCGTCGCCCCATTTCCATTCGTATCCCAATACAATTCCTGATACGCTCGACCTTTATCATCAAACTCCGTCACCACCTTCTCAAACTCATATTCAAAAACATAAGTCTGGCTACCAAGCACATACTCATCCGTCCCCGTACATATATTATAAAAACCCTTCTCTTTTTCAATACTATAAATCGGTTCCGTCGCGCCTCCTCGTGTCACCTTGATATCCGACCGCGTCAAATGTGGTAAAGTAATATTCTTACCATTCTGATTCGTAAACGGAATATATCGACAAATCCCCTTATTTTGTTTGAAATCCGGGAATTCCGCCGTCACACTTTCTACCACCTTAAGATGCGACACTCCCTCCGCATCCTTCGTCAAGTAATAATCTCCCGTAAAATCACTAAAATAAAAATCATTCACTCCCGCATACACCGGCACCGAAATCATAGTTACTATTATCGCAAACATAGTTATAAGAATTTTCTTCATAGTTTTATTATACACCACAAAACTAGCATTGGTAATTATGAGCATTAAGCAAATCAATTATTATACATAACACAAAAACTAACATCATAAAATTTATGAGCATTGAACGAGCCAAGAATTATTTGGCAATTTTTAGGAAATTTGACGAGCGAGCCCTGTAGAGAGCCGCGAGACGAGCAAATTTCCGTTAAAAAAATTGCCAAATAATTCATGACGCGAGTGAAGCGCGAATAAATATATGATGTTAGTTTTTTATGCTTATGGTATAATGAAAATATGGACAATAACAAAATCATGATCGTCGGTACTGGAAATGTGGGCGCGAGTATCGCTTACGGTATCATGAACCAGCGCACCACGATTAATGAGATTATCTTAACCGACATTATTGCGAAAGACGCCGAAGGCGAAGCCATGGATCTCCGCGATGCACTTGCTGTCGCTCCTAGTTACGTCAAAGTTCGCAACGGCACCTACAAAGACGCCCATGACTGCGATGTCGTCATCATCACCGCTGGCGCCGCCCAGAAACCAGGCGAAACCCGCATGGAACTCCTTGCCAAGAATGTCAACATTCTCCAAGGCATGATTGAGCAAATTATGGCCTCCGGCTTTAACGGTATTTTTCTCGTTGTTACTAACCCCATGGATGTCCTAACCTACTACGCCTACAAGTTCTCTGGCCTCCCAAGCGAAAAAATCATCGGCTCCGGCACCGTCCTCGATTCCGCCCGTCTTCGCACTCGGATTGCTGATTACCTCAATGTTAATCCGAAATCCGTCCACGCCTACCAAGTCGGCGAGCATGGCGACTCCGAATTAACCCTCTGGTCTCTCGCTGACCTCGGCGGTCAACCGGTTTCCAAACTTCTCGACCACAGCATTCGCAGCGACATCTCCGAATTTGTGCGACACGAAGCCTACGATATCATCGAGAAAAAAGGCGCCACCTACTACGGCATTGCTACTTGTGTCATTGATATTTTGAACTGCATTTTCAACGACGAACTCCGCGTCCTTCCCGTTTCATCTTACGATCATTTCTCCGACACTTCATTCGGTTGGCCTACCGTCGTTGGCCGCACCGGCATCATCCGCCGTCTCGACCTCAAAATTTCCGAACGCGAAGGCATCGACTTACAAAAATCCATCAATACCCTACAAAAAGCAATTAGTTCAGTAAGACTATAGCTGGAAAGTTTCGAAACATTTTGAAATCGCCCGATAAAATTTACAACAGTCACAGACGAGTAGCTGATACTGAAATATCAGGACGAGTCTGCCTGACCTGTTGTAAATTTTATGCGGCGAGATTTCAAGTTGAGAAACTCTCTAGCTATAGATTTTACTGCAATGATTGCATATATAAGAGTAGTTCTTGTTTAATAAAGTCGTCCTTCACTTGCTCAAGCTCTGCCATGAATTTAGGCGCCTGGCGCTTCAGCCGTTCCGTACGATACATTTCATATGCTTCCATTTCTGAATCCGACAAAGCTTCTGGATAATTTCGCCCTTTGTAATGTAGTAGCAGCTCAGGTAATCTTTCGTCATCAAATTCCGGATGAAAATCCGCCAGCTTCGACGGCTCCGCATTTCGCACCGCCGATACTTTTATTCTATCCCTGTCGTTCAAAAACCCTTCATAGAGCGCTACCTCCGGCTCAATCGCAGGCGGAAACTCCGGTCGATTCTCGTATCGTTCGCGCATCTGCTCCGCAAATTCTGGATGACCAAGCAGGATCCTTAGATTATTCTCCACCATTTCTTTAGTAAGTCCAATCTTATTCCACCCATCTCCCGATTCCAATACCCCCACCGGCGCCACCGCCGGGCATTTGTTGTAACACAGTTCCTTCACAATCGGAAAAAATGACCTCGCCGCAGGTTTTCCAGAAAGACGCGCCACATCAGCGGCGTCCTCAGGTTGCACTACATTATCGCCCTCTTGAAGATCTTGCTTTAAAACTGATTCCAAATCATAACGTAAATCATACACCAATACATTCCCATTCCGGCCTGGCGCCAATGGGAAGACCACAGTAGTTTTATTACTGTCATTCGAATATCGCCCCGAGGCGTACACGAATGGTTGCCTATGTTCTAAGTTTACCAACTTTTTCACTTCATTTTTGCCACGCATATTAAATAGATAACTAAATAACTCCGGTTGCTTATCTCGTATCAATTTTGCTACTGCAATCGTCGCATAAACATCAGACAAAGCATCATGCGCATGTTCATGCGAAACGCCATTCAACTTCGTAATCAGCTCCAGCCGATTCGTCGGCTTACCATCCTCGCGAAACGGCCACTTAATTCCTTCTGGACGCAATGCTCGCGTCAATCTCACCACGTCCAAAATATCCCAACGAGACCGCCCATCCTTCCATTCCCATTCATATGGATCGTAAAAATTACGCCATAGTATCGCCCTCATAAATTCATCATCAAAACGCACCGTATTATATCCCACCGCTACAGTATTAGGCACAAAAATTTCCTCCATCGTATAACGACAAAACTCTGCTTCATTAACTCCATCCATCAAAGTTTGTTGCGGCGTAATACCCGTTACATTAATTGCGCCAGGACTAGGCAGCGCATCGTCAGTTATTTTTACCAACAGGTTCACCGGCTCATCGAGAGGTTCCAGATTCATATCAGTCCGCTGCCCCGCAAACTGCATTATTCTATCCTCTCGCGGACTCAACCCTGATGTTTCTAAATCATAAAAGAAAAAAGTCATTTTATCCATGATATTTATATACCATACTCTAAAAACCCATACAACCCCACCGGACAAAAAAATCCCTGGGTCAAACCCAGGGATTATTATCATCATTATTCATCATATCCCTCCGCTTTTCACGCAGTTTACCAATTTTCATAGTGGCAGCAAACTTACCAACCATACTTAGAAAATAGGCATAAAAACCCATCCCAAATGGCAGAATAACTACCAACAAAAGCAGCGAATATACCGGTGAATCGGTGTAAGACAGCGAGTTATCAAACATCTGTATAACTCCCCGCCACGACTCTTTGAGAAACAGTACGGTAAATGCAATGGTTAACAAAGAAACTATTAAGTAATACCTCTTCGATGAAAACATCTTGAAAATCCTTAATTTGCCATCACGTCTTCTTAATTCATACTGTCTTCTTCCGACAATAATCATTACAACAACAGAAGCAACGAGAAGAACCATCCACCAATTAAAACCGATTGAAAAATCATGATAATACTTATTCATATTTCCCCCTTTTTTAAAGAACTTAAGCTGACCCCTGGGTCACTCCCCCAATACCTACAACCTAATTATATCACACATTTGCTAGAAAGTCAATATGCTTTTGCTATTCCCTATTCATCTTCCCCATCTACAATAATAGCATCTTCAGAATCATCCTCCCCTGTATCACCATAGTCTATCCCATACTGCGCATACTGATACTTCATCGTCGCCGTCTCTAGTTCCTCAGATAGCTTGCTAAGTGCGTCAGATTTTTCTACTGCCATTACAATAAACTTCAAAGGTTTGTTTTTGCCACCGCATATCTCCATCGAATCACCATATGCCAGCTCACCAGGTATCGTAATCTTACGTATACCACCAATCTTCATTCCTTTCATACCTTGAGTCCAGCCCTCGATTAAACCAATCGATGGGTCAAGCGCTCTCGAAAACCCAGTTGGGTTACTATTATCATCAAAAGAAGAATCAAATATCGATTCATCAGCACACCACCCAACATAATACGCCAAATAGTTCGACCCGTCTTCCTTCGTTTCCTTCCCAGAACCTTCCACCAAATCGCGATATTTTAATCCTTCTTCGTTTGCAGATGTCTCATTGTAAGCTGTTATTTCTGACTTATACTTAATAAACTTATCGAAGTCACTCTTAGTTTTCTCGCTGAACTCGGCGACCTTTGCATCATATTCTTTCTTGTATTCCGCTATCTTTTCATCACTTATCTTAGAAGTATCGTTATCTTTTTTACCACCATTCATGATTATAGCTGCATAACTTGCAATAATCGAACCAAGCATTATTATTGCAATTATTATAATTACAGCACGCTGCTTTGGACTGGTTTTCAGTTCTTTTTCTTCCATTTCAGAATCTCCACTTTAATTATTACTACAAATAATTATACCACAAAAAATAACCCCCGAAGGGGTTATTTTGGATTTTTTAAGCTTCTTTTTTGCTTTTCTGCAAAATCGCAACTTTTTTAAAGCTTCCACCTGCCTTTTTAATCGCCTCAACGGCAGATTTCGATGCAAACTGCGTCTCAAGTTCAATCTTGGACTTTAGCTCACCGCGCGAAATCACTTTAACTTTCACGTAAGGTGATGAAATCAAAGCCACCTCAGCCAACTTCACATTATCAACCTTACCAGACAAATCATTCAAACGATCGGTGTAAACCACTTCGGCTTTAGCATGGAAGGATTTGAAACCTTTGAGTTTTGGTACAGCCTGCATAATCGCCCGCTGACCACCCATGAATCCAGTTGGCATCTTGCGATGGCCAGTACGAGCCTTCTGACCTTTGGTACCACGACCAGCAGTCTTTCCCTGACCAGCCGCAATACCACGACCCTTACGACTCGGACGTGTATTCTTCTCTACTACTAAATCATTGTATTTCATTACTTGTCCTCCTTCTTAGCGGACTTTTTCACTGCTGCCTTAGCGGCTTCGACTTTTTCCTTCACCTCAGCCTTCTTGGCTTCGATTTTCCCTTTAACTTCTGCTTTCTTAGTCTCAACTTTCTTTTCAACTTCAGCCTTCTTAGCGGCAACTTTTTCTTTTACATCGGCCCTTTTAGTCTCAACCTTCGCTTTGACTTCTGCTTTTTTATCAGCCACCGTCTTCCTTACTTCTGCCTTCTTAGTCTCAACTTTCTTTTCAACTTCAACCTT
>JAZTZQ010000036.1:0-15294 GCA_045637565.1 Candidatus Nanosyncoccus sp. | reverse complement strand
ACGTCATTTTCGACGGTTTTCAGAGTTTTATTGGTGCGATAGAAGTAATACCCCGCTCCGCCGATGCCAGCAATGATGATGACCGCAAGAACAATTTCGAGTGGACCTGTGTTGGGAAGCTCCTGGCAGCCTTCCATTTCGGGGTTGGTTTTGCAGTTTTTTTCTTGGCAGCCTGGAAGATTTGGATTGGTTGCACAATCCTCAGGTTCTGGCGTTGGCTCTGGTTCTTCGCAAGCAACTAAAACCGAAGTGCTGTCGGTTTTTTGTTCCGTAGTGTTATACGTAGCAGTGACAGTGTTATTTAGCGACTGATTACATAGCGACGGCTCACTACCGACTCGTGCTTGGTAAGTGACTTGTACAAGAGCGCTTGGGATTGCATCACCAGTATTGTATCCGCTAATATCAATGATGTCGTCGATTTCTTTGCCATCTACATTATTGATATCAAAGATTTTAGTGCTGCCAGAACGCAAGGTTAGCCCATCATCATGGGTGTCTTTTAAGATTACATTGGTGAGAGTGGTGTTGCCGGTGTTTTGAAATTGGACTTTATAAGTCACGTAGTCACCTGGCTTTGCAGTAACTTCTTTGGCCCAAGTTTCACCATCTAGGGAGACCATCTTACTAAAGGAGGAATCAACTTTATCAGCAACAAGAGTATAAGTAATATGCCCAGAGTATTCTGCACAACCTGGAACAACGCCGTTTAACGAATTGTAGCCGATATAAGTACCGCCTTCAGCGAAGAGGTTGGTTGATAAAATAGAGCCGTTAATTTTGCCGTCGTTATGAATCGTGGCGGAACCAGGCTTGTAACGCAATACGACTTCATCGTGGTTGGTTTTGAGAGTGGCTTCGTCCCATACTTTGCCATCATGAACAGTGCTATCATTCTTTGAGGTAATATACTTCCATGTGATTTCGCCTGTGAGTGTGCCGTTAGTATCCTTCGTAACTTTAGCGGGATAGGTGGCGGCAGCTTTGGTTTGGAGAGCTAGACCAACACCCGTAGAATTAGTATCCGAACCGGCATTGTTGTGATAATAAAGATAGACTTCATATTCCTTACCGGGTTCAACTACGACTTCGTCGGAGTATTTGTCTTCAGTGCCTTTTTCTTTGACGCGGACGAAGTTACGTTCGTCACCCACTGCTACGTTATCGATAATAGAGTTGAAGGTAGCGTAATCTGCAGGGTTACCGTTAGTGAATGTGGGTCGTTCGCTTGGACCCCAAGCGATGGCTGTGCCCGTTACGATAAGGCTGCCGAGGACAGTGACTCCACTGATGATGCTTGATATTTTTCTATTCATGTTGTTCCTTTCCCCACCAATTAATTAAAAACCTTCTGCGGCTGCAGCTGCGGCAAAGTCATTGGCCTCATTGGCAACTGGAGCGGTTTCGGCAGCCTGTTCGGCAGCGGTGTTGGCCGCTGTTTGTGCTTGCTCGGCTTGGATTCGTTCAGTTTCTTGACGCTCGGCTTCAGCGGCGGCCTGGCGTTCAGCTTCGGCGGCAGCCTGTTCGGCAGCAGCTCGAGCTGCTTCGGCGGCTTCTTCTTTTTGACGACGTTGTTCGGCTTCAGCGGCAGCTCGTTCAGCCTCAGCTTGACGCTCGGCTTCGGCTTGGGCTGCAGCTTGACGTTCGGCTTCTTCTTGTTGACGACGTTGTTCGGCTTCAGCGGCAGCTTGACGTTCAGCTTCGGCTTGAGCCTCAGCGGCGGCAGCAGCTTGTTCGGCAGCTCGAGCATCGGAAGCTTTTTGACGTTCTACCGATTCACGGTTAGTCGCTTCTTGAGCTTCATGTGATTCATTGGAATTAGATTGGTCGTGGTCGACCGCCATAGGGACGACATCTTCGCCGGCGTTTTGCCTTTCAGCTTCTTCGTTCTTGGGCGGGTGCGCTGGCGGAGTCTCTGGCGGGGTTTCAGGTGGAGTCTCCGGAGGAGTTTCGGGAGGTGTCTCGGGTGGTGTTTCCGGAGGGTTTTCTGGTGGTGTCTCGGGTGGTGTTTCCGGAGGGGTTTCTGGTGGTGTCTCGGGTGGAGTTTCAGGTATTGGAGTGGGGTCGGATGGTTCTGGAGTGGGCTTATTGGGAGCCGGAGTGGGGTCGGAGTGGGGCTGCGGATCATGCGGGACGTCTGGAGTGGGAGATGAAATTACCGGAGCTGGGATTGACACGAGCCCGGAATAAAGATAAGATTTTTCACCGTCTTTATTAACCACTTGTATACAACCACTAAGGGTGCCATCTTCGTTGCGGATAATTTTGACTGTCATAGAGCCAATTTCGTTCCCATCCTGATCTAGCCAGTAGAATTGTGTGACTTCAATGCCATTTTCGTCGGTAGTGCATTCAACGAGTTCCATGTTGTCATGATTAACTGCCGAATTTTGATCTTTAAGACGCATAAAGGCGTTCTTGTATTTGCCATCAAGTTTTACCCCGCGAGTGAAGGCGTTTTCTATGGTGTTATCGAATTGCTTAAGTATATTATCGTATTCTTGTTTGCTGAGACTTTCGAGTTTTTTCTCTGTCTCGATGATGCTGAGTCCTTTGAAGCCTTCCGGTTGGAGCTGCTCTGGTAGATTAGCCATGTAATCTGCAAAACTTTCAACTTGATTGTGGGCTGTATATCTTATCATTTCGCATTCATCATTGTCACAGACCTCTGCAACTTCACTGGCTGATGCAAAAGCATGCTCACTGGGTTTGGTTTTGGAAAGCCACATGCCTTTCTTGTCGTAATTATCCTGAATTCCTCTTTCTATTTCCTGATTAAGAAGTTCTTCAACTGGATTGAACTCGGGTTCTTGATTGATAGATTCAGTATTCGTGGTTTTGTTGTTTTTCGTTCGGTTGTCTTCTTTATTACGGTTGCCGTTTAGCCCACCAGATAGAGCAATCCATGTCGCTAATGCGATTGCGCCAGCCCCTACCAAGAGTTGTTTGAAGCCGCGATGTTTTTTCATTTTATCGTCGATGTGAGACGCTAGTTCCGAATTGACTGGCGCAGTATTGGGTGTTGATGACGATATCGATTCGTCTGCATGGTCAGGTTTGTCTGTTGATTCCAAGACAGAGCCAGACGCTTGGGTAGTGGTAGATTGTAGTGGGGCTTGAGAAGAGTCTGATGGCTGGTTGGCTTCCGAATTATTGCCTTGAGAATCCGATACATCTTGGCTCATCGACTTATCCTGAGTCGTTTGCTTATCTTTGCCGCCGAGAAGCGCACGGAATTCATCGTCTGTTTCCAGCAGTTTTGCCGCTTTCTGAATGAGCGCTATGGTATCTTGCTCACTAGCAAGATCCTCATAAATCTTGCGGTGTTGTGCTATTTTTTCGATAGCTTCGAGTTTAGCTTTTTCTTTGGCCTCTAATTCTTCCTGTACAGTCATAGCATGTATAACTCGATTACCTCGTGATTGGCTATTGCTCTTTGGCTGTCCTTCGCCGTTCTCATTCCCTGATGATCCTAAGGAATTATTCATTTTGACCTCCCATTAAAAACTTTTCTTCAAATGAATTAAACGCTTTTTGAATAATTTGCTCAACATTTATGCCTTGATTGTCAAAAAAACTGCGAAAAACATCTGGGTTTTCTGTTTCTTGATCGAGCAGTTCTGAAAGAGAAGTAGCTTGGTCCTGATTGAGACTTTCAATTAGTGTTTTTGCTACGTGATCGTCTAATGCACGCATTTGCTCTTCTTTGTATTTAGGCAACTCTTCAACTTTATCGACTGAAAGTGGATGTTTTTTCATTAATTCGTCGATTACTTTGCCTAAGGTATCTTTGTCTAGGAGGTATTCTTCCATGATGTTTTTTTGATTATTATTCTTCATTGACCTTTCTGGTTTTAGTTTAGCATAAGCTAGATTGAAGGTCAATGGTTTTCGTGGCTTTCGACTCGTTTCGTTGGTAACAAAAAACCGAACGGTGTGTTCGGTTTTTTGTGTAATCTATAGCTCGTCTGTTTTATCTATCTTATAGGCTTATTCTCCTGTTTAGGTTTTTGTTTTGCTTATTTAGTATTACATGGGTCTTCCTTTCTTTTTGTTTTATAACCGTCGTTGGTACATTAGGCAGTGGTTTTACTAATGATATTGTTCCAATCTACCATATTGCGAATGGCCAGTTTAATCGGGGAGTTTTTGATTTTGGTGATGGTTTCTTTCTTGATGCTTTCTGGTGAGATATATGTTTTCTCATCCTGGTAGGCTTCGTAATCGATGTCATCTTTCCAGTCAGAGTCGATTACTTGGTTTGGTAAGTTGATAGTTTCGGTTTTCATTTTGTTTTTCCTTGTTTTTGTTTGTTATTTGTTAGAATGTTTGTTTTGTTTTCTAACTTGTCTTTAGTGTAGCACACTTTTTCATTTTTGTCAATAGTGTTTATGCTAAAATATTGCGGTTTTGTCAAATATACCCATGTAGAAGTTATAAGAATACAATTATATCTCACTGGTCCTCGGCGCACCATCGTCAAAAATACAACAGTCAGTCGAATCCTCACCGAAATTCCAGTTCCGGATTCGGATTCGTGACTGTTGTATTTTTGACTGTGGGCGCCTGCGAATTCGTTCGATTATAATTGTATTCTTATAGCTTCTCTAGGGAGATGGTGACGTTATCGCCGGAGATTTTGGCGATTTCGTCGTGGGTGTAGTTGCCCGTATTATTGATGTCAGTGGCGCCGACTTCGGATTTGATGAGGTCTTCGTGACCCTTTGGTAGGTCGCAGGAGAGTGAGAGTTTAATCTGGTCGTCTTGACGGAGGCCGGCGTGTTTGCGGGCGGCTTGGACAGCGCGGATGATTTCGCGGGCACGGCCCTCTTCTTTAAGCTCCTTGGTAAGTGTCTTATCAAGCGCTAGCTTCTTGCCGTGTTCGACTTTCTTGACATTAACCTCGTCAGCAATAATTTGTTCGTAGAATGCGTCAAGTTTATCGCCATCGTAGGTAAGCTTGGAGAGGGGTTGGCGGATTTTGATTTGGTCTTCGGTATCGGATTTTTGCATGCGGAGGGCAAGTGCGTCAGTGATGATTTGGCGGGTGCGAGCCATGTCGGTAAGAACTGTCTCAGTGGACGAAGGCTTGAGCTGGCCAGGCCAAGCTAGGAGATGGACGGATTCGGCTTTGCCGGTAAGTTTCTGGTAGAGCTCTTCGGATAGAAATGGAGTGAAGGGGGCGAGGAGAATGGCGGTTAGTTCGAGCATGGAGTAGAGGGTGGAGAAAGCAGAGAGCTTGTCGGCGGTGTCAGGGTTTTTACTGAAACGTCGACGAGAGCGACGGACGTACCAGTTGGACAAATCATCAATGAATGGAAGAACGCCGCTGAGGGCCTTTGGGAGATTGTATTCTTCCATGCCTTCGGTGATTTCGTCGCGGAGCTGATAAGTTCGTTGAATGATCCATGAGTCTAATGGGTTCGGCGAAAACGTGTCTTTCTTTGTCTCGAAAAGCGAGATGCATTCTTCTCGGGACGCTTCGTCGCGCCCGTCGTTACGGGGCTCCTCGCTTCGCCCGCTCCCGTTGTCGCGGATGCCCCTCGAAGAAGCATCCTCGCTTTTCTTACCGGAGTCAGACGCTCCACAATCGAATTTTGCCAAATCTTCAGAATCTAATCCTTCGACTTCGGCGTAGGTGGTGAAGAAGTCGTAGACGTTCCAGAGCATGTTGAGCTTGCGGTGGACGTCGGAGACGTCTTTGTCGAGGAGGGCGAAGTCTTCGCCGGAGAGAACGGGGCTGGAAAGGAGGAGGAAGCGGAGAGCGTCGGCGGAGTACTGGTCCATAAGCTCGTTGGGATCAGTGAAGTTGCCGAGAGATTTACTCATCTTGCGACCGTCGTTGCCGGCTAGGGTGCCGGTAGTGATGACGTTCTTATAGGCGTTCTTGTGGCCCTTCTTGGCCTTTTCGCCAAAGGCGCCAATCTCGGCAAGAGCGGTGTTGACGGCGTGAACATAGTAGAACCAAGCACGAACCTGGCCGACGTATTCGACGATGAAGTCGGCGGGGTAGTTATGCTCAAATTTTTCTTTGTTCTCGAAAGGATAATGAAGCTGAGCGAAGGGCATGGAGCCAGATTCAAACCAGCAGTCGAGGACCTTGTCGATACGTTTGAAATGCTCGCCTTGGTAGTCGAATTCGATTGCGTCGACCCATGGGCGGTGATAGTCGTCGAGGGTCTTGCCGGAGAATTCTTCGAGTTCTTGGTAGGAACCGAAGACTTTGATGGCACCGGTTTTTTCGCCTTTCCAGACTGGCATAGCGGTGGCCCAGAAGCGATCACGGGATAGATTCCAATCGGGGGCGGCTTCGATGTTTTTGGCGAAACGGCCGTGCTTTAGATAGCCTGGGAACCAGTTGATGCGCTCGTTCTCTGCGAGCATGAGAGGTTTCTGGCCCTCGATATCGAAGAACCAACTTGGGAAAGCGCGGTACATGATGCGTTCTTTGCTCCGTGGATTGAAGGGATATTCGTGCTGGATGTATTCAATCTCATAAATGATTCCCTGCTGTTCTAGGACTTTGGCGATGAATTTGTTGCCGGCCCAAATCTGGATGCCATGTTCGTCGGTGTCGCGCATGCCAAGGTCATGGAGTTTATCGGCGTATTCTTTGATATAATAACCGTTCTCATCGAGGGTATCGACGAAATCGATTTCGCCTTTGTGTTGCTTAAATAATTCATAGTCATCTTCGCCGTAAGCAGGAGCGATATGGACGATGCCGGTGCCTTCTGTGTCGCCAACGAAGTCAGCGGTGAAGACTTGGCAAATCGTGCCGTCCAAAGATTTATACTTGAGGCCCGCGAGGTCCTTGCCTTTGATGGTTTGCTCTGGCTTGACGGCTTCGCCGAAGAGTTTGCCGGCGAGCTTGGTCGCGACGATTATTTTGTCGCCATCAACACTATAAATACCGTAATCGAGGTCTTTGCTGACAGCGAGAGCACGGTTGGCCATCAGGGTCCAGGGCGTAGTGGTCCAAGCAAGCATGTAGATAGATTGCGAGTTCGAAATACTTCCCTCTCGGGGCGCGTCCACAACCCCTGTCGCCACAGGGGTTGTGGCGCTACCCCTCGCCTTGCCAGGCTCCGGACCCCCTTCGATGGAAGTATTTCCGAACTCGTCATCTACCAGCTTGAATTTGACGTAGGCCGATGGGTCGGTGACGGTTTGGTAGGCGTCGTTGTCCATGGTAACTTCGGCCTTGCTGACTGGGGTAGCGAATTTGGTGTCGTACATCAAGACTTTGCGACCTTCGTAGATTTTGCCCGCTTCGTAGAGCTGTTTAAAGGCCCACCAGACGGATTCCATGAAATCTTTATTCATGGTGCGGTAGCAATGATCGAAATCAACCCAACGGCCGACACGGTCGATGGTGGAGCGCCAGGTCTCAGAGTTCGCCACCATGGATTCGCGGGCTTTGATGATGTAATCTTCGAGCGACCATTTGGTGCCGATGTCACGACGATCGGTGATGCCGAGTTGCTTCTCAACGAAATTCTCGGCAGGAAGTCCGTGGCAGTCCCAGCCCCAACGACGTTCTACCCGGTAGCCGTTCATGGTCCAATAGCGCGGAACAGCATCTTTCACGATGCTTGAGAGAAGAGTGCCATGATGAGGATTGCCCGTAATAAACGGTGGACCATCGTAAAAAACGTAGGATTTATCAATTGGCCTTTGTTCAATGGATTGTTCAAAGGTTCTGTTTTTCTTCCACCACTCGGTGATGGCCTTTTCGTATTCGATGGCCTTACGGCGTTCTCCAGCTCTATATTTCATAGAGTATATTATACCATAATCCAATACTTATTAAAGTGTTTAAGGTCGTCGGTAGGGGCAAATTATGGTATAATACAGAAAAGGTGGGAGTACTTTAAGAAAGGTGGTGAGACGATGTCGAACATTTATGCGCCAAATGAGGAAACAATGTTTACGTATCTTAGAGGTCGATTGGATGGACCGGGATTCGAGCAATCCCGTGCTGCGTTGGTGTTTGCCAGAAAAGCTCACGCTGGACAATTCCGCAAGGGTGGTGCACCATACATCATTCACCCGTTGTCAATGGCATGTGACGCGATCGCCTGCAAAGGTGCGACGGATGAAATAATTGCAACGATATTGCTGCACGATGTCTGTGAGGATTGCAATATTCCACTGTCGGCATTGCCGGTTAATGAAATAGTGCAGCGTGGTGTCAAGCTAATGACAATTCGCCCATTCCAGGGCGAAGATAAGCTCGAAACGAAGAGACGTTATTTCAATGAATTGCTGGATTCGAAAGAAGCGGTGATTTGTAAGGCTTTTGACAGATATGCGAATCTAAATGACGCCGAAGGGGCTTTGTCGGAAGAGGCGATTGTGAAGAATATTCGCGAAACGCATGAGCTTTTGATGCCAGTACTAAAGGAAGCAAAATATGAGTATCCGGAACTTTCGGATATGATGCATACAATACGGACCGCCCTCAAGCGTACTTTGGTGATGATGGCAAAATATCACAACGTCGAGTTGGAATAATACTCCCCACCTATGATAGCTCTCAACATGAGAGCTACTTTTTATTGTGGAGGTCAAGTTGAGTATAAGGGATATGAACCTTGTGTTCTTCGAGAGTGGTGACAATGATACGAAGGCAGTCGCGGCGAATCTGAAGCTTGTTGGCCGGGTCACAAGTGATGACTATTTGATAGTTCAGAGACGAGGTGTCAATCTTAGAGAGGCCTTGATAGGCAGCACTATTGATGCCTTTGTGGTGGTGAAGCTTTTGGACAATCTCCGTCATGATAGTTTCGGCTTTGGCAACTGGAAGGTCAAATGGCAAAGGAATAGGGATGTAGACGTAGCCCGGATCGATTTCGACCTTGTCGATGTTGCGATTGGCAATGGAGACAATATTCATAGTATTGATGTCTTGAATCTTGGTGGTGAGGAGGCTTACTGAGGTGACGGGGCCGACGTTATCATTGAACTTAATAACATCACCTATTTCATAATAGTTATCTGAGACGATAACAAAACCACGAATGATATCTTTTAGTGAATCCTGCAGGGCGAAACCAATAACGATGCTAGCAATCCCGACACCCGCTAGCATAGAAGTGACATTGATGCCGTATATTTCGAGCACAGTCAGAACCGCAATAATACTAATAGTACCGGCCACGATGCTTTTTAGCATGCGGATGAGAGTTTTGTTTTTCTTGTTGTTCATGATTTTGGAAGATTTGTTCTCTCTGCGACTTAAGACTCTCGCAATCACGTGATAGAGCAAGAAGCTAATTAAGATGACAAGGATAGACCAGAAAAGTCGTTCCACCCAAATATTTTTAAGAAAATCATTAACAATATCCATAAGTCTATTATATCATATAGAATAATACTTCGTTAATAAGCGGCAGTTCGCGTCCGCGCCAGGAGGCACGAACTTCGCCGTTATTGCCGAGCGCGAGGATGGTAGGGTATTCAACTACGTCGTAGGCTTCACAAAAACCAGGATTGGCGTCCGGGTCCATGGTCTCGACTTCGCGACCGGTTTGACGACGAATGTTCTCAAGCCATTCGTCGACCGAGCGCGTGTAGTCTTGATTGTCTCTATAAATACATACTACTCTCATAACTGATTCTTGACGGGTTCTGCCAGACTCTTCCCTCCCACGGCTCCTCCATACGGGAGCTTTGTGAGAGCTCTTCCAAGTCCGTCACCTGTCATGTTCCTTTCCTTTAAGTTTTTGTTCCCTCAGAATGCTTTCGAAGTCCTCGAGGGTCTTAAATTCGCGAAAGACGGAGGCAAAACGGACGTAGGCGACTTCGTTGACGGCGGCGAGGACATCGAGGACGGCTTCGCCAATTTGTTTGCTGGTGATTTCGTCGGTGCCATAAGAGTAAAGGATGTCAGAAGCCCGACTGACTACATCCTCAACTTCGAGTTCAGAATTGAAGAATTTACCGACGCTACGGCGGACAGCAAGCAAGAGCTTGTCGCGATCGTAGATTTCTTTGTTGCCGCTGCGCTTGGAGACGGTGAGTTGAGGCATTTCGATGCGCTCGTAAGTGGTGAAACGGTGACCATCGGGCGATTCACGACGACGGCGAATCATCTTGCCGTCGACGGTCTCGCGGCTCTCTAGGACTTTGCTATCTCCGATTCTATATCCGTGATCCATGCGTGCCTAAAGCCTCCCTGTGTGGTTATTTCCTGCGTTTCTTGAAACGCTCGCGAAGAGAAGGTGGAACGTCCATGTCGTCATCCTCAGGGGCTGGTTCTGGCTCGGGGGTAGGCTCGTTCTTGATGGACTCCCACATGTTGGACTTGTTTTCGAGAGCAAAATCTTTCGGGGCGGCGGCCGGAGTCTCGTTCTTGATGTCTTCGACTGGCTGCTCGGCGGCTGGTTCGTTGTAATAATCGGAATCAAAACCAGTAGCGACAACGGTGACGATGATTTCGTCTTCGAGCTCTGGGCGGATGCTGGCACCAAAGATGATGTTCGCATCAGGTGAAACGGCACCAGTGATGACTTCGGCAGCTTCTTGAATCTCACTCATGCTCATGTCATAGCCACCAGCGACGGAGAATAGAACACCGCGAGCGCCTTCGATTTTGACTTCGATGAGCGGTGATTCGACGGCTTGCTGGGCAGCGATGACGGCGCGGTTCTCACCACTGGCGCGGCCGATACCCATGAGGGCGGAGCCGGCGTTCTTCATGATGGCTTTGACATCGGCGAAGTCGAGATTGATAAGTGAATGCTCGGTAATGAGCTCAGAAATACCTTGAACGCCTTGACGGAGGACATCGTCGGCGATCTTGAAAGTCTCGAGGAGTGGGGTGCGGGGGTCAATGGTCTGAAGCAATCTGTCGTTTGGGATAGTGATAAGAGCGTCGACCTGACGGGCAAGCTTATCGATAGCAACATCGGCGTTGGCCTTGCGGCGGGCACCTTCAAATGTAAACGGCTTGGTCGCAACACCGACGGTGAGGATGTCCTTCTTACGGGCTTCCTCGGCGACAATCGGACCAGCACCAGACCCAGTACCACCACCGGCACCGAGCGTGATGAAGACCATGTCGGCACCATCGAGGGCCTTCTCGATGGCTTCCCTGCCTTCCTCGGCGGCCTCGCGACCCTTCTCAGGATCGCCACCGGCACCGAGACCTTTGCCGATGTGGACCTTGACATCGGCTGGTGAATGATGCAACGCCTGGGCATCGGTATTAATCGCAACAAATTCTACGCCAGAAAGACCGACTTCCTTCATGCGCTCCACTGCTGAACCACCGGCGCCACCTACACCTACTACTTTAATACTTGCTTTACTTTCCACCTCTGTTGGTTTAACTTCTGGCATAATATACCTCGCTTAATTTATTACTAGTATACACCTGATTTTGGGTTTTATCAAGGGGTTTATTTTGGGTAATTCTATTCCGAAGAAAATATAAGTGCGGGAAATTCGGAATAGAGGCTATCTAGGTGCCGCTGCCTCTCCGGGTCGCTGGGGCGAGTGCGGGGAGGTAGCAGAAGTAGCTTTTGAGCTATTCCTCTGCGGGGTAGATAGAACGCTACAAGGGCTAGCTACCTATCAAGCAACGGACACTAAAGCCGTTGTACTTATTGTAGCTGTGGGACGGGTATAAGTTCGTAGAGCTCAAGTGCAGACGGTAAGAATAGTAGTTGTTGTACGCCGACCTACTCCAATAGTAGCCGAACGAGCCACGATTGAACGCGGACGAGCCATTGAAGTAGCCGGAGTAAAGGAAATTATTCGGGAAGCTTCTAAAACGATTACTCATGATGTCGCCTGTGCCTACTCCATCCTGGTTGCTGCCTGTACCACCATAGCTTGTAGAAAGGGTACCATATTCCTTAGCTGTACCGTTACTAGATGGGAGGTGCCAACTAGATGGGCAGATGGAGGTGCCTGCTGCCTCAGAAGTAGAGGAAGATGTGTAGTAGTTAGTATTTGCCATGGCAGCAGCCCAGGTGTAGTAGTTACCATAGGAATATAGGTTAGCTCCTGGGAAAGTACCGCTAGTAGATGGGCTAGTAGCATTAGCGTAGTTCTGGGTATAGGTAGTACTATCTATGAGACTTTGTGTATTGTTACTATTGTAGCGTGGGAAACGATAGCCTGGGTAGTTAGAAGAGCCGATGTCTTCTAGAGTGCTAGTAGATGGATTATAAATATCGGTAGGTGAAGCAAGCGAGGACTTATACATACCACCATCAGCAAAGCTTAGCGAAGTGGTGGAATTGCTGAAGTTTGCAGACTCTGAGGCAGCGAGACCAACAAAGCTGCCATAGGTACCAGTAGTACCGCCATAACCTTGGGAGAGGCTTTGATTGGCTACGCTAGTGTCGTTTTTGTTGTTTCCTACGGTACCTTCGTGTTCTAGACGTAGGTTTTCTATCATCCAACATTTATCGTCGGCAAGTTTCGCGATAGTGTAGACTTCGTCGTCACGTTTGTCAGTTAAGGCGATGACGCTACCTGGAGTGATTTCGCCTGTAGTAGTGTTAAAGCTGGCACTAGTCATAGCATTACAATTGCTGGCGGTGAAATCCTGGAGATAGAGTGGGTTGCTTGATGGATCGGATGGATCGGATTTCTCGGCTGGTACCCAGACGGCATACATAGTGATAACGTTAGTGCCGTTAGTCGGGTAGGCTGGGGCGGAGATAGTTTCCATGGGGCCGTAGATTTTGTCGCCACTAGTTACCGTAGCATTAGGATTAGTAGACCAGCCAGCGAAGCCATAACCTGCTTTCTTGAAGTTAGACGCAAGGAGGGTTACCGGGTCGCCTTCGCTGACATTAGTTTGTTTAACGCTTTTTACGCCAGTAGACTGGTCTAGGGTACCCATGCCATTTGTGTTAGATGCATCATTGCCGTCATATTGGATGGAATAGACTGGGACCCAGTGAGCGTAGAGAGTAATGCCACTTACACTGGAGCCTGCGGGGACGGTATAGGTAGTACCGACGCCGTATTCAGTGTTTGTATTATCCGAGTTATCGGCTACGGTGGACCAACCTATAATCTTCCAGCCGGTGAGGGTGAATTTATTATAGGCGCCAAGTGTAGCAGTTTCTGTACCAGTGCTGGGGTTGTTAGTAAGATTAATCTTTTGCTCGCTGGTGTCGTTTGAGACAGTTGTCGTGCAGCTGGCGTTAGCGCTGGCGTAAGTCTGGCAGTTATTGACGTACGTAATAGTGTATTGAGGGAGCCACTGGGCGTAGAGAGTGAGAGTGGAGCCGGGGGCAAGGTTTAGGGCTGCAATTGAGGCGCTAGCGGCGATGGATGTACCGGTACCATCAGCGGCAGTGTTCCAGCCACTAAAGGCCCAGCCGGCTCTAGTGAAACCGTTAGCCATGGTGTTAGCAGAGTTTATTTCTACGTTTTCCTGAGTTGCGGTGGTACCAGTGACTGGGTGCTCGGTGGTTCCATTGCCGTCGTAGTTGATGTTGGCGGTGCCGTTAGAGGCGATACAACGGATGTTCTTTTCGTAGTATTTATTGCCGCCATAAGTGGTGCCGCTAGAAGAGGTAACAGAAATAGAAGAAGCATTTACCCTAGATCCATAGGCATAAGTTCCGGCCGTCTTTGATGTCCAGAAATGACTGTAACTGGTTTGGTAGAAGGTGGCACCATTAGTGAAGCCGCCATTCGTGAGAAAGCTACTCGGAGCGGACGTAGTTGTGTTAGAAGAAGTATAGGCAGCTTTGGTTTGAAGATTAGTATATTGGTCGTTGGTTGGCAAGTCCCAGTTTTTTGGACAAACAGAACTAGTCACTATTACATCGGCAGTAGTATAGGCAGCGGTACTAGCAATAGCGGCTGGCCAGGAGTAATAAGTGCCGTTGTTGTTATTGCCGCTGGTATTCGTGACACGGATTCTAGCTGCGGTAGTGGTGGTACTAGAAGTGGTGGTGCTGACAGGTAAAGTGAAGGTGGTGTTTTCTGCTAGATCGGTGTCGTCACTGGTTAAGGTGATAGTACCATCGCCATTAGGGCCGTCGGTACCAGTGCGTCCGAGATTTAAGTTCTTGGTCATCCAACAGTTATTATCAGCGAGCTTAGAGACAGTGTACTCTTCTGGTTGCTCGGTGGTAGTTGGATCGTCTGTAATGACTTTGCCACGATAGTCTAGGAGGGTGGCGGCAGGAGCATTCTCGGCAGTGGTGATAGGTGAGTTATAACAGACCTCGGGACGCATGTCTTGCATTTCGTTGTGTGATATTTGTTTGGGGTCGGTAGGCTCAGTTGATGGGGCAGCGGTCATATCGGCTAGGGTGGCTTGTTTCCACTGAGCGTAGAGAGTAATAGTAGAGCCAGCATTTGCTAGGTCTTCTACTGATTCCCTGTCTTTGTACCAGTCACCAGTACCGTCTGCTTGTGTATTCCAGCCCCAGAAGGTCCAGAGTTTGTCATTGTCGCCAGTGATAGTGTTGTTATCTGCATCGGTATAGGAAGCGCCTTGTGGGGCTTTGATTGAATCAGATGAAATAAGCTTGGTGGGTTCGCCAGCTTGGATGCCTTGTTCTGGATTAGTAGTGCCGCTAGCTAGTGTGCCGCCATTGGGATTGAAGGATACGGTGTATTGAGTACATGTAGTATCCATGGTGAGATAGTAGACGATGGCGCCTTGGCTCTCCATTTGGTAGTTGCCTGGAGCTATGTTATTATCAGTCTTTACACCATAGTTAATGTTAAAGGTATCATTAATATCAGTATCGGTACTAGCAGTTTGAGATGGAGTTTTCAGGATTGATTGAGTGGTAGAGAGTGGTGAGAAGACTGTACTAGAAGTTGGATTAGAATCTAATGTATAGCCCCATTTGTTGGTGTTATTGGTGCTACTAAGAGCTGAGGTGCCATCTACGGCAGTGAAGGAGGCAGTGGTGCTAGACTGGGTGTTGTTGTCATACTTATATAGATTACTGCCGCTAGGGGTGGCAATGGTAAGGTTGTAACCGCTTCTACAATCTGACGTAACATTGATGGATTCACTGTGGATGGAAGTACCATCACCGGCTGGGGAGACGTTGAGATTGATGCTGTTGTTGGTAGTGATAGATGCAGAAAAAGCAGAAGCTGAGTTTGTGGTTAGATTTGATGAAAACAGAAAGCAGGCTATAAGTAGCCCTAGTACTGCGAGAAATGAGTTTGTCTTTCTTTTCATTTGGTTAAACACCCCTTTGTTAATCTATGTAATGACCTTGTCTGTATTTAGTATATGGCGGTTGTGGTTAAAAGTCAAGAGTTTTGTTCTGCGTGGGCGTTGTTGCATAATTG
>JAZTZQ010000035.1:0-6294 GCA_045637565.1 Candidatus Nanosyncoccus sp. | reverse complement strand
GGGTGACGTTAGTGAATACTGCGACGAAACTATCGGACAAAGATGCGGGGGCGAGAATCGTAAAGAATGCTCTCAAGACGCCATTTGTACATATTATGGAGAATGCAGGGTTGAATGCACAGGCATTGCTCGCTGAAGTAGAAGGGGCGAAGGCTGGTATGGGAATTAACGTAATGGAACCTGATAAAGGATTGGTGGATCTCAAGAAGACTGGTGTGATTGACCCGGCGAAAGTGACGAAGGAAGCGGTGAAGAATGCAACTTCGATTGCGGCGACGGCGATAACGATGGGGGCACTCATCTGCGAGATTCCGGAAGAGAAACCTTCCATGGGTGGTGGCGATATGGGTGGAATGTACTAGAAGATTGGGGCTTCTTGTGAAAAAAAGTCCTAACAAAGAAGACTAGTAAGATAACTGAATTGGAAGTAAAATCCAATTCAGTTATTATAAATGACAAAATAACCCCGTTGGGGTTATTTTGAATGGAATGTGTGAGGTGGGCTAACGGATTACATTTTGTCGATAGATTCGACAAGGTAGAGAAGCGCTTCGGCGCGTTTGGTTTCGTCAGAGATTTCACGTGCGGCGTGATAGGCTGGGTCTAAGACGGTATAGTCTTTGAGGTCTTCAAAGATGTTGCGATAGATGTTAAATTTTTGCGTGGCATCCATATTGAGCTTGTCGAGTAATGGAACAAGATCGCGAAGAGCAGCTTTTTTGATTTCGGTGGTGTTGAGGTTCTGTGGGAGGGGCTCCAATGCGGGGGTGGCTATTTCTGGCGTGGATTCTGGTGTAGGGGCTGGAGCTGGCTCAAATGTGGGTTCTGGGGCGGGAGTTGGTGCAGGGCCTGGTTCTGGTGCTGGAGCGGCAGCAGGGGCTGGGGCTTCTGGCATAATTAATTCTGGTACATTGCCCATAGCGTCAAGTGGAGCGATGGTCTCTGGAGCCGGAGCGACTACTTCAAGTTGGGGTTCTGGAAAAGGGCCGACTGGTTCGCCGAGCTCACCAGTATCTCCTTCTGGGACAGAAGACGGTGCAGCGACCGGGTCAGAAAAAACCGGATCGATGTTAGTCGTGTTAGTAATATCGTCAATTGCTTTTTGTAGATCATTATCTACGTTTGGTTGATTTTGGTCCATTTTGCCCACCTTTACTGTTAATTATATCTATTCTATCATACTAATGCTAAATGCGCAAGAAGTTTATGATTTTGTCGAGAAAATCTAGTTTGACTTGTTCCATAGGGAGACGTGCGCCGAGCGCGTCGACAATGGCTTCGCCGCTGGTCTCTGGGAAATAGACTTTGACGCCGAGGCCGAAACGCTTCTTGGGAATAAGGATGGCGGAATAATGTGTTCCTTCTTGTAAGATGCCAAAGGCACGAAAAGTGTCGTATGGATGAAGCTTTGTCCCCTCATGGAGACCTTTGGAATCTAGAACGTAGGTTATAGTGCGCGGTGGTCGGAGGGTGGAGGTGAGGATAGTGATGACACTGAGAACGACAAGAATAAGGAAGGTCCACCAGCCAAGAAAAGCAGCTAAAACACAAAGCAACGTCGCAACGACGAATAGTCCTATATACCACCAAGTATTGCGACCTGGGACGATGTATTCTTCGGCTTGCCAGGTGATGCTTTGTTCGGATTTTGCCATAACTTTATTATATCATATTGTAGAAATTAGATTTCGTAAAAATGCGGAAAATATGATAAAATGGGTGTAATGGAGGGTTACCCAAGTGGCTGAAGGGGACGGTTTGCTAAATCGTTAGTCTGGAGTGATCTGGAGCGGGAGTTCGAATCTCCCACCCTCCGCCAGTTTAAAATCGCCAATCTCGGCGTTTTTTTATGTTTTGATTTTTTGCAAGGTGTGATATAATGTCAGTATGAAAAAGTTATCAAGATTTGTTTTACCAATAGTAATTGTGGGGTTGTTAGTTGCTGTGATGATTCCACACAATGCGCTTGCGTTGACTTTGCAGGAGGGGGCGGAAGCTGCAAGGTGTGATGGTTGTCCGGCGGATTTGTTTGGACCGACAGGGGCGTTTCGTCAGATTACGAATACAATCCTTTACATAGTCGGGATTATTGCGGTGATTATGCTAATTATCGGTGGAATTAAGTACGTGATATCAGGGGGTGATTCTAAGAAAGTGACTGATGCGAAGAATACGGTGCTTTATGCGATAATCGGATTGGTGATTGCGGTGTTTGCGTATGCGATTGTGAACTTTGTGATTTCAGCATTGCCGAATTCTGGTCAGCAGATTGAGACTCAGAGTAGCGTAAATTTAGTCGAGACGGCTTAGCGAAAGTAAGGCAAGAATGATTTTGGATACTCCAGCTTGCTGGAGTATTTTGATGCAGGCGCGCATGGAGGCGCCGGTGGTCCAAACATCATCTAAAAGAATATAAGTGTTAATGGGTTCGATGATAGTATGAGGGGCTAGGGCATAGGCGCTAGTGGCTTGGGTGATGCGAGTGGAGCGGTCGGTACCAACTTGGGTGGTGTTCTTGGCGCGAATGAGGAGTTGTGCAATGGTACATCTCGGCCCTTCTAGTTTGGTGAGGTGCTTGGCAATGAGTCGGGTGTGGTCAAAACCACGGGAGCGAATATGACGGTCGATGGTGGGGAGAGGAACAATAATGGATGATTCGTCTCGTGGCGGGAGAAAGTCGTGCATAAGCTCGGCGAGGGGGTTGGCGAGGGAACGAACGGAGCGGTATTTGTAGTCATGAACTATGTCGCCAAGGAGGCCGGAGCGTTCACCAATGATGTAGGCAGGGGGGAGGTCAGGGCAGTTCGGACATTTTCCGGATTGAGTGATGGTTTTGCAATGAGGGCAAATAGATTGATGACTTGCTTTTATGTAATTTTTACAACGGTCGCATAAAACGTTACCAATATGGCCGCAACCCCTACAGGAGTGGGGCGCGATGAGGTTGAGAAGGCCGGGAAACGTTGTATTTTTTACAGATTTTGGCATGATTCTCTTGATTTTACTACGATAATCATATATAATAAAGCATAACAATATAAGTGGAGGAAATATGGCACGTACAAAAAGTGACGATTTGCTGATGGAAGACGACCTCGCTGCGGCGTTCCTGGGTGGGGACGAAGAAATAATGGCTCCGGTAGAGAATCCGGAACCGGTAGTAGAGGAAGTACCAATGGTAGAAGACGTACCAATGGTAGAGGAAGAAATCAGTGAACCGGTCGAAGATGAGTGGGCAAATGATACCGACGATTTTCCTGGACAGCTCGCTGTGGATGTCTATGAAACCGCCGATAAATTAGTTGTTAAGGCTCGCACTGCCGGGATATCGAAATCGGATCTCGATGTGAGTATTTCAGATAATATTCTAACCATTTCGGGTGTGCTGTCTGGGGGCGAAGATGAACAGACTACTCGATGGCATATTCAGGAATGCTACTGGGGTGAGTTTTCGCGAACGATTGCTTTGCCAGTACAGGTGCGCGAGGATGAAAGTAGCGTGAAAGCTGAGCTTAAAGATGGGGTGCTCACGATTACGTTTGAGAAGGAAAAGACTGAGCAGCCGAAGAAGATTAATATACAGTAGTTTGAATGTTAAAAAACGCCCCGTGAGTGGGGCGTTTTTTGTGGGATATTAATATTCTTGTTTGGTTTTTTGCCGAAAAGTGGTGCCTCTTTCTCGAAAGAGGCATCGTTTACTGTTGCCCGCCGATGATGTTCTTAATGACGAAGTTTACGATGGCAAAAGCTAATACGCAGATGACTAATCCAATTAGACCATAAAGGATAGTGTCCTTTCCTTTCTTGACTTTAGCAGCATCGCCAGATGATGTCATATAGTTGATACCACCAACGATTATAACTACTACACATGCTACACCGAGTACTCCGATGACACCGTTGATTATTGCGAAAATTAGATTTGGTAAATTATCAGTACCCTGTGCGCCTCCTCCGACTGTATCGACGCCCGGGACTCCTGTATTAGTATTGACATTTATTCTCTCGGCAAATGTTGTGATTAAATCTTTCATTTTATTCCTTTATTAGCTTGATTTTATTATATAACTATCAATGATGAAATGCAAGTATTTTTTTTCGGAGGTTATTGGAGCTTTGATGGTAGTTTTAATCGTTGTTTGAATTGTCTTTTCTTTCTCTTCTTTTTTTCCTGTACCATATGGTTGCCCACCTAGGATGTTTCTGATTGTGAAATTGACAATAGCAAAGGCAAGGACACAGATTATTATACCTATACAAGCATAGAGGATGGTTTTTTTGGCTTTTTCGAGTTTGCCGGAATCGCCGGCGGAAGTCATGTAATTGATGCCACCGATGAGGACAAAAATAACGGCGACGAGCCCGGTGACGGCAATGATGGAGTTTATTATGGAAGTAATGGTATTTGGGAGTTCGTTTTGATTACCATCGCAGCCGGCGGCTTTATAGACTGCTTCTGGGACTTCGTTTGGATTTTGGCTGCAAATGTCGTCGGCAGCGTGAACTACTGGGGTGAAGCTAAAAAGGGATAATCCTAGAATGCTTACGATGAGCGTAGCTATAATTTTAGGCGTTATTGATTTCATGGGTCTCCTTTGAGATTATGGTTTGATGCGTGTATCCGGCTTTATTGTTGGCGTCGCGTATCATGCCGGATACAAAGGCAGTGATGATTTCGGCGATGGCGACGATGGTGAGGCCAATAAGGGCATAGATGATGGCTTGTTTGGCTTTGGCGAGTTTGGTGGGTTCTCCGGCGGAGGTTGCATAGGTGATGCCGCCATATACTACAAAGATAAGTGCGACCGCGCCAGCGATGCCGATGGCCCAGCTGATGGCGCTAGTGACGACAGTATTGGCGTCGACGCAGTTGCTGCCTGTTTCGCTCATGAAGTCGCAGTTGAAAGCGCCATTTTCACCCATGAGGGCGAAACGGATGGTACTCATGATTAGATAAGCGGACATAACGATAGCAAGTCCTATAAAGGCGTGGACTAGAGTTTTTTTGCCGGAGGCGACTTTGCTGGCTTCGCCGGAGGAGAAGATATAGAGATAGCCACCGTAGATGACGTAACCGAGTACTAGATAGGCGGCAATGACGGTAATGTCGGTGGCAATGTTGGCCGCGATTTGCCAGATGCCGGATTTGAGGGAATCTTCGTTTGCGATGTTGACGCCGCAATCCCACGAAGTAAAGCCTAGGAAATTGTCGCGACAGCTGCCCTTAAAGACTGAGCCGGAAGTGTCGGCTTTTTTGGTGCTGTCATAGTTGTTCTTGTTTTTCATGCAAGCGTCATATGCGGCGGAGTCGGAAATTTTGCTGCAATCAGTTCCTGCCGCTAAGGTGGGAGTATGGAACAGGAATAGGGAACACATGAGGGCGCTCGCTAAGAATAGAATGGTTTTCTTTATCATGCTTTAATTATATCAGTATTGTTAAAAAAAGTCCAAAAATGGATACTATGAAATGCTTATGACATGTTTTTGACGTTTTTGGAATTATAGAGGTTTATTGTTGACAAAAGCGCTTATGTGTGCTATAATTGTCGCACGTCTAATAGAGTTGTGACGAGGTTATTTATGAGTCTCAAAAAAACTACGAAGATATTTAAATTGAAGAAATTGTTTGCAGTTTTTTTGGTGCTTATCGGGATGGTGGCAGGTATGATGAGTCCTGTGTTGATGAATGACAGTGCATATGCTGAACCTACGAATGAAACAATTGTTGATGAGGAACGGACTACTACGAATGACGAACCTGCGGATACTTCTCAAAGGACTGATAGTAAGGCTGTTCAGACGGATACTTGTAAGAAGAGCCTTGGTGCACTAGGATGGATTGTTTGTCCTTTAATGAACAAGGTAACTGAGGCTGTGGATTGGTTGTATGAGAAGATTGAGGATATTTTGATTATTAATCCTATTTCGGCTGAGGACGGATCGCCGATTTATGAGATATGGAAATACTGTCTGAGTGTAACGAATATAGTCTTTATTATTTTTTTCCTGGTGGTGATTTATTCTCAGATTACGGGATGGGGGATTACGAATTATGGACTAAAGAAAACATTGCCAAAACTGATTGTGATGGTGATAATGGTGAATTTGAGTTTTTTGATTTGTTCTTTGCTGATAGATGTGTCGAATATTATAGGGAATAGTTTGAGAGGGGTATTTGAATCCGTAGAGTCGACAGTATTAAGTAATGCTGGCGTGGCGACGGAGGCTTCGCAGTCTGCGGTGTCGATGGCGGATATGTATACTTCAATGGCTGGAGGGACGGCACTTGCGGTG
>JAZTZQ010000034.1:0-20642 GCA_045637565.1 Candidatus Nanosyncoccus sp. | reverse complement strand
AACAGTAAAGGTGTAAAATACTATCTACATAAGTCGGAAGTGACTCTTCGCGGTGGTAAACCACAGACGATTTATTTCTTCACCAAGGATGAAAAAGGTGGTAAAGGTACTCCATGTGATTTGCCGGCAGATCGTATGGTTTGTGAGAATCCAAGGAATGGCTTCTTGACTTTGAAGAAGAAATAATATAGACAAGAATATCGCCCTACGGGGCGATTTTTTTGAGCTTTTCGTTCTCGTCCAAGTACCTATTATAATAACAAAAAATAAGGTTTTAACCTTATTTTCATGGTGGGGCACAATTAACCAGGTTTTAACAGCTTATAGAAAATATATTCGAAAAAAATTGAGCAATGACATCCTCTATTTTTGATAGAGGAGACAAAAAGCGCCCGTTACTGGGCGCCACGGCCGAATAGCCGTGCGAAGAAGCCGGGCTTCTTCTGAGGAGTGCTGGCGGTTTTACCCTGATACTCGTCCGGGAAGCCGAATTTGATTTCACCCTTGCGAAACCTAATGAGGTCTCCGAGCGAGGCGATTTTATGTTTGAGCTTATCGAACTTATCGCTTTGCTCGTCGAAATGCGTTTCTCTATAAGCCTCATCTTTGGCGTTGAATTCGTCGATGTCGGCAGAGCGTTCTGCCTTGAGGCGTTCTTGGAAAGCTCTCAGTTCGGCGAGTGGCATTTCGGCATACTCGTCATAATCAACAATCCAGTCCTGCTCCATGAGCCACTTAACATTCTCATGTTCCTTATAAACACATTCAAACCGGAACCCGTCAGTTGGACCATTCATAAAGAAGAAGCTATCTTCATCGCCGCCGAACGTTTCATCAAGAATGCCGCTTGGAAAGCCATTGAGCTCATGCATAATATGGGCGACCTCATACTTCTGCAAATAAACCTTATCACCAATTTTGAGTTTCATACCTAATCCCTCCTTCAGTATAGTGATAGCCAGCAATAAAAAGAGCGTAGCTCTACCTACTATAGTATAGTAACATACTTTTTAAAAAAAATCAATCTGTGTAAGTCTAGTCGTAATGGCATCATCATTGCGTACGTAGGGATTTAATAGACATTAACAGATTGCGGAATAGATAAAAATAATTTTATAAACCGCTTGGTGGGGGTACTTGGACTCGAACCAAGGACACTGCGTGTATAAGACGCATGCTCTGACCAACTGAGCTATACCCCCGCTTGTTTTTTATTCTATCACAAAAATGATATAATAGTAAGCATGAACATATTGAGAACTTGGTTTAGGCGTGGGAAGTTTTATTTGAAACACGATTTTTTTACTGTAGAGAACGTGGTTTTGTTTTTGGCAATTATATTATGTTTGGTGTGGACATATCAATCGATAATGGCGATGTCGCGAAATTGGAGTTTGTCTGAAAGATTGATAGCCGAAAGAAAAGAATTGGAATTGTTGTCTGTAGAAAACGAGGCTGCTGAGCTTGAAAATGAGTATTATCGTTCAAACGAGTATCAGGAATTGATTGCGCGAAAGTATCTGGATAAGCAATTAGCTGGTGAAAAAATGGTGGTGTTACCAGAGAACTCTGTTGAGGCGAAGAATAAACATCGACAAGTTGAAAAGCACGATGAAGTGAAGAGTGATTATTCCAATATGGAAAAATGGTTGAATTTTCTTTTTCCAAATTATTAGTTTTTTGCAAAATGTTTATGTTTGAGATATAATGTAAGTATATGAAAAGAAAAAGATTTGGATTTACGCTTATAGAGGTTTCGATATTTTTGGCTGTGACTGGAGCGTTGTTTGTGGCGATAACAGTAGGAGTGCAAAACTCGATTTATCAACAAAGATACAATGATACTGTGCAGAGTTTTGCCGATTTTTTGGGTAATTTGTATTCTGAAGTGGCAAATGTTCAAAGTGACAGTAATGGTCGCCATGATGAGGCAATATATGGCAAGATGGTGACATTTGGTGAAGAACAGGGTAACGAGGCAGAGAATAAGCAGGTGATGCATGTATATACAGTAATTGCTAAGGCGGTAAATTCGTGGGATGTTGTAGATAGTAATACTTTGGGGTTATTGAAAACTCTGCAGGCAAACGTGGTGCGGAAAAATAGTGATGGGAAATATGAGGCTGTTGGTATAATTGAAGACTATACGCCAAAATGGTCGGCTAGAGTACAGAAAACTGATTCGTTTGAGGATTATACTGGTACGATTTTGATAATTCGAAATGCAAAGTCTGGTACGATTCAGACGTTTGCATTGAATAATGTGATCGATGTGAAGGATAGAATAGTGGGTGATTTGAGTGGCGATCCAAAGATTTTTGAATACGGAGAAGATAAAAACTATTTGGACGATTTTCGTCCTATGAGCGTGGATTTTTGTATTAATCCAAATGGAAGCGAAGAAAGTAATAATCGGGCAGATGTGAGACTAGTAAAAGGCGCGCATGATGCTTCCGGAGTGGAGATTATACCTTTCGATAGTGATAATAATAAATGTAGACGTTAACGAGGAGATGGTAAAACGGTGAAAGTACAAGAAATAAAGAACCGCAAAGGATTTACGATGGTGGAATTGTCTATTTCTTTGATATTTATTGCTATTTTGTCGATGGCGGTGGTTTTGGTGATAACTGGAGCGGTTTCGGCGTATCATAGAAGCATCACTCTTAATAAGGTGGATACAATTGGTTCTAGCTTGGTGGATGATATGCAGAGGTCTATTCTGGAATCTCCAGCGACAAGTTTAAAGGATGCGTGTGAGGATCTTTTTTCAAGTGCGGACGTTGTGCGCGACTGTGATAATGACGGTGGACGAAACCTGGCTTCGGTGGTTCGATATGCAAAAGTCAAGGTAGGTAATAAAACAATGAACTCTGTGCCGGTGTTTGGTGCGTTTTGCACTGGTAGATATTCGTATATTTGGAACTCTGGCTATTTCTTTAGTGATGAATATTCGGTGCAGGATAACAATGCAACGCTTGAGCCTGCCTTCTTGACATATAAAATGGGCGATACAGTAATGCCACCCAAGAAAGATTTTAAGCTTTTGAAGGTTGAAGACGAGAATCGTGCAGTATGTGAGGCTGCAATAAGGGTTGTGAATGGTAGAAAAGAAGATAGATATAAGGTGAAGCCATTTAATAGTGGTACTAGCGCCCTTATAAATAATGGTAAATCTGAGTTCAATATGGCGGCACTTGCTTCTACTGATGAAGAGCCAATAGAATACTTGAATGGTGAAGATAATGATACTAATCTGGCTCTTTATAACTTGACGTCGGCAATTTCGGAACAGGACGAGATTCACAAAGCGATATATTATTATAATTCGTTTATACTAGGGACAGTGCAGGGTGGAATCGATATTAGTGCCGCGGGGAATAACTGCGCTACGCCGGCTGGGTATAATAGAGAAGTAGAGAATTTGGACTATTGTGCGATTAATAAGTTTAATTTTGCGGGAATGGCGAAAGGAGGATAAGATGCGTTTAACAGGATTTAAAAAAGGAGCAGCTTCGTTCTATGTGGTGGCTTTTTCGACTTTGATATTATTAATTATAACGGCGAGCTTTACGGCATTGGTGATTGCACAGATTACGCGGTCGTCAAATGCTGATTTGTCGAAGTCGGCTTATGATTCGGCTCTCGCTGGAGTGGAAGATGCTAAATTGGCTTTTTATAATTATCAGAATTGTGTATCACAGGGTGCAGTGGCGACGGCGCCAGATGGGGATGGAGTATTGAACTGTAATGAGATTTTGTACGTAATGGAGGAAACGGAAGGGTGTGATAAAGTTTCATATATTTTGGGTAGGACGGATTTTAATGCTGATACGGGGCAAGAGGTATTGATACAGGAGTCTAGTAGGGCTGGGAATAATATGTCGCAAGCGTATACTTGTACACAAATTATAACAGGACTAAAGGATTATCGTGCGACGCTGTCTTCAACTCAGCAAATGAAGGTTGTGAGGCCGAGGTTTGATGGAGTGGATGCGAGTGATATCGATGAAGTGAGGATTAGCTGGGGGTCTAATTCTGGTCAAACTCAGTTGAATTATCGTAATTTTGATGAATCGAAGAATGAAGTTACTTTTAAGAGTACGAGTCTGGATGTTCCAAATCCGCCGACGATATCTGTGGCTGTTTTGCAAACGGCTGAAGAGTTTAAGATGAGTCAATTTGATAGAAGTATTGACGGGAGAACTAATCGTGGCATGGTGTATTTGGTGGCATCGAAGAAAAAGAGTGCAGTGGCAAAGGGCGTTTTGGGGAAGAATTATTGGGGTGGATACGATGCCGATTCTAATGCTAATATAATAGATAAGATTAAAAAAGACGGTTCCACGGAGATAAATGCTTTGGCGGCTTCGAATGATAGAACTTCTACCAATCTACCGTTTGTGGTTTATTGTGATCCGGATAATGCTTTTACTGGTGATGGATTTGCTTGTTCTGCTAGAATTAAGTTACCAGAGCCTATTGCGGAAGGTGGTGCGGGAAAGAGAAATAATGATACGTTCGTGGTAGCGGTTTCTTTGCCTTATGGACGTCCGTCGACGGACTTCAAATTGGAGTTTTGGTGTAAGGATGGAGTAGCATGTGGTGATGAAGTTGGAGAGTTAGATGAGGATCCGGAGGATAGGCGGGCGGTAATGAAGCCTGGACAAATTGGGGTTGATTCAACTGGTCGAGCAAATGATTTGTTTCGAAGAATTGAGACGAGGTTGGAAGGGGATGATAATTTCTCGTTGTCGATAATGGGACCTTTGGAATTGACTGGGAAGAATGATGGAGGTAGTGACTCGATTACTGCACTAGATAAGAGTTTTTCGACGCATTGCGAATGGGAAGCAGCGTTTGGTGGACCCTCGTGTTAATTGCATAAAAAAATAGAGCTACCAGGTTACTCTACTCCACGAATTTTTGGTTGTGGGGGTTGGATTTGAACCAACGACCTTTTGGTTATGAGCCAAACGAGCTACCAGGCTGCTCTACCCCACGATGTTCTGTTTTAGAATGTATCGCTACAATTCTATGATGTACTGTGTGGTATTGGCTCGTTTGGCTCATGAGCCGTCAAGACTCGGAGCTACCAGGCTGCTCTACCCCACGATGTAGAGTATATTATATAGTAGGTGGGGGATTTTGTCAATGCTTTTTCTTGGTGAGGAGGGCACGAGCGGCGAGTTTGATGGCTTGGTTGTAGGAATTGATGACGTGTGGCGTGCTGGCGAGTTCGATAGCGGTATGGTGGTGGCGGGTGGCGATGGCGATTTCTTCGGCTAAGAGGCTGGCGTGGGGTGCTACGATAGTGGCGCCGATGATGTAATTGTTTTTGTTAGCGATGAGTTTGACGAAGCCGTGTTTGAGACCGTCGACTTGGCCGGCGGTGGTGTCGGGCAATGAAATGATTGATTTTTTGTATTTGCGCTTTTGTTTTTTGAGGTCATGTTCGTTATGGTCGACGACGGCGATTTGAATGGGGGTGTTGATTACGCGCGTGGTGCCACAATAATTGATGGGGCTCTTGGACCTTTTGATGATGTTGCTAGCTAAGATGAGGCCTTGTTGGGTGGCAAGTTCGGTTGATGATTCGCCACCGATGCAGTCGCCAATTGCGTAGATGTGCTTGGCGGAGGTTTCGAAGGTTTTGTTGACGATGATGCCGGATTCTTTGTATTTGACTTTGGCGTTTTCGAGGCCGCAGTCAGTGTTGGGAAGACTGCCGGTGGCAAGGGCGATTTCTGCTACGCGGACCATTTTCTCGGTGTCGCCGTAGCGGAAAACGACATATTTGCTTGTGGAGTCTTGGCCGACGGCAACTGCTTTGCAATGATGTAGGACGCTAACGCCTAATTGGTGCGTGAAATAATCAGATATAGTATCGGAGACTTCGGTGTCTTCGCGTGGGAGAATGCGCGTGGCTGATTCTAGTAGAATAACCTTGCTACCTAATTCGGCAAAGAAGGAAGCCATTTCGCAGCCAGTACTACCTGCACCGATGATGGCAATAACTCTAGGCAAGCGATGAATCTTGATGGCGGTTTCTGGTGTGAGGAAAGGGGTTGTTTCTAATCCTGTGATGTTTTTGGTGTTGAGGTGTGAGCCGGTAGCTAGAATAAAGTGAGCAGATGTGATTTTGCGATTGCCGATAGCGATGGTATGAGGATCGAGAAAATTCGCGTAGCCATTGAGGCAGACAACGGAGGAGTCTTCGTAGGTTTTTTTGTTGAAACTAGTGGTTGCAGAAATTGCTTGTGCTTCTCTTGAAATGAGTGTGGGGAGACTGAAAGTTAGCCCTTGGTTTTTGAATTCGGGAAGACGATTGATAGTGGCATATATATGCGCGGAGTCTAGGGCTGCAAGATAGGGAATATCTCTAGTGTTGAGGTTGGAGCCGCCAAAATGTGCTCCTTCGACTAGGGCGACACCTTTTTTACCTTTACCTAATGTTGTGGCGACAGTGGAACCGGCTGGGCCACTGCCAATAACTGTGTATTGAAAATCATATTTACTCATATCTATATTATTGTATCACGATTTTGGTAAACATAAGCTAAATCGGGATGGTATTTTTTGAGTTCTTTGGCAATTGCTATTTTGACGTCAGTTTCCGTGACGATTGATTTGTTGGACAAGGATTTGGTGGCGGTGGAGATAGCACGGTCGATAAAGACTTTAGCGGCGCCGGAGGGAATACCGATGGCATTTGCGTCGATTGTGAGCTCTTTGGCTAATGATTGTTTATTAAACGCTTTCATGGCTAAACAATCCTGAAACAGATGATTAATACTGCGATGGTAAGAAGACTGAGGCTCATGGTGATTCTATGAAAAAGCTTGTTTTTGGCACGTGAACGTTGGATGTTGGCTAGATTATGATTGGTTCTAAAGGAATAATATAGGTGAATAAGTGGGATGGCTGAGACTAAAATGTAGAGAATAGTGAGAAAATCATCCGCGAAATATTCGCTGTGCATCCACATTATTTCTGTGGCTGTAATGATATAGAGTGGCAGAGTGATAAATAATTCGTAGACATTACTGAGTGCTCCTAAAACGAAGGCATCGGAAGGGTTGCGAACTGTTCTAGCGCGGCGGTCAAGTGCTTTGGCGAATTTGCGAGGAATGAAGAGTTCAGTGCCTTTCGAATGGGGATGTTTGTAGTAGAAGAATAGACAAATGATGGAAAGAGCGATAAAAATGCCGACAAAAATCCAAGTGACAATGTTATTGCGCGGATTGAGATCGTTTAGAAAAAGACTATATGAGATAAAAAAAGCGGATATAAAAAAGAAGGCGGAGATGATTTCTGTACCAATGATAAAAAATAAGCTGAGCGATGAAGCTTTTTGGAATGAGTATTTACCAGTAGCATAATGAAAGAAAAGTGCAAAAACGCCGGGCACCAATTGCAATGAGGCCATGATAAGCATAGCCAAAAAAACAATTCCAATAGAGGCCAAAACACTCATGTTAAAATTATATCATAAAAAGGGTTGCATTTTCGGAAAAACCGTGTTAGTTTGACCGTATGAAAAAAGTGAAAATAGTGTGGAGGGTGGTAAATACAATAATAAGTTTGGTGGTAGGCTCGATGATGGTTGGTAGTGCTACGTGGGCGGTGGATGATGAGGATTTGCCAGGAATCTACATTAAGGCCATTAATCCTGGGTATACCGTCGATGGTAAAAGTAATGTCGGAGAAATGATAGAGATTGGACGAAAAACCTCCGACGCACCGGTTTTGCTCGCTGGACTAGCTGTGCGCTATACTAATTCAAGTGGGAAGGATTATGAATTATTTGAATTCCCCGACTACAGCTATATGACTGGCGAGTCAATACTCCTTCGTTTGGCTAGCTCGCCAGATAGCGAGCTAGCCAATGTGCGTTATAGCAAAACATTGGCGATGAGTGGAGCTTTGACTTTGATGCGGGACGGAAAAGAAATTGACAAGGTGTGCTGGATGGGAGGGGAGGAATGTTACAAGAGTTTCGTTTCGTCATCGCCAAGTACGTTAGTACGGAATGAAAAAACTGGTGAATATGAAAGTATCTTGGAATACAAACCACATTACGAGGTCAATAATTACAGAGTAGATGAAGTTGAAGTAGATAATGACGAAAGTGATGCTAAGCCGAGTCAGTGTAAAAAACTCGTGATTACGGAGCTATTAAGTTATTATGAGGCTGTCAAAACGGAGCAGTTTATTGAGTTATATAATAGCGGTGCTGAACAGATACTGTTGGATGGTTGCCGCTTGAGATATAAGAATAAAGAATATGTTTTAAATGGGATTGTGAAACCGGAAGAATATAAAGTGTATTATCCGGTGGAGTTTAGTTTGACAAAAAACCCGACTAGCGAAAACACCTTGGAAATTGTCGATACGGATAGGCGAGTAGTTTATAAAATGAGCTATCCGAACGGACAGCGAAAAGGAGCGGCATATGCGATGATTGGTTATGATGCAAAAGGTGAGGAAATATGGAGGGTAACCTATGCGCCTACGCCTGGTGGTGGAAACAATTATCAAGAGTTTCGAACTTGTGAGGCTGGTAAAGTGATTAATGAGGCGACGGGGAATTGCGTAAAAGTGACCGCGGTGATAGATAAGATTTGTAAAGACGGTTATTATTTGAATGTTTTGACTGGGAGATGTAAGAAAGCTGAGACTGCGACTGAAAAGACTTGTAAGGAAGGCTATTATTTGAATCCGGAGACCGGGAGGTGCCGCAAGATAGTTGAAAACAAGAGCGCAGATTATGGTGTAGTGGCAGAAAAATTTGAAGAAAAATCTTCTTTTGTGGCACTATATGCAGTGATAGGGGTGGTGATAGTTGGTATGATATATCTTGTATATGAATTTCGTCATCAGATTGCGAAAGCCTGGCGAACAATAATTAGACGATAGAGGATTAGCTAGAGATTACGATGTTGCTTTGAGATATAACTTATTGATGATTTCGTTAAAAACCGCGTCGCGGGTTTGATCGCCATTTACTTCAATTAGCAATCCGAGAGATTGATAGTGTTGGATAACTGGGAGTGTTTTGGTGCGAAACTCATGAAGGCGATTGCGAAAAACTTGGAGGTCTTTGTCATCTTGACGTTCGCCGCGGTCTTGAAGGGTTTGGGCGGTTTTGAAGCGTTTTTCAACGTCGGCTTCACTGATATTAAGGATGATGGCGGCTTTGATTTCGTGACCGGCACCAGCTGCGACTGACATGACTTGGTTTTCCTCGCCTTGCCAGCGACCAATTGAGGAAAGGATTAATGGGTGGTGGAACAAATCACGACGTTCAAAATAGGGGAGGACCCATTCGTAGAAGGTATTAGTGGGAATGAGATTGCCAGTACTGGTAAGGTTCTGTTTGGTTTCAGATTCCATAGCACGAATAATCATGCCGGATGATAGGAACTTGGCGTCTAACGTCTCAGCGAGCTTGACACCTTGAGTATCTTTGCCGGACATGGGTAAGCCGAATATGTTGATACTGCCGGTGCCAAGCCATTGTTTAATTGTATTGATTTTCTCTTCCATGATAGTATTATCATAACACAAAAAAATCCCCAGCGAAATAATCGCTGGGGGGCAGCATAATTATGAATAGTACCGTTCGATAGTTTTCTGTATTTCTACAGGTATAGCTGTACCTGTCCATTCTTTAGTTCTGCCGTTATAAACGGTAGTTTTGTTTTTGTTGGGGCCGCTGAGTATCGTGATGGTTGCTTTATGGTTCTTGCCATACATAATCTGATACCGTGCGTCCTCTACGGGCATGGTGACATCTTGTACTTCGACTTTGTTGTCGAGATCGGATTTGGCCTTTTTGGGTCCCTTGCAATCTTTCCGAATGTCCTTACTTTTCATATTTATGCTCCTTTTAAAAGTACTAGCTACGTCGGATGACGTGGCCGTGAATAGGGTTAATAAGTACGGTTATTCATACTTATCTTGTTATTATATCACATTTTTGCGAAAAATGGAAGAGTTAGACGATACTTTTATGATATTTGATTATGTAATGATTATGCTAGTTGGCACTCTTTACTTTTTAGTGCTAGTTTTGTATAATATAGGTTATGGAAATGACAACTCGACAGAGGGAAATACTCTGTCAGATTATAGAAGAATATGCAGAAACGGCATCGCCGGTGGGAAGTGTGACGATGGCGAAGTTGTTTGGTGTATCGCCAGCAACAATCCGAGCGGAGATGGCGCGACTTGAGGCTTTGGGATTGATTGCGCAGCCTCATACTTCGGCTGGGCGCGTGCCGACGGATGCAGGATATCGATTTTATGTGAATAATCTCGAAAACGGAATGACGGCGGTGGATGAATCGGATGTGGCACGGAAATCATTTGAGCGAGGGACGCATGCGATAGAAGTGCGGGTATCTTCGCAATCTCAGGCGGATGCAGCGATTCGGCGGGCGGTGGATTCTTTGGTAGAACTGACGGGAAATCTGGGGCTCGCGACGATTGGGGGTCAGTTGTATCTGTCGGGAATAGCACGTCTGTTTACTCAGCCGGAGTTTATGGATACTAGGCGTGTGCAGGCGGTGGCGAAGCTCTTAGATAATTTGGAACCGTGGTTGAGAGAAGCGGCGCCTGGGGAACCGCTCAATATATTTATCGGGCAGGAGAACCCAATTGGTAAGAATTCTGAAGTGTCGCTTATTATATCGAAGTTTCGGTCGCCGTTTTCGGATCGGAGTTATATCGGGGTATTGGGACCGACGCGGCAGAATTATTCTAGAGTGATGTCTCTAGTGAGATATACAGGTAATATGTTGGAGGAAATACTATGAAAAAAGAGAATAAAAAATGTAATTGCAGCGAGGGATGTAAGTGCTATGAAGGTATGGAGTGCGCTTGTAGCGATGAGTGTAAGTGTCGTGAGGGTGCGGGATGTGACTGCGGTGTCAAGCATGATGATGGGGGGCGGATTGCGGAACTAACGAATGATCTACAGAGGACGAGGGCGGATTTTGAAAACTACCGGAAGCAGATTGAGGCACAGAAACAGGCGGAACGTAAGTTGGCAAGATATGCAACTGTGAGTAAAATATTGCCGCTTTTGGATGATATTGATAGGGCGATAGGGACTTATGAAGAGTTGAAACCGCTAGCTAAATCTCTCGAGAAGACGATGCGAGAATTAGAACTAACGAAGATTGACGCGGCCGTAGGAGTAGAGTTTGACCCGGAATTGGCTGAGGCGGTAATGGCGGAAGGTGATGGAGAAAAAGAAGTGATTGGTGAAGTTTTGCGACCTGGATATTACTACGAGGGCGAAGTGTTGCGGCCGGCGATGGTCAAAGTAAAGAAAATGTGATATAATATATATAATTAGAAAGGATTAATAATGTCTGAATACAAATTATCGTTGAAAAAACGTGAGTTGGTGGGTAAAAAACTAAAGGGTTTGCGTGCGGAGGGATTGATTCCGTCAGTGCTTTATGGTGGGAAGGAACCGGTGCTTTTGTCGTCGGAATATGTGGCGACAGAGAAGACTTTGCTAAGTGCTGGTTATCATTCACCGATTGATCTCGATATTGAGGGGAAGAAAAAACTGGCTATTGTGAAAGATGTAGCAATTGATCCGGTATCTCGTAAGATTATGAATATTGAATTCCAGGCGATTTCGGCACGTGAGGTAGTCGAGGCTACAACTCCAGTAGTAATTGTTGGGTTTGAAGAGTCGGAAGCTTCGAAGACTTATCATTTTGCTTTGACGCAATCGATCGAAGAATTGGATGTAAAGGCAAAGCCGGCAGACTTACCTAAGGAGTTGACCGTCGATGCTTCTGCTATGAAAGAAGTAGATGATAAATTGACGATTGCAAATATTGTGTTGCCAGAAGGCGTGGTGTTTGCGGATAAAGAACTTGACCCAGAACAGGTGGTGGCATCACTATATGATCCGGCAGCTGAAGCAGAGAAGCGTGAAGCTGAGGAAGCGGCGGAAGCGGAAGCTGCTGAAGGCGAAGAAGCTGCCGAGGCACCTGCTGAGCCAACAAACGAAACTACAGAAGAAAAAGAATAAGCCAATTATCAGCATAATGAGATTTAGACCAGATTTCTAAATTGTAAGTTCTGCTACTTAACAATGAAAAAATCTCCCTTAGCCCGAAGGGCGAATAAGGAGATTTTTTCTTGCCTTATGTAGCAGGTCTTACAATTTAGAAGTCCAAGCTGATAATTGGCTTATTCTTTTTTCTTCAGGGCTTCGGTGTTGGCGATGAGGCGGGTGAGGAAAGCTTCGCGGGCGGAGTCGGCGTTGGCGTTATCACCTCGCCAGGCGTAGAGAGCGGGGTCCTGAAGGGCGCGAGCAAAGCTGAAGGTGACTGGCCAGGGGAAGGGGCCGTGTTCGATGATAGCAGCGAGATTGTCGGTGGCTTGTTCGACGGTTTGACCGCCAGAGAGGAAGACGACGCCGGCAAGAGTGGCAGGGACGTTGGCTGTTAATACTTCGGCAGTGGCTTCGCCGACTTCTGATGGAGCGGATGGCACCTCATAATGTTTGCCGGCTAGGACCATGTTGGTTTTGAGAATGCAGGCTTTCAGATTGACATTTTGCTCATCTAGAGTGCTGAAGAGGGCGCGGAGGATTTTGCCGGTGACTTCGGCTGATTGCTTGATATTGTAGTAGCCGTCGTAGATGACTTCGGGTTCGACGATGGGGACAAGGCCGGCTTGTTGGCAAGCTTTGGCGTAACGCGCAAGAGCTTGACAGTTTTGTTGGATGGCATCGTCGGTGGGAGTGAGGATATCATTGTTTTGGTTGATGCGGAGTTCGAAAGCGGCACGCCATTTGGCGAAGCGGAGACCCATTTGATAATACTCTGCTAGGCGTTTGGGTAAGTCATCCAGACCCTGCGTGACGGTTTCGAAAGAACCGTCATTTAACGGGATGAGGCCTTGGTCGACTTTGATGCCGGGGATGATGCGTTTGCTGATAAGATAATCTACGAAGGTTTGGCCATTGTCGGCGATTTGACGAGCGGTTTCGTCGAAGAGGATGACGCCATTGACGTAGTTTTCGAGACCGTTTGTCGTGAAGAAGATATTGCGGTAATCGCGGCGATTATCGTAGGTATCTGGAATATTGAGTGAGGCGAATTTTTTATGGATACTGCCGCCGGACTCATCTGCAGCAAGGATGCCTTTAGGGTAGAGAACGAGGTTTTGGGCAATTAGTTCAAGATTGTTGGGCGCGGCGATGTCGGAGACGAGCGATTGAAGTTGTTCGAGATTAAGGGAAGCGTTGAGTTTGGAGTGTTCGACGTTGGCGCGAGCGAGGCGAAGGCTGTCTTCGATGGAACGACCATGGATAAAGCAGCCTAGAATAGTGGCGGAAGCAATCGAATAGGTAGATAGGTGAGTGAGCATGTCGATGCGTTCTACCGAGATGGATTCGGAAAGGTTTTGACAAGAGAGACGGTGTGCGGAGATTGAGATGAGTTTGTCTGATTTTTGGATTTCATCTGGGATGATGCCGTCAATCGACAAGGGGCGGTCGGTCTCTTCTAGAAAAACGAGGCTAGCGCGAGGAATTAAGCTATTGAGATGGGGATTGGTGAGTGTTCGGAGATAAAGGATGAGTTTGGTGTTTTGAGAGATATCGAGGTAGGTATTGATGAGACTGGCTGTGGCTTGATTGAGTTCGGCGGAACGGTCGATATAAAGATAGTCGTAAGAATCGGCAGGTGGAGTGAATTGAGTGATTTTGTGGGAAGTTGGTACGAAATAGCAGGGTTTATCATCCACGAGTAAAATATAGCGATAGATATCGGTAGCTGTATTGGAAACTAGACCGTCTTCGGTGAAGCGGAGATTGACTCCGTTAATGATGGCTTCGAGGCCTAGATTACGAAGAACTTCGAATGAAACGGTGGCTCCGCCGAGGTTGGAGCTACGGTTGTAGAAATGATGCTCGCTAGCATTAAAACTGAGGTCGAGCCACTTGGTGTTATCTTTGTCTGTTTCGAGATGTTCGGTACGAGAGTCTAGGTTGAGATAGACGTCTTTTAAAACATTGCCCACAATTAGAATGCTCATACTTATATTTTAGAATAGTTATCTATTTTTTTCAACGTCAAATAACTATTTGATGATACCTAAGATGCCTTTTAGGGCGTAGGCAGTGTCTTCGTGGTTGCGGACGGTAATGGTGTCGATACCCATTTCTACGACGGGATAATCGTTGCCGCCAGGCTGGGTCATGTCGCCGAAATAGAGGATATCTTGTTTGTTGACTTTGAGTTTCTCAAGGAGGTGGGTCATGCCGAAGACTTTGTTCATGCCTGGAGTGATGGCGTTAATAGAGGTGGTGCCGCCGATTTCGTAGTCGAATTCGGGGGCGAGTTCTTTGCAACGGGCGACGATTTGTTCACGTTTCTTGCAATCGGGATCCCAAGCATACTTTTCCTCGGTGCCGGCTTTCTGGCCGAGGGCGGAGAAGGTGACTTGGGAGAGGCGATTTTCGATGATTTCGTCGCCAGATTGGAGTTGGTCGGCTTCCCAAAAACCGAGTTCGCGGGCGGCTTGCTCGATGGTTGTGGTGATTTTCGAAACTTGTTCATCGGTGAGGGGATAATTGTAGACTTGTTGCCAGTTTTCGGGAGAATAGGTGCCGTCGGCGGTTGTGTTATAGCGATAATATTGGGTGCCTTGGGCAACAAATAAATGCAGATGGGCGAGTTGTTGTGTGGTGACATTGTGGTCGACGAGGCGATCGACGATTTGAATGAGAAATTGGTCGAATTTTTGGCCTGAGATGGGACAGATTTCGAAATGATCGAGGCACTTGATGAGTAAATCGGCGATTTCGTCGGGGATGGGGGTTTTGGCGACGTTTAATGTTTGGTCTATGTCGAATGATAATACTTTTTTCATAATAATTGTATTATAGCATGCTATAATGGATGTATGAAAACTTATATTGTGGGCAACTGGAAGCTGAATTTCACAGTAGGTGAGGCTTCTATATATCTTCATAAACTATTAAAAACTTTGCCAAATTATCGAGAACTCGAGGTGGTAGTGGCGCCTTCGACTTTGGCTTTGCAGCCGTTGTCGCTTCAAGTGGATAGACATAAGATAAAGCTGGCGGCTCAAAACGGATTCTATCGTGATACTGGGGCATATACTGGAGAAACGTCTTTCGCTCAGCTTCGGGGGTTGGTGGATTATGCAATTATAGGACATTCCGAACGACGATATGTGTTGCACGAAAGCGATAAAGATATCGCAAAAAAGGTAGCGGCTGCAATTCGAAATCATATTACGCCGATTCTGTGTATTGGTGAAATTGAAAGTGAACGGGCGTTTGGTGAGACTAAGGATGTAATTCGTGATCAATTGATTGGTGGATTGTCGGAGGTGTCGGATGATGAATTGTCAAAGGTGATGATTGCTTATGAGCCAGTATGGGCGATTTCGTCGGCAAAGTCGGCGAAATTAGCTACGCCAGATGAGATTTATGAAGTAGTGGATTTAATTCGGAGAACTTTGGCGGAGACTTATGGGATGAAAGATTTGGAAGATATGCCGGTACTGTTTGGTGGTAGTGTGAATGCGGCGAACGCCGGGGCTTACCTGACGGTTCCAGGGGTGAATGGGTTATTAATTGGCTCGGCGAGTTTGATTTTGAATGAATTTGTTGATATAATCGAGATAGCTAAAAGAGTGAAAAAATGAGTAAAAGATACATGGATTTCGTACCGGCGAGAAGCGTCGACAAAAGGACTGCAGTAGTTTCTGGTGCGCCGAGAAGGACGAATGTGTCGAGCACTACGCGGGTAACCGCTACAAGAACAGTCACGGCTGCGAAACCTAGTGTCGTGATGCCTGAATCGACAGCAACTCCGAGGGCCAGAATGGTCCGCAGGGATACATCACGACGAGTAGCTACCCAGAAAACTGTGACCTCTCAACGAACTGTAGTATCTAACGGTGGTGCTGGGACGCGTATGGCTACTGTTTCTCGTAAAACAGTGACACGGGCGACTGTGCCGCGGTCGGCCACGTCATCTAGAATGGTTACCAGCGACACCAAGAATGAGTTTGCGATTAGTGATAAGGAAATGAAACTGGGTGAGATCGAAGATTTAAATCCAAAATTCGTAAATAATGATGTACCTAAGCGTCCTTTAGGTGATGGCAAAGAGTATAAGACGAATTTGGATATGGCTAAGGCCGACGTGAAAGAAGTAAAATCGAAAAGATTGATTGGCAGGTTTAGGGGTAAAAATATGGCAAAGACAGAGGCGAAATCTACGGTAAAGAGTGATAAAAAAGAGATAGCGAAAAAAGAGACTTTTGTGGCGCCTAGACCGATGTTTATTAACCAGGATAAGGTGACAAAACGGCCATTATCAAAGAATGTTTATAACGATAAGGTGGTGGCTACCAATGAGCGAGATCACAAAGGGCCGGTTGCTATTATTGCTAAGCCTGAAAAAGAATCACGTGTTGGGTTGGTGGTTGCTATTATTCTAACGATTATATTGGGTGCGGTAGCTGGAACTGTAGCGTTTTTGTTGTTGCCTAAGTAGTGATTTAAAAAAATAACCACAAGTGGTTATTTTTACTTTTCTTGGTGCATTTATATAACACCGCTAGAAACTATTTTGCCACAAAACTCAGGTATTTCCAACTGTCCGCTTTGCGCTGTGGGTCACGAAGTGAATAAGAACAAGATTTATGCGCTAAATGAGATGGATGCCGACCACGTTTCGGCTTGGAGTAAAGGCGGAGCTACCACGGAAGAAAACTGCCAGATGCTCTGTAAGACGCATAACAGAGCAAAAGGCAATAGGTAATTAAACAGTCGGTGCCGGTGGCGTATCTGGCTGCACTGTTTCTGGTGATTTAGACTCAGGCTGTGTTGTTTGAGCTGGTCGTGTTTCTGTGGGTTGCTCCGCCGTCGCTTCACTGGTAGTTACAGGCTGTTCCTCAGCTGGTAGCTCTACTTCAGGCCCCTTCTTCATTTCGGGTTCTTTTGGCATTTTCTCCTCTGGCATTTCCTCTTCCTTCACTAATACTCCTCGAATATCCGAAGTATTATCCCACATCGAAATAATCGCCATTGTCATTTCCATTATAATTCTAAGCACAATATTCCCAATTATCAGCATCGCAAGACCAATTAATATCATCATCAATACTGTATCATCGCGCCCTTGGAACATGACAATTACACTAGAAATAGTTAGTGCTACCGCTAGAAATACGTACAAGAATTTGATAATTCCAGCAATCATGATTGATCGAAAATTCAAAAACTCCCTCAACCATCGCATGAACCTTCCTCTCGGTGCCTTTTTCTTCTGTATCAAGAATACAAATACCAAACAAGCTATTACGAAAGACGCAATCGTCACCCCTAGTACCATGCTTTTATCCATATTAGAAAACGGCTCAAAATCGTTGGATGAGTGACCAGTCGTATATGTGCTCGTTTCACGTCTTATTGTCTCCAACTCGTGTATTGCATCATCGATCGAGCCATCCGTTTCCTCTATTTCCTCATCCATCAACATCTCCGTACGAACAGGAGTATTGACGACATCATTTTTTGAATTAAACATTATTTGCCTTTCAACTTAAACATTAGTATTATAAGCTAATAATAACATGGTAAGATTGTCTTGTAAATGTGCATTATGATTGTTGCATCTGAACCTCTTTTCATTTGTATTCCGAGCTGCGTTCGGCAATAAAAAATGCGCTAACGCGCGAAGACCTAGGGTTTTTTGCTATAATGGTGCGGGTAGAGAGAATGATATTCACTCGGCCCCGACACCACATAATAATAAAATATGAGAGCAAGCTCTCAATTTTATTATTATCTGGTGCGGGTAGAGAGAATCGAACTCTCATCTCAAGTTTGGAAAACTTGCATACTAACCACTGTACTATACCCGCAAATTGCTAATGGGGTGGGATATGGGGATCGAACCGACGACCTTCTGGACCACAATCAGACGCTCTAACCATCTGAGCTAATCCCACCGTCTAGTGTTATTATAGCGCGGAATTGATACAAAAGCAAGTAGTTGATTTGAATTATATCAAGTTTGTGGTTTCAATATTGACATTTGATGATATGTATGCTATAATTATAGCAGTTGCAGTTTAACATATTTTTCCGAAAGGAGGGCCTAATATGCCTAAGATGTTTGGGAATAATAAAGGAAAAACGGTGTCTCTATCTGCCACTGACAAGGTGGACGATGACTATCGCAAATCCGACCAGGTAACTGATGACCATGAACCCACTGCGAAGATGACGGTTGATGAATCCAGTAACTGCAAAAAGACAAGATTTCTTGACGAGAAGGAATCGGAGTTTGAACGCAGTATTGCCCAATTGGAGCGGAAATATGCTCTTTCGGGGAAGGTGATTTTGGCGCATGAGCAGGTGCTGAATGAGCATACTAATAAGCTCAATGAGCATGAACGGCGTGTGTCGGAAATTGAAAGAATTCTGAATTGTCGTCGTAAAGGTAATACTTCGGATGATTCTAATGCGGCAGATTCGAATGATAACTCTGTCTCTCCTGCAACTCAGGATGAGAAGGGCGATTCTGGACCGGATCAGTATACGCGAGCATCCTCGAGGGAAGTACCGGTTTACTGGTATGCATTCTGGGATGCGAACTTGCGAAAGTATTCTGACTGCCTGAAGCGGGATTTGTTTGCCGCAAAGGCTGCTGGACATGGTTTGTATGAGCCTAAACCCGTTTGGGAGAAGGATGGTCGCTTCGTTCGTTTTCCTACGGAGGAAGAAATCGCAGAGTACTGGCCGTAAGAAAAACAGCAACTTAAGCCCGGTCGAATTGGCCGGGTTTTTTCATGTTTTGAAAGAGGTTGAGATAGATTTGGAAACCTACTTTGTGCTTGATTGAAATTATGGTTTAATTATTGACTATTTTGGTAAAGTGTGCTATAATGTGAGTAGTCTGAGTTTTAAGGTGTATCCTGAACTAGGAGGGCCATTAACAACCAAATCATTTCAGATTTCAAGTGAAATCTGAGGAGCTATCCAGTCAACTCCCGCACTCCGGGGGCACTGCCTCCGGAACAAACTATATGAAGGAGGCGAATGCCATGTTGAAGATATTGTTTAGCGTAGCTGTAGGTTTAGCAGTCGCTTTTGGAATTTTGGCAGCTAAATGGCTGTTTCGTTCCGAAAACGAAAAGGTTAGCTTTAGTTCTGTAGTGGTGGCTTGCTCTGTAGGAGCTTTGGTGGGAGTAATAAACTACTTTATACCGAAATTCTATGGGGAAAACGTGCTTCTTGGGATCATCTGTTTGGCTAGCATGCTGGCTTTGTCGGTCGGGCTAATCATCTGGTGGTGTACGGGATGTACGAATTGGCTCGGAATCATTCCATTCCTTCTGCTTACTGTGTTGTTTTATTTTGTGACACAGGCATCTGCGGTAATTGTTGCAAGTACAGTCGCCAACACGGTGCTTCGTTCTGTGTTGGTTTTGCTTCCGTTATTGGTACTGATAGGTTCGATTGGGTTTTATATCACCAGTTTAGTCTATCATTACTTCGAGGAAGTGAGTGACAGAAGCGATTACGGATTGATGATTGCAAGTGTTGTAGCATTTTTGTTCGTAATCGTAACGGCTATACTCATAATAAAGGGATTTGCTGACGTAGGGAAGCAGACTCCTAATCGTGATGTAGCATATAATGGTGACAATGAAGCATATGATGATGTAGATGTTGCTAAAGATGATGTAATGGAAAGTTTCGGTGACGAAGCGGTCAGTGAAGAGGCTGATGAGGAAAAAGAAGTCTCTGCAGCTTGGTATAAGTTTTACAACTTAGACTTAAGCATGGATGCAGACCCGAGAAATGATTTTAATTTCGGGAAGGACCCGCATCAGGAAGGGCTAAAGGCAAGAGATTATAGCAAGGAATTGCGTGATCGAATGTCGAAAGACCCGGCACTGGCTGCAGCTAATATGGCGTGGCTCGATGCAATTGTGGGAACTCGCTATCTTGGCGAGTTCTACGAGTCATGCAAAGGTGACTGGGCGAAAACGATAAATCTGACGAAAGAAAGGTTTATGGAAGATCAGGGGTTGTATTATCAGACCTTGAATGCGTTTTTCGCTTTCCTCGACACCGCGGATGCAGTAACGATGGATTATCAGACATCTGACCTCGAAGATCAGATGTATATGAATCCGTATACTGTTAATTCGGTGCCAGATGTTGTCGTCATGACAACAACGGATCATTCGGGATACTTCCTGACGTATACCTTTGTGATAAAGGAGAATATGTTTAAGGTAAGTTACCGGATTGACTGCGGTTATCAGCCGACCAATGTGCAGGAAGTAATCCATATCGTCCCGGATGATACGCCAAGGCAGATCATTGATCCGATGCCACAGGCTGTCGTATCGACGCCGACGAATCCTGCGCCTGATACCAAGCCTGTCCCTGTCACTAAGCCACAACGTGACCCTGAGCCGGAACGAGACCCAGAGCCGGAGCGAGACCCGGAACCAGAGCGAGACCCTGAACCGGAATATGATCCGGAGCCGGAATATGACCCGACTCCGACACCGAAGAAGGACCCGACTCCGACACCGAAGAAGGA
>JAZTZQ010000033.1:0-20913 GCA_045637565.1 Candidatus Nanosyncoccus sp. | reverse complement strand
CAGGACATGTGCCTGACTTTGATTTCACAATTAGTTTCTTTGTTGGACTTTCTTTTCAAAGAAAGTCCAAAGCGAAGCGATTGTTATTTGATTACCTTGGTGATGACGCCAGAACCTACAGTCTTCCCACCTTCGCGGATAGCGAAGCGGTCCTGATCGTTCATAGCGACTGGAGCGAGTAACTTCACCTTAAAGGTGACCTGATCGCCAGGCATCACGATTTCCTTATCGGCTGGAAGCTCAACTTCACCAGTAACATCCGTAGTACGGAAGTAGAACTGAGGCTTGTAACCCTTGGAGAATGGAGTGTGACGACCACCTTCCTCTTTCTTCAAGATGTAAACCTGTGCTTCAAACTCAGTGTGAGGAGTGATGGTACCAGGCTTAGCAATCACCTGACCACGCTCAATCTGATCACGCTCGATACCACGGAGAAGAAGTCCCGCGTTATCGCCAGCTTGACCTTGATCCAAAGTCTTGTGGAAGGCTTCGATACCAGTGACAACTGACTTCTGAGTGTCACGAAGACCGACGATTTCAACTTCATCGTTCAACTTTACGACGCCCTGCTCAATACGACCAGTAGCGACAGTACCACGACCCTTGATTGAGAACACATCCTCGATTGGCATGAGGAATGGTTTGTCAAGATCGTGCTCAGGAATGTCAAAGTATTCATCCATCGCGGTAACGAGCTCCATGATGGCATCTTCGTTTTCCTTGTCACCCTCGAGGGCCTTAGTAGCAGAACCCTTGATGATAGGAGCGTTGTCGCCATCGAAGCCGTACTTGTTGAGAAGTTCACGGACATCCATCTCGACGAGCTCAACCAGCTCAGGATCAGCGAGATCCATCTTGTTGAGGAAGACGATAATCTTTGGTACGTTCACCTGGTGAGCCAGAAGTACGTGCTCACGAGTCTGTGGCAAAGGACCATCATTCGCAGCAACTACGAGGATGGCACCATCTACCTGTGCAGCACCGGTAATCATGTTTTTAATGTAGTCTGCGTGGCCAGGCATATCTACGTGTGCGTAGTGGCGCTTCTCAGACTCATACTCCTGGTGAGAAGTCGCGATAGTAATACCACGAGCCTTTTCCTCAGGGGCGTTATCAATTTGATCATATGCAACTGCCTTGTTGACATCCGACGGTAAGCGCTTCGCTAGTACGTTGGTAATCGCAGCAGTTAAAGTGGTTTTACCATGGTCGACGTGACCCATGGTGCCGACGTTAATGTGCGGCTTTGAACGGTCAAAATTTGCCATTCTTTCTCCTTTATTTATTATTACGGTTGGAGCGCTAATAAAAACCAGCTCCAAGACTCTACCATACTATTTTAGACTATTTTTGCTAACTTGTAAAGAGTGAAATCCTAGTTTCCTATTTAAAAGCCAAGCATAAGCCTACTATGTTTGTAGCACCACTGGACAAAAAATGATTTTTATAGTATAATATTGAAGGAGGGGGGATTGCACATTTAAAGGAGGGTACAATGTCGCCACGAAAACTATTTAGTATTTTGTTATTTATTGACTGCACAATATATATAATCGCGTTTTTATCAACGATTCTAGTATCTCTTAGTATTGTAAAAGTATATGTACCGATAGTATTATTCGTATGTAGCTTTATAATATTCATGATATTGTTGAAGATTGAAGACGAGATATCGATTTCACCATATCGTAGACCAAAATCTCGACGCAAATCACCACAGTCAAAGGACAAAACCAATCGCAATAGCTAAGCCCTCCCCTTTTTAAACGCCTTCGGGCGTTTTTTCTTAGAAAAGTACAAAAAACTCTTGACAACCATAACGCTTAAGCATATAATAGAAACACAAAGGTCATTAATTATATAAAAAAAGGAAACAAAATGATTTTCTCCACATCATTTGGTTTATCAGGCCGTAAGCTGATACGCAGAGTTTTACTCTCGACAATATTCATTACACTAATAGCATTCGGCGTGTTTGCTATTCTCAAAAACATTAAAGGCGATGTCAACGCTGCCACCGCAGATGGCGCAGATGTGCAAGTGTCGCACACAAGTGGTTGGCTCAGCGTCCCGAACTCTAGTTGGACTACTCCAAAATTTACAGTTAAAGCAAGCGGCAGTAATCACACTGGCTTCTGTGGTAGTCCTGGTAAAAGCGCTCCGTCTGGCGACTTCGAGGCTGAAAAGAAATCTAACAATAACGCAATCAATAATGCCGTAAAACTATTACTGTTCGCAGCAACGCATACAAAGTATAGCAACGCTCATAACAAAATAAAAGCATATGTGGAGAATTTTTGGGATGGCATTAAAGAAAAACTTCACGAAGACAATTTAACCGAAGATGAAATATATGCCTATACATATGAAATGATCGGTATATTGAGAGATACAGATAACATTATTGATAAAAGTGGCATTCATAATCTAGAGGCGGTGAATAGTGCCATTACGTATGTTACTGGCAAAGTGTGGAATCCAAGTAGTGAAGTATGGGCTATCGCTAAAGATTGGCAACTTTATGGTATTAATAACAGCAGTAATGAGCAAGAGGTTCTCTGGGTAGAAGTAAATCGCCAGAATAGCAATATTGATATTCAAAAATGTGATTCCGTCAGCGATAAGTGCGTCCCGTCTGGAGCGGTAGATTTTTCTGGTGTTAACTTTAATCTAATTTATACCGGTACGGAATACATTTATGACGAAAAACAACACACAGTTTTTAAGAATGAAGATATCGTCAGAACCGGCACAACGAATCGATTGGGGCAGTTGTCATTCCAAACCGTCCCGGTAGGTTCTTACAAAATAGTGGAAACTGGCTCAACGAACCCTGCCCTGGTTGTTAATTCATCACATCAATTTATTACAACGGCGGGCGGTCAAACGTCATCCGTAAGATTTGAAAACCAAGTCGTAAGGGGTGATATTAGGTTTGTCAAAAAAGACCAAGACAATAACCCAATGAAAGATATCCCCTTCATGATTACTAACACCGATACTGGCGAAGTACATGTGGTTGTATCAGACGATAACGGTGTTGTAAATACCGCTAATTCTGCCAATCGCCATAGTAACCATACCAACGGCTATGACTCCTTGAATCCAGATACGATTGAATACCAGGGTTATGGAACCTGGTTCGAATGGACAACTGATGGCTCATCGACGGTTAACGACAACTACGGCGCCTTACCATACGGCAATTATACGATTCGTGAAATCGCATGTGATAACAATGACGACTGTAGGGATACCACTGGCCCAATTAACTTTGAGATTAACGAGAATAACATTAATAAAGACCTTGGCGAATGGGTTAATGACTGTACAAATTTTGGTATGGGGACAACCGCCAGTGACGATAGCGATGGTGATAAGTATGTTGCCAATACTACGAATGCGAAGATTAAAGACACTATTACCTACACGGTTGAGGCCAATAAAAGTTATACCGTAAGAGGTAGGCTAATGGACGCCTCAACTGGGCAACCCATCGTCGTTAATGGTAGCTACGTCGAACAAACCAAAACAATACCGGCCTCGAGCAAAAAAACGGGCTCAACCGACATGGTGTTTACTTTTGATGCTAGTAATCTTGCCGGTAAGAAAATAGTCGTATATGAATATATCTACGATGGAAACGATCTTGTAGTCTCGCATGAAGATATTAATGACACAAAGCAAACAATTTACATTGTCGAGCTTGTCACTAATGCCTACGATGCTGCCGATGGTGATAAATACGTACAAGCATCTGAAAATGCTTCCATCAGGGATGTGATTACCTACTGCCTACGACCTGAGACGAACTACACTATCATCGGTGAAGTATATGACGCCACCACTGGCTCGGTCATCAAAACTCAATCTGCAATCCTCAGGTTGGAGGATACCAGCAATTCATGTAATCGGGATGACGGCTATGAGATGGTATTTACAGGAATCAACGCAGTTGCGGGCCACGAGTTAATAGTTCGTGAAACTGTCAAAAAGAACGGCAAAGTAGTCATCAGCCATACTGATTCGGAAAATCAAACTGTCTATGTCGTCTCGCTTGCAAGTAACGCCAATGATACGATTGACGAAGACCATTATATAGAAGCGGGTAAAACAACTGCCGTAAGAGATATTGTGACGTTCCACGGCAAGAAAAATACAACGTATAAATTCGAAAGCATCTTCAAAATTAAGGGCACTGATACCGTTCTTTACGCCCAAGAAGATACAGCCGATACCGATGCAAATGGCGAAGGCGCTTTGATAGTCATAAGAAATTTAGCAATTCCAGAAGATTTCGGCGGAAAAGAAATAATTATCTATGAGTACATGTATGAAGAAAATGCCATTATCGGCCGAGATAATCCGATTATCAAGCACGAAGATGACACCGATCCGAATCAAACTCTCTACATCGTCTGGCTTGGCACCACAGCCTACGGAACCCTCGAAGACGAAGACGACAAGTATATAGAAGCATCTGACACGGTTTCCCTTTACGACAAAATCACTTACTGCTTGAAGCCTCGAACTAATTACACTATCACTGGAGAAGTGTACGATGCTACCGCCCATTCAGTTATCCAGACTATGAGCAAAGTACTCAAACTGGATGAAACGGACGTTGCGTGTGGCGATTACGTCATGACATTCCCAGAAATCAACACTAGCGCCATCGCAGGCCATATGCTTGTAGTTCATGAGACGGTTACTAAGAATGGTGAAGTAGTTGTTAGCCATACTGAAGAAACCGGCCAAACCGTCTACGTTGTTTCACTCGGCACCACAGCCTCCGACGCTACCGACAATGATAACTATATAGAAGCATCCGAAAACACCTCTATTAAGGACGTAATCAATTACTGTTTGGAACCAAATATTAATTATACTATTATCGGGGAAGTGATTGATATTACTACCAACTCGCTCATCAAGACTAAAACCGAGACACTTGCAGTAGGTGACGATGCATGTAAAGATTCTACTATGACATTCTCGGATATTAACACTAGCACCATTGCGGGTCATACTCTCGTAGTCCACGAAACAGTTAAACTAGGCGACAGAATAGTTGCTAGTCATACCGATTCTACAGATCTAGATCAGACTGTCTATGTTGTCTCACTCGGCACCAATGCTGCCGACAAAGCCGACGACAATGACTCTATCCTAGCCGATTCGGATCAGGTTATTGTCGATACTGTAGATTACTGCTTGGCCGCAAATAAGACCTATACCATCAAAGGTATACTCAAAGACGCAGCAACTGGTGAAAACCTGTTGGTTGACGGACATACTATTGAACAAAGCGTCCAGGTCACTCCTACTGGAAACTCACGATGTGGCCAGATTAAACTTGAATACGCTCTCGATGCAACAAAGCTCGCCGGTAAGAAGATCGTCGTATTTGAATACGCATTTGAAGGTGAGCATAAAGTAGTGACGCATGAAGATATTAATGATGAGGATCAGGACATCTACGTGGTCAGTCTAGGTACGACCGCTATGGATGCAGTGACCGGCAATGATTCAATTGAGGCAAACGAAGAAGGTACGGTCAAAGATACAATCAACTATTGCTTAGTGGAGGGCAGAAACTACGTCATCGTGGGTGTGCTCAGAGATGGGAATACTGGAGAAGATATTATCGTTGACGGTCAGGCAGTCAAACAAAGTGTTCCGCTTACTCCGGAAGCGAATTGCGGTCAGTTGGAGCTGATTTACTACCTCGATGCTTCTACGCTTGCCGGCAAAGAAGTGGTTGTCTTCGAATATGCATACGAAGTTAAAACAGGCGACGAACTCGAATTAATCGTCTCACACGAAGACATTAACGATAGGGATCAAACCGTCACGGTGGTCAAAGTAGAAACCAGCGCCAGTGATGCTAAAGACGGTGACAAAGACGTCCTAGCCGAAGAAGATGCCAAGATTATCGACAAAATCACCTACTGTCTCAACGCAGGTGAAGAATACACTATCAAAGGCCTCATTATGGACAAACAAACTGGCCAACCTCTCTCAATCGGTGGCAACACAGTTGAAGAATCCTTTACCTTTGTGCCGCAAGAGGGCTGTGGGACTCTGGAACTTACCTTTGAGTTCGATGCTGTACATCTTGCGGGCGCCAAACTGGTGGTATTCGAAAGCGTCTATCAAGGTGAGAGGTTAATTACCGCACACGAGGATATCGATGACGAAGATCAGACCATCAACGTCTACCCACCTACACCAGATACAGGTCTAAACTCCGTACCGATGGCCGGTAAGCCAGGCGATGCAAACGGAAGCCTTGTCTTCATTATTGCAGCCAGCATAGTGTCAGTAGTAACCTTCTACGTTGGGTATAGGATTGTATCTCGTCACAATTCATTGAAGTTCTAGTCAATCCGTTATCTCACAAAAATAACCAAGCAATATGCTTGGTTATTTTATTGCGAAGACTTAAGCCTTCGAATTGCGCTTCTCGATAATCTCCGCTGCCACATTCGGTGGTACTTCCTCATAGGCGAAGAGCTCCATCGAAGAAGCCGCGCGCCCCTGCGTCATACCACGGAGGTCACCAGTGTAACCAAAGAGGTTGGCTAGTGGGCAGAAAGCCTTAATTAGTTTAGCGCCACCATTCAAATCTTCCATCTCGTCAATGCGACCACGTCGAGAGTTAATGTCACCAATTACGTCACCCATGAAATCTTCTGGAGTAGTAATCTCAAGCTTCATCACAGGCTCGAGTAGTACTGGGTTGGCCTTCTTGATACCTTCACGGGTAGCCAAAGCACCAGCCAAAGTAAAGGCAAGCTCGGAAGAGTCCACATCGTGATATGAACCGTCATATAATGTGGCTTTCACGTCTACTACTGGGTAGCCAGCGATCACGCCACCAGCGAGTGTGTCCTCGACACCCTTCTGGACCGGCTTGCGGTATTCCTGTGGCACCACGCCGCCCTTAATCTGGTCGATAAACTCAAAGCCTTTCCCTGGCTCGTTTGGCTCAAACTTAATCCATACGTCACCATACTGACCACGTCCACCGGACTGCTTGATGTGCTTACCTTGTGCTTCAGCGGTGCCACGAATGGTCTCGCGGTATGCCACCTGTGGTGCGCCAGTGTTGGCTTCTACATTATGTTCACGTTTCAAACGGTCAATAATAATTTCTAGGTGTAACTCGCCCATCCCTGAGATGATAGTCTGACCAGTTTCCTCGTCGGTATGGACGCGGAAAGTCGGGTCTTCCTCAGCCATCTTCGAAAGCCCGATGCCCATTTTCTCCTGATCGGCTTTGGTCTTTGGCTCCACTGCGATCGATACTGGAGGATCTGGGAATTCAATCGACTCTAAGAGAATCGGGTGCGCTGGAGAACAAATCGTCGTACCGGTGGTACAGTTCTTTAAGCCTACGACCGCCGCAATGTCACCCGCCCCAATCTCTGAAATATCCTTTCGGTCATTAGCGTGCATACGTACCAAGCGTCCGATGCGCTCCTTATCGCCAGTCGAAGCGTTCAGTACAGTATCGCCAGATTTCAATTTACCAGCATATACACGGATGAAGATGAGCTTACCCACGAATGGATCAGTCGCAATCTTAAACGCCAATGCAGTAAGAGGCTCAGAGTTGTCGGCTTTGCGTACGATTTGATCGCCCGTCTTCGGATCGGTACCTACGGTCTGTCCCTGGTCACGATCGAGAGGTGAAGGTAGATAATCGGTCATGAGGTCGAGCACTTTCTCTACGATCACACCACGGCCGTCACCACCAGTCACGAGGAAGAAGTCGCCATCCAGTACCCGCTTGCGGAGCGCAGCTTTCAGCTCATCTACAGTGATCGACTCTTCGCCTTCGTTGAAGTATTTATCCATCAAAGCTTCGTCAGCCTGAACAGCCTCTTCTACGAGCATCGAACGCGCGTTCTTAGCCTTCTCTACCATGTCGGCTGGAATCTCACCCACGGTCAATTCGTGGTCGGCATAATCCTTGTAGGTGTAAGCCTTCATATCGATGAGGTCCACTACGCCGCAAATATCCTTCTCGAATCCAATCGGCAAATGAATCGCCACTGCGTTCTTCGACAAACGCTTGTGAATTGAGTCAAGCGACTTATAAAAATCACCACCAATCTGGTTAATTTTGTTCACGAAACAAATCCGTGGCACGCCATACTTGGTTGCCTGGCGCCATACAGTCTCAGACTGTGCCTCGACGCCCATCTTGCCGTCAAACACCACTACGGCGCCATCAAGTACACGCAGTGAACGCTCCACCTCAGCAGTGAAGTCAATATGCCCCGGAGTATCGATAATGTTAATCTGGTGATTCTTCCAATATACAGTCACGGCAGCCGAAGTAATCGTGATACCACGTTCCTTTTCCTGCTCCATCCAGTCAGTATCAGCACCACCGGTGCCACCCTTCACTAGGTCAATTTTATGTTTCAACCCTGTGCGGTACAGAATCGCCTCAGAGGTCGTCGTTTTGCCTGCGTCAATATGGGCGATGATTCCGATATTGCGTAGCATACTTAAATCTTTCATTTCAGCCATACGCTCCTTTGATAATTATTATTCCGTCGTATTCTTAAGCTCCACACTCAAAAACAAGACAATATTTCCCTAATTTTACCACAATTATAAACAAAAATAAAGCCCTTTTCAGGACTCTATTTTAGATTCTCGTCATATATACTATGTCAGCTTCTTCCGTAATATTTCTTGTACGCTAGACGGATTAGCCTTTCCGTGCGATTCTTTCATTACCTGGCCAACTAAGAACCCAAGTACCTTTTCCTGTCCAGCCTTGAAATCCTCCTGCGCCTTCGCAGTTTCTGGCTTCGCAAGTACCACGTCGACGATTTTTTCGAGCGCGCCCAAATCATTCTCTTGAATCAATCCTAATTCCTTCGCAATCGTCTTTGCGCCCCGCCCCTTCATCTGTGGGTCAAACAATCTCATAAATACTTCTTTCGTAGCCGTTGACGACAACTCTTTCTTCTCGTTCATTTCCGCAAGTGTCATCAAATCTTCCGCAGACGGTAAATCATTTAAGTACTCCGCCGATTTCTCCTCTGCCAATAACACCGAAGCAAACAAATTTGAAACGAGTTTGACGGTCAAAGTGACCGGAATCTGCTTATCGAAGGGGGTCCGGAGCCTGGTAAGGCGAGGGGTAGCGCCGTCCGCCCGTGGCGACGGGCCGGACGGACGCGCCCCGAGAGAAGCAGATTCGGTCAAAGTGCCAGTCAATTCTACTAATTTATTCATTAGTGTTGGGTAGTCGAGTAGAATCTCCAGGATATCCTCTGTAATAATCGAGCCGAATGCATCGCGGTAATCTTTCGGCATCATTGGCAACTTCGCCGATTCCTCCGCGATAAACTCTTCTGACAAATGAATCGGCGGCAAATCTGGTTCTGGCATATAACGATAATCCGCCGCCACTTCCTTAGACCTTTGCGGCGTCGTTTTTCCTGTTGCATCCGACCAACCCAAAGTCTGCTGCACGACTTTCTCGCCCGACTCCAATACCTTGGTCTGTCGCTTGATCTCGTATTCCACCGCCCGCTCCACTGATCGGAATGAATTCAAATTCTTCACCTCCGTCCGTGTACCGAGCTCGGAAGCTCCCTCTGGCGCCAGCGAGGTATTCACATCAAACCTCATGTTGCCGTTATATAAATCCCCATACGTTACTCCCGCATAGCACATCAACCGCCAGAGTTCCTTGCAATAATCATGCGCATCCTTAGCGGAATGAATATCTGGCATCGAAACAATCTCAATCAGCGGTGTATCTACGCGGTTCAAATCCACCAAAGAGTATCCATCAAAATGCGTCAACTTCCCCGCATCGCCTTCAAGGTGCGCATGTTCAATCCGAATCTTTGTACCCGACGACAACTCGACGTACCCTTCCCCGATAATCGGCTGGTAAAACTGCGTAATCTGATAACCTTTCGGCGAATCCGGATAGAAATAATGTTTACGATCAAATCTCGACACTAGGTTAATCTTGCAATTCATCGCTCGTCCCGCCAGCACCGCAAACCGAATTGCTTCACCATTTAGTCTCGGCAACATCCCAGGCAAAGCATAATCCACTGGTGACACGCATGAGTTCGGCTCCTTGCCACGCGCATCATTATCTACTTCAGAAAACAACTTTGTCTTCGTACATAGCTGTACGTGACACTCAATCCCAATTGTCGGTACGTATTTGCTCATAAAACTCCTTTCTCGAGTGGAGTACCTAGATAATACCTCATATGGCTCCTAAATCCTTTAGTGCTTGTTTATATATTTGCAACGCATTGTAGGCCTGCTTGTAGCTAATCTCAAAATCCGATTCGTGTGCAATCGCATTGCGTAGCTTATGTGCGCGCCACACTCCATTCAGATTCGTAAATCTATCCCCCACGCGTTTTAATCTATCGCCCATAGTCTTGCCTGGTACGCCCATCTCAATCAACGCTCTATCAAGCAACTTGTCGCAGTTAATAATTGTCGTAGTATAACTAGCTGGATTGTCCTGTTTCAAACGATTTTCAATCTCAAGAAACCTTGTTTGATAGTATTGGACATTAAAATGATGCCCACGCTTGCCAGTTAACATTATCGCTACAAAAACTAATACTGCCACAATCAGTATGGCCAGTAAGAACGTAATTACACCACCATCCATTACGAAAGCTCCTTTGCAAATTCAATTAATTGTTTATCGCTACGCCTCGGTCCGACAAGCTGTAGACCAATTGGTAAGCCAGATTTAGTCTTTCCCGCCGGAATAGCAAGCCCAGGCACTCCAGCTAAATTCAATGAAACACTCATCACATCCTCCAGATACATTGCAATCGGGTCATTCACCTTCTCGCCCAGCTTGAACGCCGGGCTCGGCGACACTGGTGTCAAAATATAATCTACCTTATTAAATGCCTCTTCGTACGCCTTCACGATTAAGGTCCGCGCCTTTGCTGCCTTCAAGAAATACGCATCATAGAATCCCGAGGACAACACGAAATTACCAATCATGATGCGACGTTTGTTTTCTGGCATGAATCCTTCGTTGCGGGTGTTTTCATACAAACTGTCTAAATCATCCGATTTATCTGACCGAAATCCATATCTCACCCCGTCATAGCGCGACAAATTCGATGCCACTTCTGCCGGTACTATAATATAGTATGCTGCCAGTGCGTACTTCAGCGCCGGCATTTCGAGCTCCACTATCTCGCACCCCTTCGACTCCAATAATTTGCACTTATCTTTCAGTGCCTTTCGAATCTCCTTATCGACCAACTCATTGTCGAAATCTTTTATGACGCCAACCTTAATATTTCTTGCTTCAGCATCCGAATATGCTTCTCTCGGGGCGCGTCCGTCCGGCCCGTCGCCACGGGCGGACGGCGCTACCCCTCGCGCTGCCGCGCTCCGGACCCCCTTCGATAAGCATATTTCGGATGCCGAAACAGAATAGTAATCTGGCAACGTTGTCATATCCTTCGGATCCTGCCCCGAGGTAATCGACATCAATAAATCCATATCGTCAGGCGACTTCGTAAAGAATCCAATACAATCTGTCGACGACGCCATCGCTACTACGCCATAGCGTGAATTGCAGCCATAGGTCGGCTTGAGCCCATAAACGCCATTAAATGACGCCGGCTGCCGAATTGAACCGCCTGTGTCTGTTCCGGTGGCGAACTCCACGATATCGAGTGCTACCGCTACCGCCGAACCACCAGACGATCCCCCAGCTACTCGCTCGGTATCATAAGCATTCAGAGTTGGTCCATAATACGAGTTTTCCGTTGACGACCCGTGCGCGAAAGCGTCCAAATTCGTCCGCCCAATCATAATTGCGCCCTCGGCCTCCAATTTCTCCACTACAGTAGCCGTTACCGGCGAAGTGAACCTCTCTAGTATATGCGCCGAAGCTGTCGTCTCCCCATCGGGGCTTAAGAAATTATCCTTCAGTGCATACGGCACTCCCGCCAATCGTCCCACTTTCTCACCTCGTGCGATGCGGGCATCAATCTCACGTGCTTTCTGAATTGCACCGGTTTTATTCAAATATGTAAAAATATTATAGTCCCTCAAATGCTCAGCTTTTTCCAGAGCATCTCTTACTAACCTTTCGGCAGTTACGGTTTTATTTGCGGTTTTCATAATACTTTTGGTACCTCTATTTGATTATCTCGACTCGTCTCGGCCAGGGCCAGTAATTCCTCACGGCTCACGCCTTGTTCTTGTATCTCGTCATCACGCCATACATTTTCCATTTCAAACACTTGGTAGGTCGGTTCTACACCGTCAGTATTCAATTCATCGAGCTGTGAAATGTATTTAATAATGTCTTGTAAATCTTTGCCCAGTGACTCAACTTCGTCATCCGACAAAGATATATTCGACAAATTCGCTAAATGCAAAATTTCCTCGCGTTTTATCTCCATACATACTATTATAGCACAGATTTACTTTACATTCTTGAACAGTTTTTTCTTCAAGTATCTAAAAATCGGCAACGCCTCTTTGAGATTTAAAAAATAACTTGCTACGAGATACGAGATAACAGAAATCGTCGAAATCACCAGAAACTTCGGTATAGTAATCACCAAAGAATTATCCGTTGCCATGAGCGGGATAAACTTCGTCATCGAGAAAGCCACGCATCCAGCCACCGCTGTCGCGATAAGCATCCTTGATAGTCCTCGCCAAAACTCCAAGTTCAGAATCCGACCTTTTGAACGTCGCTGTAGAATAGTTAGCAAAATAATCACCTCAAGCATCGCGCCAATTGATTGCGCCATACCCAGTCCATCCACGCCAAATCCCATTGCCGAAAACAGCACCATCATGCCAATCGTCAGCCCAATCGCCACAATCGACACTCGAAACGGCGTTTTAGTGTCTTGATAAGCGTAGAATCCTCTTGAAGCGATATGGAAAACGGACTTCGCAAAAATCGCGAGGCATAGCATCCCGAGAATTGATGAAATCGTCCCGTTACTGTCGTTATTACCGATATTTGAAATAAAACTCGTTACGTATCCGCGCGTGAAAAACGCAATCACTGAAATCGGCAAAGCAATCCAGATAATCATCCTCAGTGCCTGCCGGAAAGTATCGTTGAATCTATCTTGATTGCCATCGCCCAGCTCCTCGGTCAACTTCGGAAAAAACGCCGTCGAAATCGCCACGCCAATCAAACTAACCGGCACCGTGTGTAGTGTCGTCGCCTGATCGTACGAACGCACCGCCCCCGCCCCCATTCGTGAAGACAAATTCATACTCACGAGTGAATTAACGTAATCAATTCCCTGGTCAAGCGAACGCGGCGGTAGCAATCGCAAAATCGTCCGAAATCCTTGGTTTCGCCAATAAATCTTGAAGTCATAGTCAAACCCCAGCCCGAATAGCCCAATTAACGCCACAATTAACTGCATGATGGCCCCCAGAATCACACCTAGTGCCACCCCCATGATGCCACCTTCGAACAATTGTATTCCAAACAGATTAATTCCACCTGTAAACCAAGTGATACCGATAATGATACCTATATTATATATAGCTGGCGCAAACGCGTAGAAAATAAAGCGTCCCACGGCTTGTTGCATCGAAGTAAGCACTGTTGCAATCGAGAACAAAAACGGATTAATCGCAATTACCCGCGTCATATTAATCGCAAGCACCATACCAGATTCGTCCAGGCCAGGTGATACCACATAACGAATCAATGGATCAGCAAAAATCATAATCAGCACCGACGTAATTAAAGTGAGGAGCGCCAACAGATTAATCAAGCTTGAAGACATCTCCCAGGCGGACTTCTTGTTGCCTGACGCTAATCTTTGGTTGAACACCGGAATAAACGAAACCGCCAGCGCTCCCGAGGTCAGAATAAAAAACATAAAGTCCGGTATCGTGAATGCCGCTGTATAGGCATCAATACCAGTCGGATAAGTACCCAAATAATACGAGTTTAGCAATCGATCGCGAAACATCCCGAGCAGTGCCGAAATCAACGTGGATGACGCCAGTACAATCGCCGCAGACTTCACTGACATCTTCATATTAGCAAGTGCCACTACCGACTTAAACCTAAATCTCCGCATATGTCTCATTATAGCACGTCAAATGCTACTTTCCAAACCCGCATCCGTAATAATTCAGTCGTACTAGGATTTGTAGTTTCAAAGGCTTTTGCTTTAAAAACCGGTTCTTTCGCCACTTCGGATAGTATTTTTTTAGCATTTCCCTCGACCTCCGAAAACCTTCTCGCCCCTCGCGGAATTTGCCAAAATCTTTTGCTGAATCGATCAACAAATTCCAGATAAAAAACCATTCCAGTTCATCGTGGTACAGCGAAGTGGCATTCTTCTGTTGAAACCTCTTATATAACCCCTCCAGGGCCGGAAAAATATCGTAACAATGCGAGTTCCACTGGGTTTTATGCAATACTGAATCAGTGTTTTGATAATAATGGTATAGTGGCTCGTTCACACAGGCGAATTTGTCTGTATATAATATCAACGACGACATTAGCTCCATATCCTCATGAATAATGCCTTCGCGAAAACATAAATCATTACCAGTCCACCAATCCTTCCTTATCAATAACTGCACCGGGCCCAAACCATAACGCACAAAACGGCTTTTATAATCCTTCTCCTTCGGACAAACCGCCGATAAATAATCTGTATGCCCATCAGGGTAAACACGCTGCATACCAAGCATCACGATGTCTGCGTCATATTGTTTGGCGGTCGTTAATAACTTAGTTACGGCGTCGGTGCGAATCGTATCGTCGGCATCCACGAACCAGATATACTTGCCCTGCGCGATTCCTACGCCATAGTTTCTCGTTGCGGCTGCGCCTTGAGTTTTGCAAATGGCAGTTTTGATTATTTTTGATTTTTGTTTTTGCAGCGCCTGAATGATTTGGGGCGACTCATCAGTTGAATTATTGTCTACTAAAATAATTTCAGCTTTCACGTCGGCAGCTTTAATGGATTCTAGGATTGATTTTGCGCATCTCTCAAGCCATTTTGCACTATTATATATCGGTATAATAATTGATATTTCCATGCCTTCATTATATCAAATTTGGCAAAACCAATAGTTTTTTTGCAAAAACTCAAAATAGTGTATAATAGAAACATGGTAAAGAAAAAATCCGAGGTAATTTTGCCACGTAACAAAAAACGTGCCAAAAAACCCTCATCAAAAACTGCGAAAAGTAATATGAGCCTTTACTCGAGCCTAAGTTATAAGCATCGAGCCAAGAAAGAGGCCAACTCGAGGCGTCGCGCAGAAGAACTCGCGAAGCTTCCCAAGAACCCAGTCAAACGTTTCTTTGCGAGACTGCATCCGAAGCGCGTTTTTAAATGGTGGTTCTCCTGGCGTGGCCAAAAAGCCATTTTAAAGTTCTTTGCGGCTTGTATCTTAATTGGTATCATCTTTATTGGCGGCTTGTTCCTCTACTACAAGAAAGACCTCGATGAAATCCGTCTTGACGAAATGTCAATTTCCGAAACCGTTAATACCTATCTAGACCGCAACGGCGAGGTTCTCTGGAAAGATACCGGCAACGACGACTATCGTTTGGTGGTAAGCGGCGAAGATATTTCCGAGTACATGTATCAAGCAACCGTCGCCATCGAAGACAAGAATTTTTATAATCACCATGGCGTCGATTTCGTAGCCCTCGGCCGTGCGGTATTATATACCGTCACCGGTCAAGATGTGCAGGGTGGCTCTACCTTGACTCAGCAGCTCATCAAGCAGGTCTACTTCTCCGACGAAGCCGCCAGCGCCAACCGCGGTGGTCTCCAGCGCAAAATCAAAGAGCTGATTCTCGCCATCGAGCTCGAGAAAATGTATTCCAAAGAAGAAATTCTTACTATGTATCTCAATCAGTCCCCATACGGTGGTCGACGCAATGGTGTCGAATCGGCCGCCCAGACCTATTTCGGCAAATCCGCCAAAGACCTCACGCTTCCAGAGGCCGCTCTTCTGGCCGCTATTCCAAACAACCCTGCCGTCCTCAACCCATATAATATATATGGCAACGAAATGCTCATTGAACGTCAGCATAAGGTTCTCGACGACATGGTTATCAAAGAATACATCACGCCAGAAGAAGCTGCCGCTGCGAAAGAAGTTGCGATTTTGGATACCATCAAGCCAGAATCCAGTCAGTATGCCGACATGTTGGCACCTCACTTTGTACTTGAGGTCAAGAAGCAACTCGAAGAAAAGTATGGTATTTCTACCATGCGGGCCGGGGGTTGGACTATTAAGACTACCCTAGACTATCGCGCTCAGAAAATCGCCGAAGATTCCATCGCCGTTGGCGTCGGTGAATTGTATCGTAATGGTACCGATAATCTCGCCATGGTTTCAGTAGATGTGGAGACGTCGCAAGTTATAGCTATGGTTGGTTCCGCCGACTTTTTCAACCCCACCTACGGTGAGCTCAATGTGACGACTGATTCTCTTATTGAGCCAGGCTCATCCATTAAGCCTATCCTCGACTATGCTCCACTCTTCATCGAGCGAGAAGGCATTAACTATGGTCCAGGCTCAATCCTCCGTGACGAGAACATCAACCGTATCTACTGTGCCGGCTATTCTGGTGCCTGCGCACTCACTAACGCCACCAATACTTTCTATGGCAACGTGACGATTCGTTTCTCGCTCGGCCACTCTCTTAATATCGCTGCAGTGAAAGCTCTATACATTAATGGCATCGACAATTCTCTCGAAGTCGCACACGCTCTGGGTGATAAAACCTACTGTGATGGCCGTGAAGGATACGGTCTATCCATTGCTATCGGCTCTGGCTGTGGAGTCAAAATGGTCGAACATGCCAATGCCTACGCCTCGCTTGCCCGTGGCGGTGCCTACAAAGATTTAGCCTACGTACTTGAGGTTAAGAACTCCTCTGGCGAAGTGATCGAATCCTGGACTGACTCCGAAGCTACTCGTGTAGTTGACGAACAAGTCGCCTACATGATTTCTGATATCTTGAGCGATCGCAGTGCGCGGTGGGCAAACAGTACAATTGGCTTCAATATTCCTGATGTTTGGACTGCCACCAAGACTGGTACTACTACTACCGCAAACTCTGTCGAGGTTAAGGACTCCCTAATCGAAAGCTATTCTACTGCCTTATCGACCTTCGTTTGGAACGGTAATCACGATGGTCGCGGTTTTGCAGTTGGCTCTGGTGATCCGGTTCGTTATGTTGTTGGTACCTTCATGGATCGTGTTCATCACGAAGTTTATGGTCCAGACGGTAAATGGCATCCAGGTGATCAACCAGCCCGTCCAGCCGGCATCCAGGTTCTATCCGTCAACGGTAAGACCGATATCTGGCCAAGCTGGTTTAATGCTGCTAAGAATTCCGGTATAGCCAGGGAGAGCTTGACTTTTAATAAATATAATCATCTCCTCGCGGCTGATTGTACGCCAGAAGACCAGAAAGTCCAAGTCGACATCACCAAAGTTACTGATCCGATGACTGGCAGAGAAGTCTACAACGTTCCGGAGCCATACAACCGCGACGAAAAAGACCCCTGCAATTATACTCCTCCACAAGTGGCACTGTCAGTTACCGGCGACAAAATCATCGCTTCAGTTCGTCGTGGTACCTATGATATAGCAGGATACACTCTTACGGTTGACGGTGTTGAGAAATCCGGCATCTCGGTAGGTGGTAATGGTGTAGTTAATGGTTATGCTCTAACTGGGAAAGAAAAGAATATTAAGCTTGTCGTTTCGGACAGTGCGGGTGGCACAGGCGAAAGCACAATGACCTTGACTCCAACTAAGACGGACGACAAAAAACCCACAGTCGATGATAACGGCTCCTAAGTACCATTATTACGCTTATGTTATATGGCTATAGCATAAGCGTAATATGGGAAACCTGCTTCTCTACCAAAACCCCTATTTAACATAAGCGGAATAGGAACTAACTCCTCCCCCTCGCTAGTCTGGCAAAGATAATTCTACCGGCGGAGGTTTCGTGAAGCCGCTCAAATTCTACCATAACCTCTTTACCGACTTTATGTGAAGCATGCTCTACTACTACCATAGCGCCGTTTTCAAGGTGGCCCACCCCCTGCCCTTTTCCGGAACCTTTTTCGGTAATCTTTATTTTGGCACGCTCACCTGCCTTGAAGTCGGTCTTAGTGGCTAACGCCAAGTCGTTCAAATTCAGTGTACCAATCTTCTCTGCCTCCGCAACCTTAATCAGATTATAATCTAATGTAAATATCATGCCACCATATTCTCGAGCGTGTTTTAGTAGCGCATCGTCTACTTTTATCATCCCTTCACCATCGTCCATGATTTCGGTATTAATCTCAATCACGCGCTCGAGCTCTGCCACATTATCGAGTCCAGCTCGTGCTCGCGCGCGTTTCTCGGAATCCTTCCCATCCGCCAAAAGTTGCAATTCTCTCAATACACTCCGTAGAATAATCAGGTCGCCGTCCAAGAACCCAGTGCGAGCTACATTTACAATCCGTCCATCAATCAATGCAGATGTGTCCACGAAAATTTTCCGCAGCCCGCTTCTACTTGGCACGTGCTTTCTTAGCAGTAAAAAGGTTGTCTCTATTAGTATTACCACGCATATTACCAGAATCAAATAGTCCATCCAAACTATTGTATCATATCTTCACCATGCGCCAAAGCGTAGGCGTGGTTTTCTTCCAGGATTTTTTGGTATTGCGAAACCAAATCATCACGATGCATCAGCCTCGCTACGTCAATCGCAATATCATATCGCGATGCCGCATTGCGTCGTAGCATCTCAAACGGTGTCGTAGTGGAACCCTCCTCATTAAATCCATGTACGCGTAGTCTGCCTCGTGCCGTATAGTTTTCCAGAATATTCTCTAGTGTCTCAGGATAACCATGGAAGTTGGCGATGATTGGTTTGTCTGTGGTGAACAACTCGTCGAAACGCTTTTTACTGAGTTTATTCTCGGTTGTGCCGATTCCGCGATACGACAGTGCGTTAACGTATACGAAACGAATTTTCACATCCGGCAAGTCTCCTCCAAGTATTTTAATCGACTCCAGCATTTCGTTTCCCGTAATGTCACCACATCCAGCAAATACTATATCGGGCTCTTCGCTGGAGGCAAATTGATAAATGGAAGCCCCACCATTGTCAAATTCGTATTTGGCATGATGCGAATCTATGTATCTAGGCCGTTCATTCTTGTCGAATGTTGTAAGATTTACAACATTCTCGGAATTCATCATAAAATGGTATGCTTCCTCGGCCGCGATATCATCGATTGGAAAGAGGCAATTTGCGAGATTAGAGGGCACCGATAGTAAAGTAGAGATTAAGGCTGGAGATTGATGGGTGAATCCATTATGATCTTGTCGCCAACAAGTCGAAGTGGACAACAGATTTACTGCTGGCATTGGCTCGCGCCAACTTACAGACTTCGCTTGCTTAATAAACTTCATTTGTTGCAACAATTGCGCAGTGATAATCGGGTAAAACGCCTCGTAACTCCCCATCATAGCCTTTTCGCCATTAGTCAAATGCCCGCACATCACTGAAAACAACACGTTTTCCGACAACATCTCTATAATGCGACCGTTCGCAGATTCCGGCAAATCCCATTCTTCCTGTCGCAAGCTTCCCCATGCTCGTTTTTCCACTTCGAAGACCTTATCAAATTTATTCGAAGTCGTTTCATCGGGCGAAAAGAAATAAAAATGCGGGTCTCTTCTCAGTTCTGCGGCTAGCAAATCACCAATTCTCTTTGCGGGCGAATATTTATCTCTACCAGGATGCTCTATTTTTTCAATCATTACTTTCTCCCATATAATAATCTATTGCGTCTTCTTTAAGAACTTCTTCTGATCTGGTGTCACCAAATACCTCTCCGAGCAAATCTTCTACCTGGTAACTCCTCAGCCATTCTTCTAGTTGTTTTAGCTCATCCGGATTAGTCTTTGGCTCTTTCAAGGGTATCTGATGAGCTAAGTGATACCGATTCGGTCCACCCTCACCCTTCTCGGTCTTCAGAATATAGAATGGCGACTCGGTAGCTTCATCAAGTGCCAGCTGGAAATCCTCAATATCCTCCCCTACCTCGCGTGGCGTGAATCCGAATCCGCGTAGCATTTCATTAAGCTCTCGCTCCGACTTCCGCGCGTACAGCGACGGCGCCGAAATCTTATAGCCATTCAGATGTAGTACCGGTAGCACCCTGCCGTTGTTCGAACCGCTCAGCAAATCATGCAAATTCAGCGAATCAATCGCTGTCGCAGTTTCCAGTTCCCCATCGCCGATCAATACGGCCGTGGTTTCCTCGGGATGTCCGAGGTTCATACCGTAAGCATTGGCCAACGCATATCCCAGCTCGCCGCCCTCCGTGATGATACCTGGGGTATACGGACTTGCATGACTCGGAAACCCATCCGGCCACGAAAAATTCCGACAAATATATTCCAACCCAGCCTCATCCAGCGTCGCTTTCGCGTCAACCTTAGCTAGCTCCCCATCTAGCCAGAGATTCGCCTGTAGTGCCGGAAACCCATGTCCTGGCCCCAGAATGAAACTAAAATTCGAATCACCGCCATACCTCGCCTTGAGATTAGCATATGCTACATTAATCCCGTGACAAGTTCCCCAGTGCCCCAGTAACCGTGGCTTAATATCGTCAACGCTCAATTCTCGCGTCAACCTAAAATTGTCTCGCAAATATAGTTGTGCTACGCACAAATAATCACATAATCTAATGCGCTTCCGAATCTTCTCGATTTCAGCAATACCCACCGTGCTCATGTTTATATTGTATCATAAAAATAAAGGTATTGCTATTTTACTGCAACATAGTACAATAGTGCTAATGTATGCATAACAATACCTTACTCCGGGCT
>JAZTZQ010000032.1:0-4463 GCA_045637565.1 Candidatus Nanosyncoccus sp. | reverse complement strand
CAATTTGTCTACCAATGCAAGAAATATACTAACAAAAAAACATAATCAATCTTAATAAAGTCTTTATTGTTCATAAAAATGACTTAATTATCGTTACACAGTTTCTTTGCCCATCATAATCATTCCATACAATAATATCGCCACCTCTGGCGATATTGTATGAACATATTATTATTTACTGTTATAGTAATAATGGCCAGATTTACCTGGACTATAAGACGGATCTAGCGCACGAGACTGAGAATCTGAAACGTAACGAACTTCACCGGTGCTGCTAGTGCATTTATTATCATCATATGGATTTTTGTTATATGACGTAACGTCTACACATCTCCAAATAATCTTCGTACCATTTGCGATTACCTTTGCAACTGGTTGTTTAGTAATTTCTTCCTTTACAAACTCTCGAGATATTTCTTTTTCGCCCATGTAAGTAACATTGTAGGTATAAGTCTTCTCACCATTGATACCTTCAGTCTTCACTATAGTTTTGCCATACTCGATGGTGTCATCATTTACTGTTTTAGTTTCAAATGGAATAGTTTCTTTTCTTGTTTCTGTTACAGTACGCTCGGTTACGGCTTTTTCTTGTTCGGTAGGTTTTTCGATGTCGAGCGTCCTATTATTATACGTTGCGGCCACTGCTACATTACCTATAACAAAAACAGCAATAATAATCATTCCAATCAAAAATGGTATTTTATCAGATTTCATCCCCATAATAACTCCTTACGTTATAATGTATATTATTATACACTATTTTTTCTTTTTCGTCAAGTCGTTTATGCTATTGAATATCTATATTTTTGCTAAATGAAGATGTGTTCTGTTCGGATGTTATCAATTCTCTTATTCCTCCTCCCCACAAACTACACTTCCCTCTCCAAAAACTCCAAATACCCCTCCACCGTCCGCGGAATCGGATTATCCGAAAAATTCTTCCACCCATCCCAAAACCTCACAGCAGAATAATCCTCACTCACCAAATCCTGCAACAAGAAAAACTCCACATACCCCCTAAAATCCCCAAACAAATCAAAAAACCGCTCATCGCCACACAATACCTCATATAGCGGGCTAGAAACACCCGAATAATACCGCCGAATACATTCCAGCGTCAAATCAAACCTATCGCAAATCAAAGGATTCACCCCACGCGCCTGATTAATGCTTCTCGCATGCTTCGGAAAGATAATCTCCCCACCAATCGTATAAGTCTTATGCAAGAAATCCTCCACAAATCCACGATAATCATCCATCGATTCGGCCACCTGCTCCAGCAAAGCCCTCTGTCTCTTATACCGAAAACTCGTAATAATCGAATCACTCCCAAACCGAAACCCATTCCACGACAAACTTCCATTCTCGCCAAGCGCCAGCTCCATCTTTTTCCCATTCGGCAGTTCCTTGCTCCATAGCTCCTGATTATACCGCTGCAAAACCGCACTCGTCGCATCCGGATCAGAGCCACCCCCACCCAATCCATCATTATTCTCCCAAAACCTATTCCAATACCCCGGCAAGTCGGAAGTAAAATCAAACCCCACATCAATCACTCTCTACAACACCTCCACCCTAATCCCCACAACCCCCATCTCATTCTGCTTTTCCACAGGATAAAATTCATTCAACACATCAAGCAGCTCTCTCTTCGTCATAGAAGCGTCGGCAAGCATAGAAATATCAAAATCCCGGAACAATTCTTCAAACGACCCATACCGAAGAAGTCCAACTACTCTCACCGCAAGCATCTCACCATCCGGATTGGTAAACTCAATAATATCCCCAAGTCTAATTTTCTGCCTTTTCTCATCAAAAAGCTTAAGTTCTATACGCTTAGTCCCATTCTTTATATAGTCAAAATACTTTGACCGTAACCCCATTTCATGTTTCATAAATTAAATTTCACCCCCAAACTTCCCCAAATCCTCCCCAATCGCATCAGAATAATTCAAATACCCTTGCAATAGCTCATTAAATCTCGAAATTCCATCGGCTGTCAAACGATTCTTCAACATATTATCAAGACTAGCCAGAAAAGCCCTTGCATCTTCATTATCTTTCTTCAAATTCAATAGCTCTACCATATAGTCACTCGAATCCCCAAATCGCTCAATCAAAGAATCAATATATTTCGCCCGCGAATCTATATATTTATACTCCGCAGCAATCATCTCCTGCATTTCCACCTTTATCTTCTGAGCTTTTTCGTTATATTCTTCACCAATCATGAAATCTTATATTCTTTCATCTCTTTCAAAGCATCCTTCGCCAAAGCGATAATATCAGCATAAACCTCCCGAGGCCTTTCGACCCCATCATTTACAGACTCAAGTTTAGCAACTAGCTTTGCGGTAACGGGAAACGAACTACCATAATCACCATAGCCTAATTGTTCCCATTTAAGTATCAATGCACTGATACTATCTTCATAATAAGTATCTTCATAATAATCAAGCATAAAAATGAGTTCGCGAGGGTTCTCTTTCGTTAAACACTCTAACCCGTTTATTATAGCCTTAATTATTTCCTGTTTCTCCATATCTATATTTTATCATATAATACCTATGTAAAAAAGGCTACGTTATCCGTAGCCCTTCGTATTTGGTTTCAAGATTAGTCTTCAGGTTTCTTATGGTAGTCCGGATGTCCAGCCGGCAAACGTTCATCAGTCCAGTGAACCCTTGTTTCATGGATATTATCCGTAGTACTTCTGGAGACCCGCACACCATCATCGTAAAACTGAGTAATATGCCCAACCTCTTCAGGGTGTTTATTCTGTTTATAACTTTGCCCGCGAAGATTAGACCTACCCTCGATTCCCATGACCTCGTGCCCAGGTCTCGCATTGCGATCATAAATAGTCACGCCTTTACCATCATCGGTAAAATTCTGCCCACCATGCTCCTCAAACGCTCCGCGGTCATACGTCTTCCGACCAAACTGGTCGAGTGCCGTATGTCCATGTCCATAACCATCAGCAGAACCAACTCCGCCATGATAAACCTGCGTAGTGCCATCTGGCTTTTTGACGATTTTCGCATCTTTACGCTCAGCATAACGCACGCCAGCCTTATCAAGTACCTTATCGCGCTCACGCTGATTACTAGCCTTCACTTCTTCAAGCTTTCTCTGAAACGCTTCCTTAGCCCGGATAAACTCTGCCTGCGCAGAGTCAAACTCCGCCTTTGCCCGATCACGTTCCGCCTTAAGCCGTTTGAACTCCGACTGGGCAGCCTCATGACGAGCTTTAGCACTTTCAAATTCCGCCTTTGCCCTAAGAAACGCCGAGCTGTCAGTTCTAGGTGCCCGAAATTCAGCATCTTGTTTTGCAGATTTCACCTCCTCACAAAGTCTTCGAACCTCCTCATTCAGTTCATCGCGACGCTCCTTGTGGTCATGTCCTTGCTGGGACCAATAAGGCGCCTCAGACTTATCACCAAATTGATAGCATTCACTCGCCCTCTCAAAACAATCAATCATCTGCTGATGTTCAGAGTCAGCCTCAGCTCGCAGACGTTCAATTTCGTAATTATGGCTATCGCGAATTCGTCCATATTCATCCCAAACCTGCTTAGACTGATCTCTCATCTGCTGCATATTCTCATACTCATAGTTCATTTCTTCCCGGGCAGAAACTCGTTTCTGCCAAGCAGTCTCCATTGCATCATGCGCATCTTTACAACGCTCTCTCAAATCCGCATAAGTTTCCCAAGCTCTTTGTTTCCTCTCAAATGCATCCTGTTCCACAGACTTCAATGAATCTAACTCGTAATTTCTTGGCATTCATCATCACCAACCTTTCTCGTAATGTACATTTGAACTTCCACCAATCAAAAACACTACTATAATACCATAAAATACTACTTTTGTAAAGCAATACTAATTATTCTTCAGCGAATCTCACAACAACTTCCTCACCACCCCTCTCACCGTCACTCTAATCCTTCTTCCACCTTTTCAGCGTCGGAAATACTTTTGTGCAATACTCTTTCATTTGCTCGTTCGTCATACCGGCTTGTTCACCAAACTTCGAGCACATCTCGATATATTCCTCCATGGAGACCTTATCGACAAATTCACCATCTTTGTAGCACCACTTACAATAATCTTTATTAATACTGCCATCTTTTTCGGTAGAGTACATATCTTCTGAAGTTAGCGGCATTGCACAGCTTTGACAAACAGTTTGCTCCATAAAAGATCCTTTATTTACTTATTATAATTATACCATTGACATTGTATTTCTTTTATTTTTTCCATTGTCATTGTTTTAAGCCTCTACGGCTCCAGTTAAGCCATATATTCTTAAAAGTTCAAATGGAGCGAAGCGACATCGCTATCTGTTTCCCTGTATATGTATACCTGAGAACTCGCAAGGCATCAGAATAGGGTAGTCCTTTTTAGGTATAACCTTGATCTTAGCCGTGTATTCGGGGTGGTCAATACACCAGTCCACCACC
>JAZTZQ010000031.1:0-5417 GCA_045637565.1 Candidatus Nanosyncoccus sp. | reverse complement strand
AGGTTTTGCGAAGCAAAACCTCACTCGCACAATATGCTATAATATAACTATGTTCAAGAAAAAAGACACCATCAAGACCGAACAAGAAAAGGTCGACGAACGCCGCGAGGAGGTCCTCGCGAAGGGTCGCAAATTTAAATATCCCCTCCAATGGACCAAGCACCGCATCGTGGTTAACACCATCCTGATTTCCGTCGTCGTGATTGCTATCATCATTGTTGGCGGCTGGTTCGCTCTCTACCGGCTTAACATGACCGATGATCTCCTCTTTCGCGTCACCAAAATCATCCCCGTTTCCGTCGCCTCCGTCGATTCCGAGCCGGTCCTCTTTTCCGACTATATCCTCCTCTATCGCAGTAGCATGACTTCCATCGAACGTCAATCCGGCAGTCAATTCGACCAATCCGCCATCGAGGACCTACGCTACAAATACAAACGCGCCGCCCTCACCGACGCCGAATCCTACACCTACGCCATCAAGCTCGCTAGGGAACAAGACGTCACCGTCTCCGAAGACGACATTACAAACGAATTCAACCGTCATCTCAAAATCGGCGGTATCGACCGCAGCGAAGAAGCCTTCATGAAAATCATCAACGACAACTTCGGCCTCGACAAATCCGAATACGAACGCATGCTCTATCTCAGCCTTATCAAATCTTCAGTAGCAGAAAAGCTTGATGATCACGCTCACAAACTTGCAGCCCAAGTCGAATCCATGCTAGCCGCCAACGGCAATGATTACAAGGCTGTCGCCGAAGAACTCGCCGGCGAGGTTGTCTACGAGGAGACCGGCGGTCTCGTTGATAGCAAAAACATCGATGGCGGTCGCGCCACCGAAGCCTTCAAACTCGAACCCGGCCAGAGCAGTGGTAGATTCATTTCCATGAATGGCGATGGATATTACTTTGTCAAACTTCTCAAGAAAACCGATTCCCAGGTAAACTTCGTCTCCATTCGCGTCCCGTTCACCGAATTTAGCAAGCGATTTGATAACCTCTCTAGTGACGGCAAAATCTCCGAACACATCACCCTGACCGACCCCAACGTCGTCGACGCCCCCATCGAAGCCCCCGCCGACTAGTAAGTTTTTTTCGCGCGTAGCGCGATTATAGTGCAATCGTAGTCTGTTAATTAAAATCGACAAGATTGGTGTTTTCTTCGAGAGAAGCAAGAAAAATGCCGCTATTAGCGGTTTTTAATTTGAATGGTGGTGCGGGTATGGGGAGTCGGACCCCAATCTCATCCTTGGGAAGGATACATAATAGCCGCTATACGATACCCGCATGCTAATAAACCCATTATACCACACTTTTCCACAAAAGTATGCTTTCAGCTTCTCGCCTGGGAATACCTTGTGGTAATCTAAATCTCCCAAAACAAATATTTTCTTGACACCCACGCGCGGGAGGGTAGAATTAATATAATGATTATGCTATTATTGAATCAAAGAAAGGTCATACAATGAATACAAGCAAACTAAATTTAATTCCACTTAGCCTAGCTAGCCTCACTATCCTCGCTGGCACTATATTAGCATCTAATACTGTATTAGCAGATGATGATACTTCCGTCGTAGATGAAATAAACATCACCGTCCCAGTCTCCTGTACTTTGAGCGGTACTGGTATGAACTCTCATAACGCCGAAATAAACAATGGCCAATATAACTCCGCCATTGGTGAAACTACCCTAAAAGCCTTCTGTAATGATAATGAAGGCTTTGCCATCTATGCTATAGGTTATACAGATAATGAAGAAGGGAAGAATGTACTCACTAACTCCACTCTCGGCTCCACCCACGACATCGTAACTGGTGCTGCTACAGGTGGAACAGACTCCAACTGGGCTATGAAACTATCTACCATTATTAGTCCCACTCCTACCTACCCCATCATCATAGCAGGAACAAATGATGACACCCTAAAAGAACAAGATGATCCAGACTACAGTACCTTCCAGGAGGTCCCAGATGACTACACTAAAGTTGCCTATCGCACCTCAAACACAGACATCGGCACCAGTGCTGAAGGCTCCACCCTCACCACCACCTACCAAGCCTACATCTCCTCCACCCAACCCGCCGGCACTTATACTGGCCAAGTTAAATACACCCTCATCCATCCACACACCGCAGATGCCCCAGAAAAGGAATATCTGCCAATAGATTGTCCAGCTGGCTATATTTGCTATTCGCCAGCCTCTTATTATACTTCTGGCACTATGAACGTCCAAGACGTCGGCACTTACTCAGGCGACACCACTAGCGTGATTGGCTATCAATCTGCTTCCAGCAATTCTAGTGTAACCCTCATCGCCCCCAACTTCAAACGCACCGGCTATGGCTTCGCCGGCTGGAATACTGAGCTTGATGGCACCGGTACCGACTATGGTCCAAATCAAGATATCACCACCCCAGATTTGTCAGAAAATGGCCTCGCCCTCTACGCTAAATGGGTCCCAAGCAGTGGCGAAATGCAAAGCTGGACCGGATGTAGCAGTCTTGCGACTAATCAAGTTATTGGTCTAACCGACAATAGAGACCAAAACGTTTACGCTGTAGCCAAACTCGCCGATGGCAACTGTTGGATGGTAGAAAACCTCCGTCTTGACGGCACGGCTACTATCACTTCCGAAAACACCAATAACCCAGTCTCTGGGTTCGCGCTTGGCAGCTCATCAGATAGTTGGTGCACCGATTCTAATGCCACGTGTATAGACCAACCTTTTTACAATAAGAATAATACTAATACTAATGGTAAAAACAGCAATAATGAAGATTTAATCCCCACTCCAAGTATGCCGCGCTCCATTTCTGATAATGATAATGTACAATGGCATGGATATGGGAATTATTATAACTGGTACGCCGCTACAGCAGGAAATGGCACTTATTCTTTCTATGACGAATATGAAGATGTAGAAGGCGACATATGCCCATCTGGATGGTCGCTACCACTAGGCACTGCCACTTATATTAATTACGGAAAGAAAAGCCAATTCAATGACCTAGTACGTGCAATTACTGGTGGTAATAATGGCAATAATTATCTCATACGAAGCTATCCAACAAACTTTATGTACTCTGGGTTCTGGTATAACAATATGGCTTATAGTAGAAATAGTGAGGGCGACTACCAAACCAGAAACGCACAATACTATTCTGGAAATTATGTGTTTAATACCTCTACCGCTAGTACGAACAGCGGTAACCAAAAATACAATGGTTTTTCAGTTCGTTGTATCTCAAGGGAAGCCTTTTCTGTTAATAGCCTAACTTACATGCAAGCATTTAAAGGTCTTTCCGCGAGAGACAAAGCGTACGCAGTTTCATCCATGGAGGAAAATACCACTTATAATCTTATAGATAATCGAGACAGCAAAACCTATTCCGTGGCCAAATTAAAGGACGGCAACATCTGGATGGCAGAAAATCTAGACCTTGGTCGCACTACACTTACTGCAGACCTCACTAGCGCTAACACTAATTTATCTACTACAATTACTGCCTCCGACTTCAACAGCTGGAAGAAAACCTCCGGCACCAACACCTATGATCCAGGCGAGTTCATCAGTCTCGATGGCATCGACACTACATCCGGCACACCTTACGGCACTCTCTATAATTATTACGCACTCTCCGCAGGTACTATTTCTGGTAGCGACAACAGCAACAATGCCACTTACGACCTTTGTCCAGCCGGCTGGAGATTACCAACTGGTGGTTCTTCTGGTGAATTCCAAACTCTCTACGATAATTATGGTTCTGTTGCGTCGATGAGAGCCCCAATCTCAAACGGTGGCGCCGCTTTCGCTTTTGCTGGACTGGTTCCTGGTGGCAGTCCTGTAAGTCAAGGCCAAGGCGGGTATTATTGGTCATCTAGTGCAACAGCCAGTGGTCAAACAATGGGAATAATGATTATAAATACATCTGTTCAGCCGAACAATCAAATGCCACGCGGCTTTGGTCTCTCCGCTCGCTGCCTAGTCAAGTAATCTATCAAGCCATTAGTCTAACAAACACACTCTAATCCTTCAAAATATACCTCGCCCCATGCGTCGCACCCACCAGGGAAAGATACCCTGCGTCCACTATCAGCATCCAACACATGTAATGAAACAAAAACCCGTCAGTGAAGTATTCTAACCACGGTGTTAAATCAGCGACAACAGATTTTTGATAATCTCGTCCATTCACTGTCATGCGCGTGGTGGCGGCGTAGATTTACCAGATACTTTCATAGACGCCCCCAAGGATATTTGTCCAGCTAACTGGCGAATGCCTACTGGTGGAGACTCTGGTGAATATTACACTCTCGCTCAAAAGTACGGAAGTGATGCAACTAACACTAACAGCCTCCAGTATAACCTATCTACGCCTCTGTCTGGCCGCTACAGCAGTAGCTATGCGTACGATCAGGGTAGCAACGGCCTCTGGTGGTCGTCCTCTACCTTCGGCGATAGCAACTACATGCACAGCCTGGAGGTGAATCCGATCACCGTGTACCGGAGTATCAGCCACAATCGCTACTACGGTCAATCTATGAGATGCTTGATGGCCGATTAGTCTAGTGCTGGTGTCGCCTCGTTGTTCTGTTATTCTGCGTTTGCTGTTCCCGACGCCACTGAATAATGCGCCACCGTTCCTGCGAGCTAATACGAGCAGGAACAGGTGGCGCGGAATACTAATCTATACTACAGGTAGTCATTTCCTAGTTCGATATCCCTATACTTATGGTATAATATCACTATATGCAAGACATCAAGAATCAGCTAAAGCAAATCATCCACGACCTCTATGGCCTTAATTTTGAACCCGACCTCACCCCCTCCCCCGATAATATCGATGCCGACTACTCATCAAACGCCCCATTGAAACTCGCCAAATCCTTGCATAAATCACCAATGGAAATTGCAAATGAGGTAGAAAAAACATTTATATCGCAACGAAGGGGGGTCCGGAGCCTGGCAAGGCGAGGGGTAGCGCCGGCCGCCCATGGCGATGGGCCGGCCGGACGCGCCCCCGAGTGCGATATAAATGTTTCAACTCCGGGTTTCCTGAATTTCACTCTATCGGACGCTTATCTACAGGTCGCCATTAGCGAACTAAACGCCGATTACAAATCAGTCGAATACCAAGGCCAGATAATCATTTGTGAATTCAGCGACCCCAACCCCTTCAAAGTCCTCCACGTCGGCCATCTCTACACTAGCATCGTTGGTGACTCCATCGCGCGCCTCTACGAATACGCCGGCGCCAAAGTGATAAGAGCCAATTTCGGCGGCGACGTCGGCCTCCACGTCGCGAAGACGATGTACGCCCTGAAGCAAAAACCAATCGAACACTTGACTATCGAGGACATTGCCAAATGCTACATTGAGGGCACCGCCGCTTACGAAGACGACGAAAATGCAAG